>QCMN01000001.1 GCA_003213715.1 Pelagibacteraceae bacterium AG-422-B15
CAGACAAAAATAGGGAAACCATTTTTAATCTTTTAACGCATGGAAAAGAATTGGTAAAAGTTAACTTTAGTCTTGAAGAAGCAAAAGTAATTGATCTTTTCGCTGGCACTGGTTCATTTAGCTTTGAAGCTTTGTCACGTGGTGCTAAACACGCAACCATGGTAGAGAACAATCAACAAATGATAGATATAATTTATAAAAGCGCAAACAAGCTGGGGTATTTAGAAAAGATAGCTGTTATATCTGAAAATGCTTGTTCATTTGAAGAGTATTCTGAAGCTACAAAGTTCAATCTTGCTTATATAGATCCACCGTATGGGAAAAATCTTGGACTCAGAGCAATTAAAAATATTATTAAAAAAAACTTATTAGAAAAAGACAGTATAATCATCTTAGAGGAAGAAAAAAAATCTAAACACATCGAACTCTCAGAAATAATACTTTTACGTGAAAAAGAATTAGGTAATTCTAAATTTAGTTTTTTTAAATTAATTTAAATAACCCTTTTGAATATCAACTGCATCTTGAGTAAAGGGGTCAACTTCTAATAATTGAGCAAGATAGATAACCCTTAACATTTCTGTTCCAAAAAAATGGCCGATCTTACTCATATCTTTATCTTTAAAAATATGTTTACTAGTATTCTCATTTATCTTTGATAACGATTTACTCATGGCATCAAGATGATTTGAAAGTGTGATATTAATCATATTCATTTTTGAGTATTCCATACCCATAATTTCAAAAAAAATATTTTTGGGTCCATCTAGATATAATTGTAAGAGACTGTGCTGGTCTTTTGGCATTTCAGATACTACAGGTAGAAGACCTTTGGCCTTTTTACCCAATGACTCCGCATATAATTGTTTTCGCCAATTACCAATTTCAATAAGCTCATCACCATAAATTAAATAAGCAAATATATTCTTTCCATTTTTTATTCTTTTAAAATCTTCCTCAGCCATATTCTTTATTTGGTCTTTATCTTCTAATGCTTTTCTTCCTCCATTTAAAAACTCAGTGCACAGATCTTTATTAAAGTAAAAACTGGGGATAAGGCTATTATTACTAAAAATTGAAAATCTGCCTCCAATTTCGTTGCTTAGTTCAATAGTTTTTATTGATTTTTGTATAGACAAGTCTCTTAGTGGAGAAGACGCATTTTCTGTAAACGAATAGAAATTTTTTGAAAAATCAATATTCCCATCTAGTTTTTTGATCATATATTCAAATATGGTTAACGTTTCAGATGTTTGTCCTGATTTTGATACGAAAATGAAACCAGTCTCATCTAGTTGAGTATTGTCTAACAATTCATTAATCTTAACAGAATTTAAATGATCAACATATTGAACACGTTTTTCATTTAAAAAATGATTAATTGCTTTTGATCCCTGAGAAGAGCCACCTATACCGACTACTAAAATTTTATTAAAGCTTTGATCCAGTATCCCTAACGATTCGGAATATGAGTTTTCAAGCTTATCAAAATCAAGAAATGGATAATTCATCATCGTACTTCCTGACCAGCTGTTACGGTTGCTTGATCTATTTGCCTTTCAAACTCTCTCAATCTTTTATAAACACTTGCGAGTTCAATAATTGTTGGCCAGGCTTTAAGAAGATATTGCATTGACCCCTCAACTCTACCAAATGCCCTGATTATTTGCTGCATTACACCAAGAGTAACTACCCCGGCAACAATTGCAGGGGCTAAAAATACATAAGCTGATAAAACATTTGCCTGTAAAAATGCAATACGACCAATATCGAAATATAAATATCTTATATAACTTAAAAAATGAATTTGCCTTACATCATCAAATAATTCCTCAAGGGTTTTTGGTCTTACCGTTTCATCATCTTCAGCAATTACTAACATTTTTCTGTATGCCGCTTCTTGTTTTTGTAAATCGTATTCAATACCAACAAGCCTTAAAATTAAACCAAGTCCAATTAAAAATAATGTTCCTCCTATAGACCATAATAATGCACCAACGACTAGACCATACTCCCATTCACCAAAGAAAAATATTGGAATTCCAATACTCAAGCCAAACAGTATTGGCATAAATTCTACCAGGATCATTAAAGCTTCAATCAAACTTGTACCAAGAGACTCCATAATTCTTGAAAACTTTATGGTATCCTCTTGAACTCTTTGTGACGCACCCTCAATCTTACGCGCCTTATCATAGACAGAGTGATACCACTCAACCATGGCAGTTCTCCATCTAAATAAAAAGTGATTAGTAAAATAACTTACAAGGACTGCAACTGCTACATACATTCCCGCTAGTGTTATAAAGGATAATAAACTTGCCCAATATTCTTCAATTGTAATGGCGTAAGGAGCAGACAATGCTTCCTGTATCATGTCGTAAAACTCACCAAACCATTCATTAATTTTTACATCAATTTGAACCTGAACCCACAGAGATGATAAGATAATAGCTGAACCGATGTATGCCCATAAAAACCATTTTGGATCTCTAAAAAACTTAAACATTTATAGAATAATTAATTTTGATATGAGTTAAGTAAGTCATCCACCCTGTTAAGAAGATCATTCAAATCTTCGTTTTCATCAAAACTAGGAGCATCATCATACATTGTTTCATCAATTATTTCTGGCTTAAGCTGATCTTCTTCAGGAAGTGTTGTAATTTCGTCTGTGTTTGATATTCCTTCCAAAAACTCTTCCTCGCTCAAACCAATATTATCAGTTGTATCTAAAATGCTATCGTCATTTGTTACAACGTCTAATTCATTACTTTCAACAAGTGAATCTTCAATTACCTCATTAATAGGATCCTCAGGTAAAGTTGAATTATTTATATTTTGATCCTCGTTTCCAAAATTATTATCAATAAATTCGTCTAAGGATGATGTATCAGCATTACTAGGCACGCTGGTGGATGAGTCTTGTGTAATGATATCTTGAATATCTTCAGCTGACTCACCTGTAGGCGCGGCCTCCTCTACTTCCTCTTCGCCAACAACTGGTGGGGTTAGTTCAAAATCAGGAGGTATCTCTAGTGCTTTTTGCTTTAATGATGTGTAATCTCTGACTGTATTGTTAGTACAAGCAGCAAAAATTAATAAAAAAAATATAATTAAATAGTTACGTATCATTTTTAACGGTTTTATCATTTTCTTTTTTTGAGAACAACTCAAGTAAAATAATCAAAATACAGCCAAGCGTGATACTTATATCAGCTATATTGAATACATACCAATGATAATTGTTATAATGTAAATCTATAAAGTCTAATACGGCAGAATATTGATATCTGTCGAGCAGGTTACCCAACGCTCCTCCTATAATTAAACTAAATCCATAATAATAAATTTTTTTATTAATACTTATTGCATAAAAAAATACTGCTATAGCAATTATCGCCATAACAAACATATAAATATAATTAACCATCGAAATTTCATTTTGAAATATTCCAAATGCAAAGCCCTTATTCCATATCAAGTGAAAATTAAGATATTTATTTATTGATGTTAAATATTGTGAACTGAGATTTGATACATCAATGTTATAAACATTGATTACATAAAACTTTGAGAGTTGATCAGCTGCAAAAATAACCAGTATTAAAAATATAAATCTTCCAATGGTTTGTATCATTTACTAAGCACTTCTTGACATCTATAGCAAACGTTACCTTTTAAATTAGAAAAATATTTCCAACAGCGCTCACATTTTTCACCATCGGTTTTACTTACATGCACTCCGATGTTTTTATCTAGTTCAGATATAAAGCTGTCACTTGAGGGCTTTTCATTTACAATTTCTAATTCACTAATAATTGAAATATTTTCTAATACTTTTTGGTCAATCTTTTCGATTTCATCTTTAGATATGTAAAGTTTAACAGAGGCTTCAAGGCTGGATCCAAGAACTTTTTCTTTTCTCTTCACTTCGATTGCTCCGTTAATGACCTTTCTTAATTTTTTATACACTGCCCATTTAGTTGATAAATTTTTATTTATTAAAGTATCATTTAATTTTGGAAAATCTTTTTCATGTATGCTGTTTTCAAATCCAAACCGACTTTGCCAGGCTTCTTCAGTGGTAAAACAGAGTATTGGTGCAAGCAAACTTAATAAATCATGAAATAAAATATCTAGAACAGTGCGAGTAGATTTTCTTACTTTGTTATTTTTTGAATCACAATAAAGAGTATCTTTTCTTACATCAAAATAGAAAGATGATAAGTCGTTTGTACAAAAATTAAATATCGCAGAAAAAACTTTTTGATACTCAAATATTTTATAGTTTGAGATAACTTCTTTTTTTAAACTCTCTAATTCTGATAAAATATATAAATCTAATTCATCAAGTTCATCCACAGATACTTTCTCGTCTTGATCAAAATCTGATAAATTACCTAAAATAAAACGAAGTGTATTGCGAAGTCTTCTATAGCTATCAATGTTGCTTTTTATGATTTCAGGCCCGATCTTTAAATCCTCAGAGTAATCACTGCTTGCTACCCAGAGCCTTAGTATGTCAGCGCCTGATTTTTCAATGACCTCTGCTGGCGAGACAGTATTGGATGATGATTTACTCATCTTTAGGCCATCTTCATGAAGTATAAATCCATGAGTTAAAACAGACTCATAAGGCGCAACACCTCTTGTGCCACAAGATTCTAAAAGTGATGAATGAAACCAACCTCTGTGTTGATCTGTTCCTTCAAGATAAATAGATGCCGGCCAGATTTGATCATTTTTTCCATCTAAAACAAATGCATGTGTACAGCCTGAGTCAAACCATACATCTAAAATATCATTAACTTTTTTATATTCTTCCGGATTATAATTTGAACCTAATAATTCTTCTTTTGAATATTTAAACCACGCATCTGACCCTTCTTTTTCATAAAGTTTAATAATTTTTTCATTTATTTCTTTATCAACCAGCGGCTTTCCTGTTTTAATATTGTAAAAGATAGATAAAGGTACGCCCCATGCCCGTTGTCTTGACACTACCCAATCAGGTCTTTCTTCAATCATTGAATAAATTCTATTTTTTCCCTGTTTTGGATACCATTTAACCTTTTCAATTTCGTTCAACGCTTTTTCTCTCAATTGATTTTTTTCCATACTGATGAACCATTGTGGAGTATTTCTAAAGATGACAGGAGCTTTTGATCTCCATGAATGAGGGTAGCTATGACGCAATGAACCCTTGCCTGCTAAATTTTTATGCTTTTTTAGCTCAATGATAACTGCTACGTTTGCATCAGCATCTGATCCATCTTCATTAAAAATCTTTTTACCATTAAATAATGGTACGTGGGGAAAGTATTCACCATTTTCATCTACTGTATCAGGAACTTCGATACCATTTGTAATACCCAAATTATAGTCATCAGCTCCATGGCCAGGTGCTATATGAACGAAACCCGTGCCTTGCTCCAAAGTAACAAAATCAGCATCAAAAATTCTTACCTCAAAATCATAACCAGATTTTTTAAAAGGGTGATTACAAATAATTTTGTCTAAGTTTTTTACTTCTGATATTTTTTTTAATTCTCTAATTTTGCATTGAACTTTTACATTATCTAAAAGTTCATCTGCAATTATAATTTTATCTCCAACTTGTAAAGTACTGTGTTCTTCTAAACTTACTACTTCAAACATTGAATACGTTATTGATTTACTGTAAGCAATTGCTCTGTTTCCTGGAATTGTCCATGGAGTTGTTGTCCATATAATTACGGATGCGTCTTGACAATTTGTATCTGAACTCTCTTTTACTGGGAACTTTACGCAGATAGTTGTTGATTTATGTTCTTTATATTCAATCTCAGCTTCAGCTAATGCAGTCTTTTCAACGGTTGACCACATAACAGGCTTTGACCCACGATATAAACTTTCGTTCTCAAGAAACTTAAAAAATTCTCTTACAATTATAGACTCTGCCTCATATGACATTGTAGTATAGGGAGAGTACCAATCTCCATTTATTCCTAAGCGAATAAATTCTTCTCTTTGTATATCAATCCATTTTTCAGCAAATTCTCTACATTCTTTTCTAAATTTTATAATATCGACATCATCTTTATTCTTTCCCTGTTCTCTATATTGCTCTTCTATTTTCCACTCAATTGGCAAGCCATGACAATCCCAGCCAGGAATGTAAGAACTATCATTTCCAAGCATTTGTTGTGATCTTACAACAAAGTCTTTTAGTATTTTATTCAGGGCGTGCCCCATGTGTAAATGACCATTGGCGTAAGGGGGGCCATCATGTAATACGAATTTTTTTCTACTTTTTGATTTTTCCCTTAATTTTTCATAAATATTATCCTTTGACCAGCCATCTAGAATTTTTGGCTCTTGCTCCGGTAGGCCAGCACGCATCGCAAAGGATGTCTTTGGTAAAAATAGAGTTTCACTAAAATCTATTTTATCATTTTTAGTGTTCATTTTACTTAATTTAGAATTTTTTGTGCTTTAGATATATCTGATTTTAGTTGTTTTTTTAAGGCCTCTACTCCTGAAAATTTCTTTTCATGCCTTATAAATTCAACAAAGTCGACTTTTAGCAAAGAATTATAAATATTCAATTTAAATCTAAATAGATGAACTTCCAAAATTTCAGAATTCTTATGAAATGTTGGTCTGATACCAAAATTCGCAATTCCTTTAAGAGTTCTTTTCTTTGAATTTTTAAGTAATGAAGCTTCAATAGCATATACTCCATATTTTGGTACCACGTATTCATTTATATTTAGATTAGCAGTTGGAACACCAATTTTTCTGCCTCGTTGATCTCCTTTTATAACTTTTGACGTTATACTAAAATTGTTTCCCAAAAAATTTTTTGCCAATTTTACATTGCCACTTGAAATAAGTTTTCTAATATTTGTAGACGAATATATTTTCATCTTTGTTTTATTAAAAAGATGATTTGGTGTTTTTAATAATTTCACTGGGTTTACGTAAAATTGATTTTTTTTTCCAAAATTCAGAAGAAACTTATAGTCGCCTGATCGTTTATTACCAAACTTAAAATTTTTACCAACTAAAATATATTTCATTGATATTCCTCTAAGTAATATTTTTTTACAAAAGCCATTAGGTGTCATAGAGGATATTCTTTTATTAAATTTTATTATTATTGCATAATCGATACCGTAAGATTTTAAGATTTCGAGACGTTCGTTTAACTCTGTTAATAAGAAACTTTTAATATTTTTGTTAAAATATTTCCGTGGATGCGGATCAAAAAGTAACACACCTATTTTTGTTTTTTGTTTATTTGCAATTTTTTTTGCCGAATTAATTATTGATTGGTGCCCTTTATGAACTCCATCAAGATTTCCAATAATTAATACAGAATTCTTTGTATAATTTAATGTTATTCTATTTAAACTTTTAAAAACTTTCATTTTTTAATTAATTTAAAAATTCAGTATATATTAGAGTTTCGCAAGTTTCAGGTAAATTAGCTTTTGATATTCTCACTAAATCGTCATCATTTGCAATTTCAGTTTTATGAATACCATTTTTTATAAATAAAAAATCTAAATCCGATTTGTGTGCCCCTAAGCAATCTGTTTTAAGGCTATCGCCTATAGCTAATATTTCTTTTTTAATTGTTGTATCTTTGGACAATAAATCATTCATTACAAAATCATATATTTCTGGATAAGGTTTTCCGTAGTAAGTTACTTTACCTCCTAGTTTTTCGTAATATTTTCCAAGAGCACCTGCACAATATATGCGTGCCTGACCTCGGTAGACTATTTCATCTGGATTAACACATACTATTTCTAAATTTTGTTTAAGAAAATCCTCAAAAATATTTTTATAGTCCTCTGGGCGTTCATCGTTGTCATTATATAAGCCTGTGCAGACAACAAATTCTGAGGACTCTATGTCATTAGTTTTTTGAATATTTATATTTTCTAACAAGTCATAATCTTTTTCTGGTCCCAAATGATAATATGATTGGCCATGAACTTTAGAATTTATGTACTGTGTACCTGTATCGCCTGAAGTATAAATTTTTTTAAATAATTCAGGATTAAGATTAAGTTTATTTATTAGTCCATTTCTTACTACTGCCTCAGGTCTCGGAGCATTAGAAATCAAATAAACATCAATATTATGTTCTTTCATTACCTCAAGATAGGATTTTGCATCAGAGAATACTTCAACACCATTATGAATAACGCCCCAAAGATCACAAAGTATGATTCTATAAGAAAGTGAAAATTCAGTAGCGCTTACGATTTTTTTAATTTCCATAATTATATTGAAATTATCCCATAAATTTATAATCTTCTTATAAATTATTATGATATTTAATTAAATGACACTTTTTAACTTAAAAGATAAAAATGCTATAATCACAGGATCTTCGAGAGGAATAGGCAAAGCTATAGCCTACAGAATGGCAGAGCATGGTGCAAAAGTCATTATCACAAGTCGAAAGCTTGATGCATGTGAAGCAGTCGCTAAAGAGATAAATGATACATTTGGAGAGGGACATGCAACGGCAATTTCATGTAATATTTCGGACAAAGAGCAATTAAAAAATCTTTACAAAAAATCGTTAGACTTCTGTGGCAATATTTCCACTCTTGTATGTAATGCTGCAATCAATCCATATTTTGGACCATCAAATAATATACCTGACGAGGCGTTTGAAAAAATAATGAAGTCAAACGTGCAAAGTAATTTTTGGCTCTGTAATGAGGTGCTCCCAGATATGATCAAAATGAAAAACGGTTCAATTATAATTATTTCCTCGATCGCAGGTTTGCGCGGCAACAGCATGTTGGGTGCTTATGCTATATCAAAAGCTGCGGATTCCCAGTTGGCAAGAAATATATCAGTGGAATATGGAAGAGATAATATTCGTGCAAATTGCATCTCACCTGGTTTAATAAAAACTGATTTTGCCAGAGCTTTATGGGAAAATGAGAGTATTTTAAAATCTATGACTGCCAAAGCAGCCTTAAAAAGGATAGGAATGCCTGACGAAATTGCAGGCGCTGCAGTATATTTGGCCTCTGAAGCTGGATCTTTTATGACTGGTCAAAACATCGTAATTGATGGCGGTGAGTCAGAACAATAGCAAATTATTGAAAATGCTCGTTTTTTAGCTAATTCCAATAAAATCGAAATATTTTCCACCCCTTGACACACTTGCCCTAGATCACTATATGCCTAGGTAATTAAGCTTTGTGCAAACATATTTAGGAGATTATGACATGAATTTTAGACCTTTACACGATCGTGTACTCGTTAGAAGACTGGATACTGAAGAGAAAACAGCAGGCGGTATTATCATACCAGATACTGCTCAGGAAAAACCTCAAGAAGGCCAAATTGTAGCCGTCGGAAATGGAACTAAAAGTGAAGATGGTAAAGTAACACCGCTTGATCTAAAGGTTGGCGATATCGTTCTTTTTGGTAAGTGGTCTGGAACAGAAGTAAAGGTTGATGGTGAAGAACTCTGTATTATGAAAGAGTCAGACATCATGGGCGTTATAGATACAAAATCTAAATCAAAAAAGAAAAAATAAATATTAACTAAGGAGAAAAAAAATGGCAGGTAAAGATATTCATTTTGGCACAGAGGCTAGAAATAAAATGCTCAAAGGTGTCAATGTATTAGCAGATGCAGTGGCTGTTACTTTAGGCCCAAAAGGTAGAAACGTAGTTATGGACAAATCTTTTGGTGCACCGAAAAGTACAAAGGACGGTGTTTCTGTTGCTAAAGAAGTTGAGCTCAAAGACAAGTTTGAAAATATGGGTGCTCAAATGGTACGAGAAGCTGCAAGTAAAACCAATGATGTTGCAGGTGATGGTACGACAACTGCAACCGTACTTACAAGAGCAATTGTCACTGAAGGTTTAAAATTTGTTGCCGCTGGTATGAATCCTATGGATTTAAGAAGAGGTGTTGATTCTGCAATTGAAGCTGCAAGCGATGCAATTAAAGACTCCTCTAAAAAAGTTAAAACAAGCGCGGAAGTTGCTCAGGTTGGCTCTATTTCAGCAAATGGCGAAGCAGAGGTAGGGGATATGATTGCTAAAGCAATGGACAAAGTTGGTAACGAAGGCGTCATTACTGTTGAAGAAGCAAAAGGTTTAGAAACTGAATTAGATGTCGTTGAAGGTATGCAGTTTGATAGAGGTTATCTATCTCCATACTTTGTAACTAATGCGGAAAAAATGACTGCTGATTTAGAAAATGCATATATTCTTTTGCATGAGAAAAAACTAACAAATTTACAGCCAATGCTTCCTCTTCTAGAAGCGGTAGTGCAAGCAGGAAGACCACTTTTAATTATTGCAGAGGATGTAGAGGGCGAAGCTCTAGCTACATTAGTTGTTAATAAATTAAGAGGCGGCTTGAAGATTGCTGCTGTTAAAGCGCCTGGTTTCGGTGATAGAAGAAAAGCAATGATGGAAGACATTTCAATTTTAACTGGCGGTCAAGTCATCTCTGAAGACCTTGGAATTAAATTAGAAAATGTAACTGTTAATGACCTTGGCACTGCAAAAAGAATTAGCATTGACAAGGAAAATACAACAATTGTTAACGGTGCTGGTACAAAAGCTGACATTCAAGGCAGATGTTCTCAGATCAGAAAACAAATTGAAGAGACTACTTCTGATTATGACAGAGAAAAACTTCAAGAGCGTCTAGCTAAACTTGCTGGCGGTGTAGCTGTCATCAAAGTTGGCGGTGCGACTGAGGTTGAAGTTAAAGAGAGAAAAGACAGAGTTGACGATGCATTAAATGCAACCAGAGCTGCTGTTGAAGAAGGTATCGTAGCCGGTGGTGGACTTGCATTGATAAAAGCTGCAAGTGCTCTTGATAAAGTTAAAACGGCAAATGCCGACCAAAAAGCAGGCGTTGATATTGTGCGTCGTGCTTTAGAAACACCAATTAGAACTATTGCAAATAACGCTGGTGTTGATGGTTCGGTAATTGTTGGAAAAATTAAGGAAGGTAAATCTGCTTCAGAAGGTTATGATGCGCAAACCGATAAGTTTGTGGACATGTTTAAAGCAGGAATTATCGACCCTACTAAAGTTGTAAGAACTAGCTTGCAAAATGCAGCATCGATAGCTGGTGTTTTAATCACTACCGAAGCAATGGTAGCTGATGCACCTGAAGACAAAGCTGCAGCGGCTCCTGCAATGCCTGACATGGGTGGAATGGGTGGCATGGGCGGCATGATGTAAGTTGAGCTCATTAAAGCTAATCTAAAAAAACCCGGCCTAGCCGGGTTTTTTTATGAAATCCTATCTATAAAATAATTGAGTGTATTTTCTAAATTTTTATTCCACTCAGCTACATTTGAAGTAAAAATGTTTGCAGACGACTCTAGTATAAGTCCATCATCAAGTACTCTTAGATTATTAGCTCTTAATGTTTCTCCTGATGATGTGATGTCAGTAATTATTTCTGCAAAGCCATTGAATGGAGCGCTCTCGGTTGATCCATCACTTTCTACAGTCCTATAATCAACAACCCCACAATTTGAAAAATATTCATTTGTTAAATTCTTATATTTTGTTGCAACTCTAAGTCTTTTAGAGAATTTGGTTCTGTGCAAATGGCAGATTTCTTCTAAGTCGGCCATTGTCATTACGTCAATCCATATTTCTGGTATAGCAACAACTAAATTTGCTTTACCAAAATTTAACTTAAGTTTTTTTGAAACCTTCTTGTTATAATTAGTTATTTTTTCTTGCACTAAATCGTCACCAGTTAAACCAACATGAATGGATCCTTCATCAAGTCGATTTGTAATTTCTTTAGCACTTAAGAAATAAACAATTGCATTATCAAGACCCTCTATTGCTGCAATATACTCTCTATCATTTTCAAGATTACTAAAAATTATTTTTTTTTCTTCAAACAAAGACTCCATGTCTGTTCTCAATCTACCTTTACTTGGCAATGCAATCCGAAGTTTATTTTGTATATTCATTCCTAAATCAGCTCAATTATATTGTTATTATTAGTTGCAAATCCTACTGCTGATAAGTTCGATTTAGAGCCTAAATCTATAAGCAATTTATCATACCGCCCTCCACTGATTAATTCACTTTGATTATCAGGATTATAAATTTCAAACATCATGCCGTCATAAAATTCGATTGAATGACCAAAGTCATTATCAAAATAATATTTTTCTATATTATTTTTTTCTGATACAGCATTCACAAAATTCTCCATTTCCTCTACTTCACTCTCAAATGAAGAAACATTATTTGATTTAGTAAATTCGCGAAGTAGTGATGGAAATTCCGAAAGGTTACAACTTAATTTTAAAAAATTATTAATTAAATCAACAATTTTTTTTCCATCATTCTGACTTATTACATTTAGGCTTTTTAATTGAAATCGATCAACAATTTCCTCAACAGTTCGAGCACCTAAACCTCGAACATTTTGTTTATTAATTAAATCTGTCAAGCCTTTGTCAGATACGTCATCTAAATTAAATTTCTCTTGAAGCATGCTATGCTTTTTTTCATTATCATACCCTACACCTTCACCTAATCTATCAAGTAAACTCCCGAAATATTTTCTTCTAAAAAAATGTCTTACTAATCTCTGTTTCCATCTAATTGGCAGCTCTAATTTGTTGATAAACTGATTAAATAATTTAATGCTTCCAATTTTAATTTTATAGTTATCAATATTTAATTGACACATTGTATCTTCAGCTGTCTTTAAAATGTACGCATCCATCTCATGTATATTATTTAAATTTTTTTCAGAAAAAATGATCTCAATACCTGACTGATTTAATTCAATGGAATTATTTGATAACTCATTGGATGATCTGAATACAGGACCGCTGTAACATAACTTTGACTCACTGGATTTACTATTACTTGCAATAAAATTTTGACATGTTGGTACAGTCATGTCTGGTCTCAAACATTTTTCTTTTCCTGAAGTATCAGTAAACGAATACATCTTTCTTCTAATTTCTTCACCTGAAGTTTCAAAAAATATATCCGCATCAAACAGCAATGGAAGTTCAATATAATTAAAACCAGAATTAATAAAATAATTCTTTAGATTGATATTTAATTCTTGAAGTGACATTTTTTTTAATTCAAAATTTCATTTAATGCTGTCATCAGGTCAGAGCGATTAATTGTTTGTTGTCCAGCTTTTGCCTCTTTCCATTTGTCTCTATCGACAATATCTTTTGAAACCTCTTTACCTTTATTTAAATCCTTAATTGATATTTCACCCTTCTTTAATTCTTCATCACCAGCAATGATCACAATATCTGCACCTTTGCGATCGCAATACTTTAATTGCTTTCCAAGGTTTTTAGATCCAAATGATATTTCACATGCAATACCTTCATTTCTAATTTCTTTAGCCATTGAAATATAATCCGGCATATTTTGATTATCTAAATTTGCAATTACCACTAATGGATTTTTCTTATTATCTAAAAGGTCTAATTGATTTAACGCCACAATTAATCTATCAACACCTATAGATATACCAGTAGCTGGAACATCCTCTTTCCCAAATCTTGAAATAAGTCTGTCATATCTTCCACCGCCAGCAACTGATCCAAATACAATTTTTTCACCTTTCTCATTTTTAATATCAACAAGAAGCTCTGCTTCAAAAATCATTCCAGTGTAATAGTCGAGACCGCGAACAACTGATGAGTCAAAACGAATTGGATAATCTGGCAAATTTTTTATATAGGAGTTGAATTCTTCCATCTGGGCGTTTGATTGGTTTGAATTGGTTATAAAAGAAATAATTTTATCAGCATCTGTCTCGCTTAAGCCCACGCCCTCCATAAAGTCACCAGATACATCTTTTCTTCCTTTTTGAAGCAACTCATTAACGCCCTCTATACCTAATCGATCTTTTTTATCTACTGCTCTAAGAATTTTTGGCAAATCGTCCTCTTTAACATCTAAGTTCGAAAAAAGTTCTGTCCATATTTCCCTATTTGAAAATTTTATTTCAAATTGTGAAGTATTTAGGCCAAGGTCAATTAAAATATCACATACCATTACACACAGCTCTGCATCAATTAGTGTTGAATCAACTCCCACCACGTCAGCATCAAACTGAAAAAATTCTCTGTATCTACCTGGTCCTGGTTTTTCATTTCTCCAAACTAGTCCTGATTGATAACGTTTAAATGGCTTAACGAGGTCTTGATAATTTTGAGCTACGTATCTTGCTAAGGGGGCTGTTAAGTCATATCTCAGTGATAGCCATTTCTCATCATCGTCTTGAAATGAAAATACACCTCCACTAGGCCTGTCTACATCAGGAAGAAACTTGCCAATGCTCTCAGTATATTCAATTGTGGATGTATCTAATTCAATAAATCCATACTTTAGACATTCCTTCTCTATTATCTTAGAAACTTTTTTTCTAAGATTTAAAATTTCAATGTCACTGTCTTTAAAACCCTTCGGCAAAATTGCCTTTGGATTATTTTTAATTTTACTCATTTTACTCCCACTGTAAGTAAGATACTACAAAGTGTGTTTATTTAATATAAAAAGGGGTTATTGCCCGCTGATTGTTTTTTTCAGCGAACTTAGATATGATAGTGATGATGTTTAAATTTAAACATGAAGCTGAAATGCCTTATTTATTAATAAAAGTCAAATAATTTTAAATTTTTCTTAAAGTTTATAATAATTGCACTATTTTTATCGAAAGTAGTTATGGAAAATGATAGCAAATTAACAGTCACGTATGCCGCCTTAGGTCACTTACTAATGCATATGTTTGCTGCATTCTATTTTGTTATAGTTCTAGCAATTGAAGACGACTGGAAGCTTAGCTACGATGAATTACTAAATCTTTGGTTTTTAGGATCTTTACTTGTGGGATTGGGAGCCCTTCCTGCTGGATGGATCAGTGACAGATGGAGTCGTTCTGGAATGATTGCAATTATGTTCATTGGCTTGGGAATTAGTTCATTATTATGTGGCTTGAGCGGAAATAAAGTTTCTTTATTTATCAGTTTATCATTGCTTGGATTGTTTTGCGCTATCTACCACCCCGCTGGAATTTCATGGGTTGTTAACACTTCAAAGGAAACTGGTAAAGCGCTTGGCTTTAATAATATTTTTGGGGGAGTAGGTATTGGATTAGGTGCCTTTTTTGCGGGTGTATTAATTGAACAATTTAATTGGCAAGCTGCCTTTATGCTGCCCGGATTGATCTCATTAGTAGTTGGACTAAGTCTAACCTATCATCTTAAATCAGGAAAAATATCATTAAAGAATATATCTTCAGAGCAATTTAAAGATAATCCTGAAAAAAATCAGATGCTAAAAATTGCAATTATTATGCTGTTAAGTATTACATGTTTGAGCTTTGTTTATCAAATTCTTCAGACAAGTCTTCCAAAGGCAATTGATATCAGACTTACTGATAGTCTTGATTTATCTACTTCAGATATCGGCTACATAGTTGCCGCGATATATATTGTAAGTGGTTTAATGAATTATGTTGGAGGTATTTTAACAGATAAATATTCTGAAAAGCTGATTTATTCAATTGGAATAGTTGGCCAAGGACTCCTCTTGCTCTTAATTGTTAGTCTTTCAAATTACTGGTTAATTGCAATAAGTCTTGCAATCGTTGCTTTTAATTCAAGTATACTGCCTGCAGAAAATTTATTACTTGCAAAATTTTCACCTGAAAAATATCAAAGCCTAGTCTACGGTATTAAATTTATTGTATCATTTACAGTTGGTCCTATTGCACTGATCATGATTTCGAGAAGCTATGATTTAACAGGTGAATTTGGTGTACTCTACTTAGCTTTTGGATTTGTGATGATAATTATGTTTCTGATTGTATTAACTCTACCTGTAAAAAAAGTAATTACTGGTACAGCTGGGTAGATTCGAACTACCGACCTCCTGAACCACAACCAGGCGCTCTAACCAACTGAGCTACAGCTGCATAAGTGGTGGCTCGAGGTGGAATTGAACCACCGACACAAGGATTTTCAGTCCTTTGCTCTACCAACTGAGCTATCGAGCCATTTAATTAGTGATCCTAGTCTTTTATTCTATAACATTAATTCGTGCAAAGAAAATATTCTGAATACAGTTAATCCAGAAAAACCTTTAATCTACTGATTAATTGGTCAACATTATCAAATGAATTCATCTCATGGGAATTAATTATTAATTTAAATTCATCCTTCTCATTAATAAAAACACATGGTAGCTCTGTTTTCTCATCAACAAAATCAAGTTCTTTTAGATGATCAATATAGTAAAATCGGCTATGTGCATTTATATTATTAAGAAATTCTTTCCACTTTATTTCTTTACCTAAATTATTGTATGTAATTGAGCATAAGTTGCAGTCATAAGTTTTTGGCGATATTATTTTATGCGCCCAATCTATAAAGGCATTTCCGATACCACTTTTTGCATTATAAATAAAAATTAATTCAATCATTTATATCCAGCTGAAATAAGGAGATTTTTGACTTCAAATAAGGGTAAACCAACTACATTTGAGTAAGATCCATTTAGGGATTTGATAAAAGACTCTGCCATCCCTTGAATTTTATATGACCCTGCAACACCTTGCCAGTCATTAGTTTTCATATAATCTTCTATATCTTGACCGCTTAATACTTTAAAACTAACAACTGTCGTAACGGTTTTTTTAAATATTCTATTTTCTAGATTTCTTATACAAATGGAAGTGCTGACTCTATGTCTTTTTCCCGATAGTCGAAGTAAGTTTTTATAAGCAATATTTTCGTCATCTGTTTTATCTATGAGTTTTCTACCAGTATAGGCAATCGTATCAGCAGTTAAAATTACTGAGTCTTTATACTTATTTTGAAAATGTTTTAGTTTCTCATGTGCTATACGTTTACAATATTGAAGAGGTAGCTCATTACTTTTAATGGACTCATCTATATTTGGGGAAACTATCTCACTTGGATTAATGTTAAGTTTTGCCAATAACTCAAGTCTTCGTGGAGATGCGCTGCCTAGAATTAGCTTCAAAATAATCTCAAACTACTTATATCGAAATATTATTCTGCCTTTGGTTAGATCGTAAGGTGTAACCTGAACAAGAACCTCATCCCCGGCAAGTACTCTGATTCTATTTTTTCTCATTCTTCCTGCTGTATGTGCTAATACTTCATGGCCATTTTCTAACTCTACTTTAAACATTGCGTTGGGAAGTAAATCTGTAACCTTACCCTTGAACTCTAGTATTTCTTCTTTTGACATAAATTATTTTTTTGTAAGCCTATATTCTATTGATCTTGAATGCCCGTCAAGACCTTCATTATCTGCGATTTTAATAGCACTATCTCCAACTTGTTCAATACCTTCTTTTGAAAATTCAACAAGTGATATTTTTTTGAGAAAATCAAAAACAGATAGTCCAGAAGAAAATTTAGCACTTCTAGAAGTGGGAAGTACATGGCTTGGACCTGCTAAATAGTCTCCAAGTGCCTCAGGTGTGTTACGGCCCATAAAAACTGCTCCAGCATTTTTTATTCTTTTAAGAATATCTTCCGGATTATCAACTAATAATTCCAAGTGTTCTGGTGCTAATTTATTAGACAATAAAACAGCTTCTTCAAGATTTTGAGTGATAATTATCTTTCCATTATTTTCCCAGCTTGAAGCCGCTATATCCTTTCGAGGAAGGGAGTCTATCTGGTTCTCGACTTCTTTATTTACAGCATCTCCTAATTTCTGATCGGTTGTTAAAAGTATACTTTGTGCGCTTTGGTCATGTTCAGCTTGAGCAATGAGGTCGGCTGCAACAATTTTTGGATCATTTTTTTCATCAGCAATAATGACTACCTCTGATGGGCCGGCAAACATATCGATGCCTATGAAACCTGAAACTTGTCTTTTTGCTTCAGCAACATAAATATTGCCTGGCCCAACAATTTTATTAACAGATTTTATGGTCTTGGTTCCATATGCCAGAGCAGCAACAGCCTGGGCACCTCCTATACAGTATATTTTTTTTATTCCACAAATTTTTGCGGCATATAACACTGAAGAACTTATAGCGGTATTAGTCATTGGTGTAACCATGGTGATATCTTCAACACCGGCTACAACCGCTGGTATTGTGTTCATAATTACTGTACTTGGATAACTTGCAGTACCACCTGGGACATAAACACCCACTGACTCAACTGGACGCCAAACATATCCTAACTTTGAGTTAAGATTGTCTTCATAAACTAAATCATTCGGTAATTGCTTTTCATGATAAGTGCGAACACGATCCATTGATACTTTAAGCGCATCACAAAGATCACTCGGCACGTCACGTGATTGCCTTTCAATTTCATCTTCTTCAAGCAGTATGTTGTTAATATCAAGGCTATTTTTATCAAATTGATGAGTATATTTCAAAAGCGCTTCATCTCCGTTTTTTCTAATATCGTCAATGATCGCTGCCACAGTCTGAGTAACGTCCGAGTCACTTGATCTGTTCATTGTGAGAAGATTATTAAAATCATTCTCAAAATTTTGATCTACAGAATTAATTATTTTTGTCATTCTCTATTTTTTCAATATTCCAGGGTTCACCCTGATCTTCTAACTTGCATCTTATTATTTCAGTTTCGAGCTTTATAATTGCATCATTTTTGAAAAGCAATTCAATTTCTATATTTTTAGAATTGTTAGGATAATAATTAAAAGTTACGAGTTCTAGTGTCTTATTTTTGTTCAATTGATCTATATTTTTTGAGTAAACCGATAAAACATCTTCAAAGCTTAGTACTGCTTTTATTCTTTGATCTACTTTATTTACTATTTTTTCCTCCCACATAAATCTAGTAATCATAAGAAAAAATGACCTAATTGATGGCAAATATTTGATATCGTTCACTTCAATAAGTCCGTCTTGAAGTATGGTTGAGATAATTTTTAGCTCGTCAGTATCAATTGCATTAAGATTCATTTATCCTAATTTATTCTCCGAATATCTGCACCACAAGCTTGCAATTTTTTCTCTATTTTCTCATAACCTCGATCAAGATGATAAATTCGGTTCAATGTTGTTTCACCTTTAGCAACCAATCCAGCTAAAATTAAACTTACCGAGGCCCGTAAATCAGTTGCCATGACTTGAGCTGAAATAAACCCTTTGCATGGATTAATAATTGCTGTTTTCCCTTTGGTTTCAATATTAGCGCCCATACGGTTTAGTTCTGGAACATGCATGAATCTGTTTTCAAAAATGTTTTCGGTTATTTGTGATTTAGATTTTCCAAGAGATAATAAAACCATCATTTGTGCTTGTACATCAGTTGGGAACCCTGGATATTCCATTGTATTAATATCAATACCATCAGAGATCTCGGATTGATTAACAATAATGCTATTCTCACCCATTGAGTAATTAATAGATAGCTCATTCAATAATTCCAATACATTGCTGATATGCTCAAGGTTCAGATTTGTAATCTTGAGATCGTTACCAATTATAGTTCCTCCAATTATATATGTGATTGCTTCTATGCGATCAGGGATAATTGAGTGGACAGCACCTTGAAGCTGGTCAACGCCTTGAATGTGAACATTTCTGTTTTCTCCTAATTCGATTTTAGCGCCCATCTTATTAAGACAATCAATAAGATCCATAACCTCAGGCTCAACTGCGATATTTCTAATTTCACTTTCTCCTCGAGCAAGCGATGCAGCCATAATTATGTTTTCAGTAGCTCCTACTGATACTTTTGAAAAATTAATTTTATTTCCTTTTAAGCCATTAGGCGCGCTACATTTAATATATCCACCATCTAATTCAAATGCTGCGCCAAGTTTCGTTAATGCATCTATGTGCAAATCTACTGGTCGCGCACCTATTGCGCACCCCCCTGGAAGAGATACGCTAGCGTGCCTTTTACGTGCAAGTAATGGCCCAAGAACTAATATACTAGCCCTCATCTTTCTAACTAAATCGTACTCCGCTATTGTACTTTCAGAGTCTGAATAACGAAGTGTAAAACGATTTGTATTAACATCTTTTTTTGTAACATTGACACCAAGCGATGATAAAACTGCTGACATTGTATTTACATCAACTAAATCAGGTACGTTTTCGAGTTCTAAATTTTCATTAGTAAGAATACTTGCAGCCATTATTGGGAGAGATGCATTTTTTGATCCACTGACAGGAACAGAACCCTGGAGAAGGTTTCCTCCATTTATCAATATCTTTTGCATGAACGATTTAAAGCTTAGGTAAAGTAACCCCTGTTTGCATCATATATTTACCTTTACGATCTTTATATGAAACTTCTGGTGGCGCTTCTCCCTTATAGAATAAAAACTGGCACGCTCCCTCATTAGCATAAATTTTTGCAGGTAATGGAGTTGTGTTAGAAAATTCTAAAGTTACATGACCCTCCCACTCTGGCTCGAGAGGAGTAACATTTACGATAATACCACATCTTGCATAAGTTGATTTTCCCAAACAAATTACAAGCACATCGCGAGGAATTCTAAAATACTCAACGGTTCTTGCTAATGCAAATGAGTTAGGTGGAATTATGCACTCTTTACCTGGCCGATCTACAAACCCTTTATCATCAAAGTTTTTTGGATCGACTAAAGCAGAATCTACATTCGTAAAAATTTTAAATTCTTCTGAAACTCTTGCATCGTATCCATATGATGAAAGACCAAATGAAATTGTGCCTTCTTTTTTTTGTCCATCAACAAACGGTTCAATCATTCCTTCTTCTAAGGCTTTTTTCTTTATCCAGTTATCCGACATGATTGTCATATTAATCTTCTTTCTTTTGCCTTCTTTGAAACTCTTTTCTTTTTCTTAAATTTTGCCTTAGTGCCTCAGCAAGCCTTTCTGTGCTGTCGAGCTTTTTATCCTTTTGCTCTTCCTTCGAGGAATTGTTTGATTTCATCTTTATTTAACCCTGCTTTTTTTAATTCTTTGATGAGCTTTTCTTCTTCTTTTTTATCCGTGTTATCGGAAAACTTAGCCTCACGTTTCTGTTGCTTGGCCATCGCTCTCTCCCCACGTTTTGATTTATAATCGTGATGAATACCCATAATTAACTCCATGAATTGCGCTACTTTATACAATATTTAATGGATTCTCTAGTAAAAACAAGGGACGCTCATTCCCAGTTATCTGCTACTCTTTTATGAATAAATCGCTTGAGAAATCTGAAAACTTTTCTGAGCCACTTTCTGTAACACGTAATGAGTGACTTGCCTCTACTCCCCAATCACCAAATTGCATAACAGCTATCATATGAAAGGTTACATTTGGTTGTAAAATAGTTGGATCACCTTTTGATATGTTTATTGTGTGCTCACCCCAATCAGGTGGATAACCAATTCCAATGGAGTATCCAGTCCGAGATTCCTTTTTGATATCGTATTTATCTAATACTGCCCAAAATTTTTGCGCAACATCATCTGCTGTATTGCCTGGCTTTATGGCTGATATACCCTCATTTAGCGCCTCATTAGTTGCATTTATGGCGTCAATTTTTTTTTGTTCTGCTTTTCCAAGCAGAACTGTTCTTGCAAGTGGTGCATGATACCTTTTATAAACACCGGCAATTTCAATTATTGTTGCTTCGCCCTTAACAAATCTTTCCTGCGTAGCCGTTAGATGTGAGGCAGAAGTCCCAGCTCCAGTTGGAAGTAAAGTTGCTATACTTGAATATTCTCCTCCATACTCTGGAGTTCCATAAAACATTGCTTTTTGTATCTCTCCAACTGCATCACATTGTCTAACACCTGGATTGATAACATCAATTGCAGTTTGCATTGATTTATCAGTAATTAAAGCGGCGTTTTTCATTAGATCAATTTCTGCATCTGATTTCACAAATCGTACCCAATTCACAAGGCGCTCACAATCTTTCAGCGTGGCATCAGGAAGCCCATCTAATAATTTTTTATAACAAAATGCCGTGAAATAATGACTGTCCATTTCAAGTCCAATTGAAAGTTTGTCCCAATTTTTATTTTTAATTATTTTAATCAAATAATCATAAGGATGATTTGGCCATGTATGTATATATTTTTCAGCGTAAACAATGATATTTTCTTGTGACCAGCAGTTTTGAAGGAATGCCCCTCCAGCATCTTGATCACGCACGAAAAGTAAAGGTTCTTCTGAGTCTATATGTATAATTACACATTGAGCATAATAAAAAGACCATGCATCATAACCGGTAAGGTAATTTATGTTTGCTGTATCTTGAGAGACTAATAAATCAATACCTTTTTCTTGCATTGATTTTTTTACTTTATTTAGTCTTTCAATATACTCACTTTTAGAAAATATCATTAATCATTAAGTCTTTCTTCAACAAGTTTAGACCAAAATGATGAACCAATAACAAGAAGCTTGTCGTTAAAATCATAATTTGAAGAATGTAAAGATTGTCCATGCGTTCCTTCTGTTCCATTTCCAATTAAAATATAGCATCCAGGCTTAACCATTAGCATCTGGGCAAAATCCTCAGAAAATAATTTTGGATCACAATTTCCATCTACTTTATCCTCTCCAAATAGGTTAGCTGCAACCCTGCTTGCAAAAGCCGCTTGATCTTTAGAATTAATTGTCATGTTTGTTCTTGTGAGGTAGTTAAAATCATAATCGACACCATGTGCTTTCGCCGTTCCATCTACAATATCTTTCATGCTGCGTTCAATAATTTGATTTGCTTCTGGTGACAACGCACGTGCATCACCTGAAATGATAGAATGACCGGGTAGTATATTTTCATTGCCATCAGACTCAAATTTTGTGACTGAAACAACACCATTCATAGCTGGGTTTAGTTTTCTTGAAACAATTGATTGAAGGGCTGTTATTATTTGAGTGCCTACTGTAATAGTATCAACACCCATGTGTGGCAAGGCTGAATGACCTCCCTGACCTCTTAATTCAATTTTAAATAAACTTTCGCTTGCAGTGATAGTTCCTGCTCTTGTTGCAAAGGTTCCAAGTTCCATACCAGGCAAATTATGAAAAGCATATACCTCATCCATTGGGAACTTTTCAAACAGCCCATCATCTATCATTGCTTGAGCTCCCTGAGTTTTTTCTTCATCAGGTTGAAAAATAAAATAAACAGTTCCGTTAAAATTTTTTGTATTACATAAATATTTAGCCGCACCTAGAGCCATTGCTGTATGACCATCGTGACCACACGCATGCATTTTACCTTCGTGATTGGACTTATACGTGCAGTCATTTTCCTCTGTTACCGGTAATGCATCCATATCTGCTCGAATACCAATACTTTTATTACTGTTTCCATTTTTGAGAACAGCAACAATTCCGGTCTTACCTATGCCTTCATGTACTTCCAGTCCAAAACTCTTTAAAATATTTGCAACTTTTGATGAGGTTATATCTAAGTCAAAATTTAGCTCAGGATGCGCATGAAAATCATGACGCCACTCAAGCATTTCCTTCTCATAATTTTGTGTAACTGAATTCATATGGAATAATTTATAATTTTTTTCTTAGCCAGCTGTGAAATCTTTTAATTTCATACTCTTCAGGCATTAATGTTCCGTTTTTTCTTGTTGGATTATGTATGCCTTTTTGATTCAGTTCGCAAGCTTCTGCATCTTGTTTCATGACTAATACAGCAAAATCAACAACATTTTTCATTGAATATTTTTTATCCTTAAGAGTTTCTTTTCTAAATACCCACTCTGCTGTAACTTCTGTAAGTTCCTCTGATAAAGGAAGAATACGAACCATTCTTATATGGTCAGTAAATATTGCTAAAAACATAGAAGGCCAAGTAGTCATGTAAATGTAACCAGGAAAATCGGTTTGATTTTCCAAGTACTCTACTCGATGACCTTGTGCGCTTCCATTCATTGACCAAGTTTCAGTACCTTTTTTCATTCCACCTTTATACTTTGGATCATCATAATGAGTGAAACGTTTCCAGTTTGGATCATCTTTAATATCTACTAACCTTCTTCCATAAATAGGGACTAGGTCAGATAGTTCAGGATGAAGATTGGGACAATGTAAACATTCACTATAATTTTCCCAAAATATTTTCCAATTACACTTAATTTGCTTCTTCCAGGTATGACCTATTTTATAGTCACTGACATTGAGTTGAGAAAAAGCATCGCTGTAATCTGGAAAAACTTTTTTTGCATTCCATTTAGCGTTTTTATTCATGTTAATAAAAACTAACCCATTCCAAACTTTAATTTTTACTTTTATTAGACAATTTTCATCTTTTCTAAAATTTTTAGGATCAATAATAGATGTAGTTCTAACTAAATTTCCATTGCTGGCGTTATATGACCATTGATGGTATGGGCAAACTAGTAAATTTGATTTTAGTTTGCCAGTTTTTTCTTTTTTTAAAATTGAACCTCGATGACTACATGAATTATAAAAAGCATTTATTTCTCCTTCTTTATCACGAACAATAAGTATATTAAATTTGCTAATTTCAACTGTGTGAAAAGATAAAGGTTTTGAAATAGTATCCACGTGGCAAACATATAGCCACTCTTTAGACAAAACTTTTGAAATCTCTTTATCAAATTGCTTTTGATTGAAATACCAATGTAAAGGTAGAGATTTTTCAGTTTTTTTTAAAATATATCCTTCTGACATGCTTGTAAAAATTTTATACCCTTATATTGTCTATGACTAGATATTATGAGAAAATTATAACTAGAATGGCATGGTCTTCACCAATTTGGATAAAAAATAAATAAGTGAATGTTACCAAAAGATCTCATCGATAAATATAAAAACTGGAAGGAAAACTCTTTCGCACAAGAAAAAGATCACTTTGAAAGACTTGCAAGAGAAGGCCAGTCACCTAAATACATGATTATATCGTGCGTAGATTCAAGAGTTGATCCGAATGCTATATTCAAATCAAAAGCTGGTGAAATGCTAGTTCATAGAAATATTGCTAATATAGTACCACCCTATAGTCAATTAACGGAACATAGCGGAACAATTGCAGCTATCGAATTTGGTGTAACAGCATTAAATATTAAAAATATTATTATAATTGGGCACTCAGGATGTGGAGGTATAAAGAATGGGTATCATATGTGTCATGAAAATAATTTTGATGATAACTCATCAATTTCTAATTGGCTTAAGTTACTAAAACCAGTGTACGACAACATTTCAGGCGAAGGAAACGACGAGAAAGTTAAGTACATGGAGAAAGAAAGCATTATCGTATCATTAGAGAATTTAAGTAAATATCCCTTTATAAATACTGAAGTAAAGTCAGGTGGAATTACGCTTTATGGGGTTTGGAATGATATTGGATCTGGATCTATAGAGACGTATGATTTTGAGAAAAAAAAGTTTGATTTAATTTAATCTAATTTAATTTAAGAACTTCTGAAGAATATACAGAATTTAAATACTCCGGATGATCAAGTTTCATTAATATTGAAGGACCATTTAGGGCAGAATCAGGTGTGCGATGAAGTATACCATTGCTACCACCGGTAAATATTGCAATGTTCCATTTATCAATGAAATTTAATTTACTTTTATCTCTAACGATCTTTTCATTTGGTTCACCTGCCTCATAGGCTAGACGGTCAGCATCCTGATTTTGTATCCATTCTGTACCTTGTCCAGCATAAGTGACCAAAAGACGTCTTGGTACGTTATCAACATGATAACGTCTACACTCTCGTTTTGTCCCAAGCCAAAAGCAAAGTGTATCAGTTTTTTCAATCAGTAAGAATGTCCTGCAAACGGTTTCCATATCTGCAAGCCAATAATTATAAAACTCAGTTGAACTTAACTGGTTAGGAATTATTTCCTGGACCAAATTTTTTAAATCTTCTTTCAAATTAATTGAACTAAGAGTACCCTCAATTCCAAAGTCATTTTTCATTAATTTTTGAAAGAAAGAACCTGCACCTTCAGGTTGTTCACGCTCCAGTATACCTAATTTATAGTCTGTATCCTTGAATTCTTCTAAAGATTCTAGATTGTCAGCTTTAAATAAGCTCATGAAAAATATTTTGTAGAGTTAGCAACTTTCAAATGAAGAAGAGAGATCATTTATAAGTTCAAAATATAGATCTTTTCCTAATTCTAATTCTGCCCCTAGTGGATCGATAACCGCGGCTTTTACACCTGTATCAGCTGCAATTGTCTCTGCAATAGTTGGGTTAAATTGTGGTTCAGAAAATAGACAATTAACATTTTCATGTTCAATAGCTTCTCTTATTTCAGATAATTGTTTTGCGCCTGGTAAAACTTCAGGATTAACAGTTAAGGCTCCAACAACTTCTATACCAAATCTTTTTTCGAAGTATTGATAAGCATCATGAAATACTACGTATTTAGCATTACTATTAATTTTACCCTTTGTAGCCGCTATTAATTGATCAATTTCAGATAAAGCTTTTGTCGCGTTTGAATTGTAAATTGACGCATTTGAGGGATCAAGTTCTGAAAGTTCACTAGATACAATCATTACAATTGTTTTTGCAATTTCAGGATCAAGCCAAAAGTGAATATCAAATTCTCCATGCGCATGTCCGTGATGATGATCATCATGATGTCCAGAGTCTGGCTCCTGAGCAATAGGTTCGACATCGTTACCAGATAAATCCTTGAAAAAGTGTTCATCAGCTTCAAACTCAAATGGCATATGCTCTGTGAAGAAAGCATATTTTCCAGCTTCTTTAATCTCAACGCTAAAAACTGTAGTTTCCCTACTTTCGTCAAAATTTAACATGAAAGCTGAGTCATTGGCAGAAAGTGTACTACTATGATTTCTATCTGTTGAACTGCCTGATTCCAATAATTCTTCAGCTCTCTCTTCAGAGGACTCAATCTCATCAGACATAAGGATTACCATTTTCATCGCAGGGTCAGCATATTCACCACCTACTTTTGCAAATGACCAATTATAAGTTCCTTCAGTTAAGTCGAAAACTCCTGCCCATTCAAATCCATGATCGCCATGATCTTCGTGACCGTCTGCATGATCGTCATGTTCATCATGATCGTCACCATGTTCGTCTGCATGATCGTCATGATCGTCATGGTCTTCAAAAATATTTTTTTCTCTAAATTTTAGTAAATCTATCTGATCTGACTCCATTAAGGTTACTTTTCTGGCATCATTAGCAATTGAGTCTAGAGGGTCTTCTAGAAAAGACTCTAAATCTTCCCCAATCCAAAAAACTACATCAGCTTCTTGTAACATTGTTGCATGAGAAGGCTTTAATTGGAATGTATGAGGTGAGGCACTACCATCGACTAATAAACTAGGCTTGCCCACTCCGTCCATCACATAGCTAACTAACGAATGAACTGGTTTGATTGAAACAACAACTTTTGTTTCTGCATTAGCAAAAGATGAATATGACAGAATTGAAATAATTGATAATAAAAGTCCAAATTTGAGTTGTAATTTCATAGATTTATTGCTTTCATGGTTAAATAAATATAGTGTTATAATATAACAAAAAAATTTATCAAGCATTATTTATGAACGATAGTGAAACTCTAATTAGATTGACTAATGCAGGAATTTTTAAAAATAAAAAATGGCTTGTTCGAGATGTTGATTTAGAAATAAAACGAGGGCAAATTGTAACGTTAATTGGTCCCAATGGTTCTGGTAAAACGACAACCGCTAAAATAGCTCTAGGTTTATATAAGACTATTAGTGGAAGAGTTGAGAGAAATACAACAAAAATATCCTATGTACCCCAAAAAGTGTCGATTGATTGGACATTGCCTTTAAGGGTTGCTGACTTCATGGTTTTAACTCAAAACTTAAAAGTAGATGATATTGATAGTGCTCTCAATTTAACTGGTGTGCAGCATTTAAAAGATAACAATCTTAGAGATTTGTCTGGAGGTGAGTTTCAAAGAGTTTTGTTAGCGCGCGCAATAGCAAAAAAACCTGAGCTCTTAGTTCTTGATGAGCCAGTACAGGGTGTAGATTTTACTGGAGAAGTTGCCTTGTACTCCCTAATAAAAACTATCTCTGAAGATCTAAACTGTGGGATACTCCTTATCTCTCATGATTTGCATGTGGTAATGTCTGCAACTGACTACGTTGTTTGTTTGAATGGTCATGTATGTTGCTGTGGAACGCCAAGAGACGTTGCAGAAAGTAATCCTTATAAACAATTATTTGGAGAGAAATCTGCAAAACTGTTATCGATATATGAACACAACCATGATCATATTCATTCATCAGATGGTAATATCATTAAGGAAGTTGAGTAGCTATGTTGGATGATTTTATCGTAAGAGCTATAATAGCAGGTATTGGGATTGCCCTTGTTACTGGACCGTTAGGTTGTTTTGTGGTTTGGAGGAGATTATCTTTTTTTGGTGACACGTTAGCTCATTCAGCATTACTAGGTGTTTTAATTTCAATAACATTAGATATAAATGTTTCCTTAACTATCTTTGTTGTTGCATCTCTGGTTGCAATACTTTTATTAAGGCTTGAAAGAACAACCAATCTAGCAGGGGACTCACTCCTAGGCCTGATATCACACTCATCACTAGCGATTGGGTTGGTAATACTTGGTTTTTTATCCTTTATAAGATTTGATGTTATGGGTGTTTTGTTTGGAGATATTCTCTCAGTTAATTCGAATGACTTGCTAGTAATATGGATTGGAGGGGCTTTGATACTTGTTGTTTTAAGCTATATTTGGAAACCTCTTTTTGCATCAACAGTAAATTATGAGTTAGCTGAAGCTGAAGGTATGAAGCCAGAAAGAGTAAATGCCATATTCACAATTTTACTTGCAGCCCTGATTGCGATATCTATTAAGATGATCGGCGTACTTCTTATAACTGGTTTACTAATTATACCAACTGCAATGGCTCGTAATCTATCTGATAATCCAAGACAAATGGTAATACTATCTATTATTGGCGGTCTATTATCGGTTTTGATCGGACTGTATGCTTCTTTTGAAATAAACACTTCATCAGGACCATCAATTGTTGTAGTTGCTTTAATTTTATTTATCCTATCATTAATGAGAATCAGAAAAAAAAATTATGAATAAAAATAGTAAAAAGTTAACAAAAAACCAAAGAATTGTACTCGAGTTCGTACAAAAATCTAACAGACCCGTTAAAGCTTACTCTATTCTAAACAATGTCAATAAACGAGGAATCAAAGCCCCTCCTCAAGTCTATAGAGCCCTAGAAAAGTTAATAAAAATTGGGGAAATACATAAAATTGAAAGTCAAAATGCATTTGTTGCTTGCAATTCAAAATGTGTGGAACCGCACGGAACAATTTTTTCAATTTGTAAAAGCTGTGATCAAATAGATGAGATAAGTGATAAAAAACTTTATAAATATTTGTCTGAAGTAAGAGATATGAATGGTCTTAAATTAAGTGGATATAATTTAGAGTTATTCGGTACTTGTAAGACATGTGATCAAAAACATCTTCAAAATACGAATCAATAGATTATACAATGTTATAAAATAACATTTTTCTAGACACACAAAATTTTTTTCAATAAAATTTTTTAAATTAAAAAGGGAGCATGGATGAAAAAAAATATTTACTATTCGCTACTAATATCTGCAATGGTATCAGTTTCGGCGGCTGAAGAAACAAGACAAGTTGATAAACATGAGCATGGTGTTGGTGAATTAAATATTGCTATTGAAGGAAATGCCATAGATTTTGAATTTTTTATTCCTGGAGCTGATATTGTAGGTTTTGAATATGAAGCTAAAACTGAGTCTGATATTGCTCTTGTAAATGCAGCTTTAGAAAAATTTGAAAATTTTGATAATATTTTTAGTCTTCCCGAGTCCTCAAATTGTAATTTAGTAAATTCTGAAATTGGGATCAATCAAGACGATGACCATGATGAGCACGATGACCATGATGACCATGATGACCATGATGACCATGATGAGCATGATGACCATGATGAGCATGATGACCATGATGATCACGATGACCATGATGAGCACGATGAGCATGATGACCATGATGAGCATGATGAAGAAGCTCATAACGAGTTTGTTGCACACTACTCATTTAATTGCGGAAATATAAAAGAAATTGACAGAATTAGCTTTCCATATTTTACTACTTTTCCAAACTCTGGAGAACTTGAGGTACAATTCGTATCAGAGATTGGTTCGACAAGTTTTGAAGTGGAGGGAGATGAGCCTTTCATAGACTTAAAAGGAAAAATCTAATTGGATGAAAGTATAATTAAAATTGATTCAGTAAGATTTTATTGGTCAAAAAAAAGTAATTTCAAGATATTTGTTCCAAACCTAGAAATTAAAAAAGGTGAAAAAGTTCTCTTATTGGGAGAAAGCGGCTCAGGCAAAACCACACTCCTTTCCCTAATGTGTGGTTTTCTTAATCCATTATCTGGAAATATAAGTATTAACGGTAACACTATTAACCAACTTTCATCTAAAACTAGGGATGAGTATCGTGCTGATAATATAGGAATTATTTTCCAACAATTTAACTTGCTGCCTTATGCGAATGTTGTTGATAATGTTTTACTACCTTTATATTTTTCAAAAGTAAGATCAAACAACGTTTCCAACAAAAAAGAAAAGGTAATTGAACTTTTTAAACAATTGAGATTACCAGATGATATTGCACAATTTAGGGCAAGTAGTTTAAGTATGGGTCAGCAACAAAGAGTGGCAGTGGCTCGGGCACTAATTGGGAACCCATCGCTGATCATTGCTGACGAACCAACTTCCTCACTTGATGCAGATGCGCAAAAGATTTTTTTAAATTTGATGTTTGAACAAATTTCAGAGAATAACTCTACGTTATTGATGGTTTCGCATGATAAATCGCTCTCTAATCAATTTGATCGATTAATTGACATAAACGAAATACTCATAAGGGAAGATAAGTCATGTTATTAAAACTTTCGTTCAGCTCTCTTTATGCGCGCTTAGTTACTGTGGGTATGACAATTCTTGCAATTTCAGTATCCCTTATGCTTTATATGAGTGTAGAAAAGTTAAGAACTTCAGCATATACAAGTTTTACCGATACAATCTCACAGACTGATTTAATTGTTGGCGCAAGAGCTAGTTCAGTGCAACTGTTGTTATATTCAGTTTTTAGAATTGGAAACGCTACGAATAATATAACATGGGAGAGTTATTTAGACTTAGTGAGTAAAGAAGAAGTTGATTGGACAGTTCCAATTTCGTTGGGAGATAGCCATAAGGGATTTAGAGTAATGGGTACCAACAAAGAATTTTTTTCTCGATATAAATATAGAGGTAGTCAGTCTGTAAGTATTGATAAAGGTTATTTATTTGAGGATCTATACGACGTCGTTTTGGGTGCTGGGGTTGCTGAAAAACTAGGATATAAAATCGGTACTTCACTTGTAGTTTCCCATGGATTACAGTCTTTTTCAGATCACGATGATCAACCTTTTAGAGTATCAGGGATACTTAAAAAGACAGGAACACCTGTAGATAATACTGTAATCGTCAGCCTGGCTGCTATTGAAGCAATTCATGTTGATTGGTCAACTGGAGCTAAAATACCAGGACAACTAACACCTATTGATGAGATACGCGAAATGGATCTAACTCCTAAAAATATCACTGCTGCACTAGTAGGTGTTAAATCAAAATTAACTATCTTTCAACTTCAGCGCTGGATCAATGAGTATCCTGAAGAAGCGATGACTGCAATTCTTCCTGGCGCTGCGCTGCAGGAGCTATGGCGAGTAGTTGGAGTGATTGAAAACTTATTATTAGGGATATCGGTGGTTGTAATATTCACAACACTCGTTGGGATGGCAGCGATTATGTTTTCAAGTTTAAGTGAGAGAAGAAGAGAAATGGCGATCTGGAGAGCTATGGGTGCATCTCCTTTCACAGTGATTGGTTTATTAATGCTTGAAGCAATATTTATTTCAATTCTAAGTATTACATTCAGTGTAGTATTATTATTTTGTGTGTTAAATTTATTACAACCATGGATTGATTACAATTATGGCATCTTAGTAAACATTGAAATGTTAGCTATAAAAGATATGTATGTTTTTGCTGTGTTTATCATTGCCTCAATAACAGTCAGTTTATTACCAGCAATAAGAGCTTACTGGTTTTCTATTAATGATGGTATGACGATTAAATTATGATTAAAAAATTAAAAATCTTATTAATTATTTTTATTTTTATTCCGCTTTCTGCTTACTCAGCGCCAAAAGAAATAGACTGGGATGACCTAATACCATGGACATCTGTTTTTAGCCCCGGCGAGGTAAAGTTTAATAAAAATCTCGAAGATAAGGAAGTTAAGATCCCTGGATATGTTTTGCCATTGGATATGTACGGCCGAGGTATTAACACCTTTTTGTTAGTTCCATACATTGGAGCATGCATTCATGTCCCTCCACCAGCGCCTAATCAAATCGTTTATGTAGAAGCGGAGAATCCTTGGGAAGGTCTAGCCTGGTGGGAACCTGTTTACGTAACTGGAAAAATTAAAATTGAAAATCAAAATATTGAAGACCTTGCAATCGTAGGCTATGAATTAGCTGCAAACAATATCGAATATTATCGTGGTGAAACAGGGGTTCACGGATTCTTTGATTGGTAGGATTTTACGAGTCTATTTACTTATCCTTAAAGTACTCAATTATATCTGATTTATAATCAAGAGGTGGGAACCTTCCAATAATATTTGATTGATAGTTCCTTGGCCTATCTCTTCTTCTGAGAAACCCATCTTTAGCTTTTGTATACGATGATACTAACTTTTTTAGAGATGAAATATATAATGGTTTTTTTGGGTCTATATCTCCAAAAACGTAAGTAAAACGCTTATCGGCAGACAGAGAGATTGCACAAGACCGCTTGCAGCAACTCATACAATTTACACCTCTGATGATAACGTCATCTTGTCTTTTGAAACTGTTCACAATTTTTTTTGCAAAGCGCTCACCTCCTCGAGAATTATATTTTTCTTCTCGTCCATCTCGACAAGTTAAACAGATCGATAAAACAGGTTTAGTGTTGCTCATAAATTGCTAAATTTAATGTTATAATATAACAACTTGTATAATGCTTTTTTTTTAATTACAAGGTATGTTTAAAAAAAACTAATTTTGTAAAATATGGAAAATAGTTCATCGCAAGTACCAGTCACTGTATTAACAGGTTTTTTAGGAGCAGGTAAAACTACTTTATTAAATCGTATTTTAACTGAGCAACACGGTCGTCGTTATGCTGTAATTGTTAATGAGTTTGGTGAGCAAGGAATAGACAATGATCTCGTAGTTGATGCTGATGAAGAAGTTTTTGAAATGAACAATGGATGTATATGTTGCACAGTTAGGGGTGATTTAATACGTATACTTGGAGGTCTGATGAAGCGTGCAGACCAGCTGGATGCAATAATTGTAGAGACAACTGGACTTGCTGACCCTGCGCCCGTTGCTCAAACATTTTTTGTCGATCAAGATGTTGCAGACCGAACTAAATTAGACGCTATTGTCACTGTCGCAGATGCTGTCCACCTTAGTTCTCAACTAGGAGAACATCATGAGGCTGAAGAGCAAATTGCTTTTGCAGATGTAGTACTGCTCAATAAGATTGATTTAGTTGATCAAAGTCAGATTACCGGCGTTAAGGATCGCATTCGAAAAATTAATCCTTATACAAAAATAATTGAAACAAACAGATGTGCGGCTCCTCTTGATGAAGTTCTTGGTCTTAATGCTTTTAGTCTTGATCGCGTCTTAGAGGTTGAACCTGATTTTTTGGACTCTGATCATGATCATGAACATGATGACGATGTAACCAGTGTTTCTTTTGTTTCTGACACTCCGCTTGACTTAGAAAAATTTGAGAAGTGGTTTGGAAACCTATTACAGACGCATGGTCAAAATATTCTTAGATCAAAAGGCATTCTTGATTTTAAGAATGAAAAAGATCGCTACGTATTTCAAGGAGTTCATATGCTCATGGATGCATCTCCTATGGGTCCATGGCCTGAGAAAAGTATTCGAAATTCCCGGGTTGTATTTATTGGTCGCAAATTAGAGACAATGAATTTGAAAGAGGGCTTCGAAAGTTGTAAATCAGATTAGTTCTGCTTTAGATGAATAACGAATCTGTAATAAAATCCCGCTTTGAAGAAAATGGAAAGGTCTTTGAAACAGGCGCTCCTGTTACAGGTGCAGTTTCAATAGAGAATGCTGTTGCAGTTGGATTTGGAGACGGATCAATAAGGTTTTTTTGGCCAGATAATGATCCCTTAGAAGTTCAAGCGCACTCTGGCGCAATACTAAGCATAGCTTCAAGTAATGATGGGGTCATAACAGGCGGGCAAGATGGTCGTTTTTTAAAAATATCAACAAATGCTGAGGTCGAGGAAATTTACAATTTTGGAACACGTTGGGTAGATAATGTAGCGGCATATGAAAGTATGGTTTTATGTTCGTCTGGAAAAAATGTCTACATCTGGTCAGATGAAAATGATAAGCCAAAAATACTAGAGCATCAAAGTACGATAGGCGGTATCGCAATTGATCAAAATGGAAGGAGAATTGCTGTCTCATGTTATGGAGGAGTAACTTTGTGGAGATTAGAAAAAAACAAATGGAAATCATCGAAATTTGCTTGGAAAGGTTCACACGGTAAAGTTGGGTTTAGTCCAGATGGTAAGTATCTGGTGACAACAATGCAAGAAAATGAGCTTCATGCTTGGCGAATTCGAGATAAAGCAAGTTTTGCAATGTCAGGTTACCCGTCAAAAGTAAAAAGTTTTACATGGGCCGGAGACAACCCTTATCTAGTAACAGCGGGTGCAAAAGAAGCTATATGCTGGCCATTCGATGGCAAGGAGGGTCCTAAAGGACGCAAGCCTCTGTGCATTGCAAGTGGTGGTCAACAAAACGCAACTTTTGTTGAGTCATTGCCTGGGGAGAAAGCAGTTTTTGCTGGATTTCGAAATGGCATGGTTCTTCTCTCAGAATTATCAGAACATCCAAATGACGTCCTCATTCAAAATCCTACAGGATCAGAAGTATCAAATATTAGTATTTCACCCGATCGATCACATATATTAGTCGGAGACTCAAAAGGCCAAATTTTATGGTCACCTCTTTGGGAGCAGTAAAATGCAGGGTATGTTTCAGAAAAAAAAATCAAATAAAAGTGCTACTCAAAATTTAAAAAATCTAATCATAGAGAAATTTAGATTAAATGAAGATACTACTGTAAGCATTGCTGAACTAAGCTGTCATGAACCAAATTGCCCACCAAAAGAAACAATTATTACGATTCATAAAGCTAAAGGAATTACTTCCAACTTACGCATTCATAAACCTCTAAATCAGATAAAGAGAGAAGACGTTGAGACATTAAAACGTGAAGAAAATTTTTAATCTTTTCGGTGCCAGTACAACCGCACCGAAAGGATTTTAGCCACTAATGGAGAAAAACATCAAGCCAAGAAAACCTGTCGCGATCACAAAGCTTGATAAAAGTTTAGGGGTTCTAGAAAGTTTAAGCTTTGTGGTTGAAGGAATAATCACGAGAGTCGACTCACCGTTGTAGGATTGTCTTCTTATGTACTGAGGTTTCATCTTTGACTTTTTCATGTTTGATAAAAATATACCTAAAAAGCAAGGCTTAATTTTGATAAAAATATGTTCAAAACAAGATAGAAGTGTTTATTTTCAAAAATTTGCTGATATAAGAGACCGATGCAAAATGTCGTCTCAGTAAAAAATTTATCTAAAACTTACAGTAATCAATTTCAGGCGCTTAATAATATTAATTTAGATATCAAACAGAATGAAATATTTGCACTTCTTGGACCTAATGGTGCAGGTAAAACAACTTTAATAAGTATTATTTGCGGAATTGTAACACCAAGTATTGGGACAGTTGAGGTTGGTAACTACGATATTATAAAAGATTATAGAAAAACTAGGTCACAAATTGGACTCGTCCCTCAGGAGCTAACCTTAGAACAATTTGAAATTGTTTATAACAATGTATCCTACACGAGAGGCTTATACGGCAAACCTCCTAATCCTCAGCATATTGAAAAAATACTAAAAGATTTAAGTTTGTGGGATAAAAAAGACTCCAAAATTAACGAGCTTTCTGGTGGAATGAAAAGAAGAGTCTTGATTGCAAAAGCTCTTTCTCATGAACCTTCGGTCTTATTTCTTGATGAGCCAACAGCCGGGGTTGATGTCGAATTAAGAAAAGACATGTGGGAAGTCATTAAGAATTTAAGAAATAAAGGTGTTACAATAATTTTAACAACTCATTATATAGAAGAAGCAGAGGCAATTGCTGACCGGGTAGCAGTAATTAATAAAGGTGAGATGATAATAGTTGATGAGACTTCAAATTTAATAAAAAGTTTAGGCCAGAAAACACTAACAATTGATTTACATGAAACAGTTAAGACATTACCTGAATCACTTAAAAATTATAAACTTACTATAGTTAATGAAGGTTTATCAATTGATTACCAATACGATACACAAAGCAAACAAACTGGAATAACCTCTCTCTTACAAGATATGAAAGAAGCTGGATTAAAACTAAAAGATTTAAATACAGAACAAAGTTCACTTGAAAAAATCTTTGTAGAATTGGTAAAGGAAAAATAATGAATTTTTACGCTATTAGAGCAATTTATTTTCATGAAATGGATCGAATGAGAAGAACACTTTTTCAAAGCGTGCTTTCACCTGTGCTTTCGACTTCTTTATATTTCATTGTATTTGGTTCAGTTATTGGGGGTATGATTCCGCAAATTGAAGGTGTTAGTTATGGATCATTCATCGTACCTGGTTTATTAATGCTGACTTTGTTAACTCAAAGTATATCAAACTCATCGTTTGGAATATTTTTTCCAAAATTTACTGGATCGATTTATGAAGTCCTTGCGGCACCTATTTCCTCTTTAGAAATTATCATAGGATTTGTTGGCGCAAGTGCAACTAAATCACTTATTGTTGGTGTCATTATACTTATTACTGCAACTTTTTTTGTCGAGCTAGAAATTCAATATCCATTATTAATGCTTTTTCTTTTGGTATTAACATGTCTTACATTTAGTCTTTTTGGATTTCTAATTGGACTACTCAGTGAAAATTTTGAACAGTTGCAAGTTGTACCACTTATCATCGTCACTCCTTTAGTTTTTTTAGGCGGTAGTCTCTATACTGTAGAAATGCTTCCAGAATTTTGGCAAAATGTAACTTACTTTAATCCTGTTTTATATCTTGTGAATGGTATGAGATGGTCTTTTTACGGGGCATCCGATATTAATATTTGGGTCAGTGTAATTTCTTTAGTTGCTTTCTTAAGCATTTGTGTTGCTGGCGTGGCAATTGCTATTACAAAAGGCTATGGTACTAAGGAGTAATTTCTATTTTCTAACTGTTACATAATTTCTTAAAAAAATTAGTGATGCGAATCTTTACACTTGCCAACATGAAACCTTCAAAAAAAAATTAAACATAATTTTTATATTACTAAATAGTGTCTGTAATTTTAGTGATAAAAATAAATGACAATTATTTGTCAACTTGAAATTAAAACACTATGATAATTTCATGAAAGTAAATCTTCAAAAATCTATAGGCACAATTGATGTAGGATTTATAAATAATGATGTTGAAAAATTATATCAGCAAGGATGCCTTAAAGCTTTACTACCTCAATCCTACTCTAGTTTGTCTCAACTAGTTTTAGTTAATACATCTGGAGGCGTAACGAGTGGGGACAAGTTTAATACCAATATAGACTTACACAATACACATATGCTCGCTACAAATCAGGCTGCTGAAAAATTATATAGTGGATATGGAGACGCGGCCAAACTTAAATATACAATTAACATTGATAACAGCACTCTTTTTTGGATACCAAATGAAACAATCCTCTTTGATAACTGTAACCTGAGACGTCAAATTGATGTCAATCTTTTAAATAATTCAAATTTATTTTTTTGTGAAACAGTTGTTTATGGTAGATCAGCAATGAATGAAACAATTGAAAAAGGTTACTACTCTGATCGTTGGAAAATATTTAATGAAAATAAAATTGCTCATCTTGAGATCAATGGCTTTGAGGATAATGTAAAAAGAATGCGGGTAAATAAATTTATGCTTAATGATAATATTGCAGTTAATACAATAATAATACTCGGTTCAGAAATGAATAAATTTTATACTGTATTAAAGGATAATATACATGATGAAAAAAGTGTAACTACTGGTATTTCAGAGTGGGATGGTAAGATAGTAATAAGGAGCATTTCATCTAATAACTATTATTTAAAAAAATTTACAAAAAATATCGTATCAATCGTGATGAATGACAAAATTCCTTACATGTGGGGTGCTGCATGAAGCTTTCTCCAAGAGAGATTGATAAAATGATGGTCAGCATGGCTGCAATAGTTGCTCGAAAGAGGTTAGACCGTGGTGTTAAGTTAAATTACCCTGAAGCCGTATCAATTATTTCTGATTATGTTGTTGAAGGTGCAAGGGACGGCAAATCTGTAGCTGAACTAATGGAAAGTGCAGCACATGTTCTAAAAAAAGATGACTGTATGGACGGAGTTGCTGAAATGATTGCCGAAGTGCAGACAGAAGCAACTTTTCCGGATGGAACAAAGTTAGTCACGGTGCATAAACCCATAAGGTAAGAATTATATGATTCCAGGAGAAATAATTACAAGTGATAGTGACATAATTTTAAATAAAGATTTAGTGAGTTTGACAATGAAAGTCTCCAATACTGGTGACCGGCCAATTCAAGTCGGTAGCCATTATCACTTTGGCGAAGCAAATGAAAGTCTTGAATTCGATAGAAAGAAAGCCTTAGGCATGAGACTTAACATTCCATCTGGAACCGCAGTTAGATTTGAACCAGGGCAAACAAGAGATATTGAACTCATTGAAATACAGGGACTAAAAAAGTTATTTGGATTTAATAAAAAAGTCATGGGAAAAATTAAATGAAAAAAATTCCAAGACAATCTTATGCAGCTATGTACGGCCCCACAACAGGCGATAAAGTAAGGTTAGCTGATACTGAGCTTTTCATTGAGGTTGAAAAAGACCTCACAGTCTATGGTGAGGAAGTCAAGTTTGGTGGTGGAAAAGTTATTCGCGATGGAATGGGACAGTCTCAGGTTTCAAGAAGTGATGGAGCAGTAGACACAGTTATTACTAATGCTCTAATACTAGATGTCACAGGGATATTTAAAGCAGATATTGGACTAAAGAACGGAAATATTGATCATATTGGAAAAGCTGGTAACCCTGATACACAACCTGGTGTGGATATTATAATTGGTCCAGGTACTGAGGTTATTGCAGGTGAAGGTAAAATTGTAACGGCGGGCGGCTTTGATAGTCATATACATTTCATATGTCCTCAGCAAATTGATGACGCCTTACATTCTGGCATTACGACGATGTTGGGTGGAGGTACTGGACCAGCACATGGAACATTAGCAACTACTTGCACACCTGGGCCATGGCACATAGGCAGGATGCTTCAATCATCTGATGCTTTCTCGATGAATTTAGCTTATGCAGGCAAAGGAAATTCTTCGATGCCTTCTGGTTTAGAGGAACAAGTTCTTGGTGGAGCAGCTGCTCTCAAACTTCACGAGGACTGGGGCTCTACTCCTGGTGCAATTGATAATTGTTTAAATGTTGCTGATAAATTCGACGTTCAGGTCATGATACATACTGATACACTCAATGAAAGTGGCTTTGTGGAAAATACAATCAATGCAATTAATAAAAGAACCATTCATACATTTCATACTGAAGGTGCTGGTGGTGGACACGCGCCTGATATAATAAAAATTTGTGGTGAACCGTATGTTTTGCCATCCTCAACTAATCCAACACGACCATTTACTGTTAACACTGTTGAAGAGCACTTAGATATGCTGATGGTTTGCCATCACCTTGATAAATCAATACCTGAAGACGTCGCTTTTGCGGAAAGTCGAATACGCAGAGAGACAATGGCTGCTGAGGACATACTGCACGATATGGGTGCTTTCTCAATCATCGCATCTGATAGTCAAGCTATGGGACGCGTTGGTGAGGTTATTATTAGAACATGGCAAACGGCTCATAAAATGAAAGTGCAACGAGGAAGACTATCTGAAGAGCAAGGTGATAATGATAATTTAAGAGTTAAACGTTACCTTGCAAAATATACAATAAACCCATCAATTGCTCATGGAATCTCTTCTTATGTTGGCAGTCTCGAAAAAAATAAAAGAGCCGATATCGTTATCTGGGACCCAGCTTTTTTTGGTGTTAAGCCTGAGATTATAATAATGGGTGGAAGTATTGCCTGCGCTCAAATGGGCGATCCAAACGCATCGATTCCAACTCCTCAACCTGTGTATACACGTCCAATGTTTGGAAGTTATGGAAGATCGCTTGAAAATTCATCGGTAACTTTTGTCAGTAAGAGTTCACTGGAAGCAGATAGCCTAAATCATCTGAATATACAAAAAACTTTGTTACCAGTAAGCAATACAAGGTCAATTTCAAAAAAAGATATGGTATTAAACGATGTTTGCCCAACTATAGATGTAAATCCTGAAACATATGAGGTTAGAGCAAATGGAGAAATTATAACATGTGAACCGGCAGAAGAATTACCAATGGCACAAAAATATTTTATGTACTGACTATGGAAATTTGTAATTCAATTTTAAGTTACTATGATTTCTCTGAAGAGGTGGATACAATTTCCCTATCTTATGAGGAGAGATTCATGCGACGCAAAAAATTAGTTTCTGACAAAGGCCATGAATTTCTAGTTGATCTTGATGAAATGAAATCAGTCTTGAGTAATCAAGCTTTCAAACTTCAGAGTGGAAAATTAATTACTATAAAATCAAAAAAAGAAAATTTAATTGAGATCAAGTCAGAAAATTTAAATAAGTTAATATGGCATATCGGAAATAGACATATCCCCTGTCAGATTGAAGCTACAAGAATCTTAATACAAAATGACCATATCATTGAGGATATGGTGAGAAGACTTGGGGGGAAGACAAAATCTGTGGTTGAACAATTTAATCCTGAAGGAGGGGCTTATGGTATGGGAAGAACGCATGGTCACCAACATTAAAGATAAAAACCCATTAGATTTAAAATCTCATCAAATTTTGCATCTTTGGTTTTCATCTTCATTTCCTATTGGTTCATACGCTTATTCGCATGGTCTCGAGGCTATAATTGATGACAAGCTTATCAAAAATAAAAATGACGTATTAGAATTTATTAAGAGTATTCTCTTTGAGGGAACCTGCAGAAATGAGTATATCTTTATAAAGGCTACCTATGATGGTATTGATATAAATGATTTAGTGCTTGCAAGCTGCGCATCTAAGGAACGTCAACTTGAAACACTCAAAATGGGCGATGCCTTCAGAAAAATTATGTCTGAGAGTTGGAACTATACAATAAATAATGAGACTGCTTTTCCAGTCTGTATTGCTCAAGCAGGGATTAAATTTCATATTGCTTTTGATGATTTAGTTGATTTTTATATTCAATCATTCATCTCAAACTTAATTAATATGTGCGTTAAACATATACCTTTAAGTCAAAAAGATGGTCAAGATTGTATGTTTTCATTTCTTGGTATGATGAAAAGTTTTCATAATACGATGAAAGAATTAAGCTTAGACGATTTACGCAGTTCAATGTTTTGTGCGGATATTTATAGTATGAAACACGAAAATCTTAAATCTAGAATTTACGTCACGTGAATAATTTTCGAGGACCTTTAAAAATTGGTATTGGTGGCCCCGTCGGTGCAGGTAAAACAAGTCTTACTGAGGCTTTGTGCAAAAATTTATCTAAAAATATTTCAATGGCAGTTATATCGAATGATATTTATACAATAGAAGATGCCGAGTATTTAATGAGAGCTCAAGTTTTACCAATTGAGAGAATTAAAGGTGTTGAAACTGGTGGATGCCCTCATACCGCAATTCGAGAGGATGCTTCGATTAACCTCTTAGCTGTAGAAGAAATGAAACAAAAATTTCCTGATTTACAATTGCTATTGATTGAGTCAGGTGGAGATAATTTGGCTGCAACGTTTAGTCCAGAGTTAGTAGATTTATCAATCTATGTGATTGATGTTGGAATGGGAGGTGATATCCCTCGCAAAGGTGGGCCAGCAATAAGAAAATCTGATTTACTAATCATCAATAAAACTGATTTAGCAAATCACGTAAATGTTGATTTGGATCAAATGAAATTAGATGTTGAAACTGCCCGATCAGGCATGCCTTATATTTTTTGTGAAATGAAGAATAATAAGGGTATAGAAAATATTGCTGAGTTTCTCAAAACTGAGGGTGGCCTTGAAATAAACTAAAATCCACTTTCCTGAATGAGTATTGAGGTAGTAGTATTAAATATGTTTTGTAAGGTGTTCATTCATGTATGAATATATATCAATGGCTTAAATCATATCCAATCATGAAAAAAATGTGTTATTATGCATAAAAGCTAGAAATTACAGTCTGTGTAACTGCTGCATTATTGCTACACAGAAAATAATTCAACATTGTATAAACGATATTACTGTTTGATATCAATGCTTTGCCCCTATCGCTTAATAGTAAAGCAGATCATTGGTAATGATCAGCCGCTGGAGCGTAACCAGCTAGGGGCACCACTAAAATCCACTTTCTCTAATTAATGTTGATGAAACCAAATTAAATAGATTTTGAAAAATATTATAGTTTTCAGTTTGAATTTTTACTTTACCTGCTGTTTGCCATTGAACAGTCTCAACTTCTGTACTTGTAGAAAAATTAAGCTGATATAATGCTTCTTCTGGTCGATAAATAATTTTTCCATCTCCCTTCACTTCACGAGATGCAATTGATCCACCATAAGTAGATACTAATGATAAGTAAGGAAGTTCTTCTGTCGATGTATTATTTTGTGAAACCAAGACAACTTCTGCTTCATCAAATTCATTATTTTTTGGCACAAAATAACCACTAGTATTATCTTCAAGTTTATACAAATCATTTTCGCTAATGAATGCAACGACTTTTGTGTCATTGAATTGAACAATAGAAAATAATTTTTCTTTTATATTCACCCACTGTCCATTATTTAAATACTTAAGATCTTTTATCACCCCACCCATTGGTGCATAAATGGATAGATTTTCATTTTCCTCTTTGAGACTTTTAAGAATTTCAAATTCTACTTTTAATTGGTTTTCTAATACCATGAGGTTTTTCATATCAGCCTCTGATCCAATTCGACGGTCTAGTTTTTGTTGTATCATCTTCACGCGCTCAATTGCTTTATCAACTTTATTTGATAGAGATGGGCTCATCATTGTTATTAATAAATCACCTTTTTCGACTTGTTGATCTGAGATAACAAAAATCTCTTTTATCTCTGAATCTTCTGTTGGATAGATATCGACTACTTCACCTCGATCAATCACCGCTGGAAGACTGAGTGAACTTCGCCATGGTACCAACATTGCTGCCAAAAATACTGAGAAAATAATAATTGATCTTAAAGAAGTCCAATTAAAACGCATGTACCTTCTAAGTCCCCACCACTGTTTAATTTCTCTCCAAATTGGTAGTAAAATGAACCAAACAATCTCAATTATGAACAGAATGATACCAAGAATTTTGAATGTTAAATAATAAACCAATAAGGCAATTCCAATAAATATGAAGAAGCGATATATCCATGTCATCCAAGCGTAAATAATGAAAGTCCACCGTCTTTGACTCATGAGTTGCTCCGGTGGTTGGAATTTAAATCCAAAGATCCATTCTCTAATCTGCCATCGACCTAAAGCAAAAGAGCGCGGTTGAAGATTTTCCGCTTTAAGAAAATCCGAGAGCACATAGTAACCGTCAAATCTCATAAACGGGCTAATATTAATAAGAAGTGATGATATCCAGCTTGAAGTCGCAATAAAAAATGAAGCACTTTTGATAACGCCTTCAGGACTTACAGCCCAAACAAATGTAGCGAGAAGGGCAAGATGCAATTCTGTCAGCATGCCAGCAAAATTAATCAGTAAGCGTTTTCGATGATCAGTTAATTTATAAGCATCGGTTGTATCTGTGTACAAGAAGGGAAAAAAAACCAGCATTGCAAGACCAATTGAAGAAACTTTGCATTTATAATAAGTGGCAACATAAGCATGCCCTAGTTCGTGCAAGGCTTTTACAAAAACAATCGTTATCCCAAATAAAATCAATCCATTAACATTAAAGAAATAAGAAAATGTTGTTAAAAATGTTTCATAGTTTTGGATTGTTAAAAAAATACCAATGATCCCCAGAATATAAATTATAAGTCTGCTAGTTTGCGATCCAAGAAACAATGCAAAAGGTAAACTGTTTTCAAGACCATTCCCAGGTTTGAATAATGGGATTTTAAAGAACAAATAATTATGAATAATTTTTAACAACCAATGCTTGTTAAGTTTCTCTTTTTGAACAACTAAAGATTTAACTTCATCGCCAGTTTTTTTAATAGTTAAATTGTTGAGATTTAGAAAACTGATAAATTCTTCAATTTCTTCTTGTGTAATAGACAGATTACTTTTTTTAATTTTTTCTATAAATTCAGTTGTGTCAATTCCACTTGACCAATTTTTAAGTAGATCAAATGCTTTTTTATTTATCGAAAAGTATTTATTTCTTAAGGAGTCATATAGAAGCCATGACGCTGATCCGTCCTCTTTCTTGGGTCCCTCACTGAGTTTTAAATCTTGTCGAATAGACGGTACAATCATTTATATTCCCAAAAATTGACGACTGATATTGATTGGAACTCTGAAGATATAATAAAAAAGAGATGTCCGATCTCCATAAATTTTTGCTGATCCTCGTAATCCAATGCGTGGTGGCTCAATATTATCCTCAAGACTCGCATGTATTTTATAAGCTAAAATATTCTCAGCAGTTAATTCAGGCTTGTAAGAAGTTCTTAATATTTTACCTTCAATTGAGCTTAGTGGGCTACTGTCCAAAAACACCTTAACTCTTGCGGATTTTTCAATAAATAGTGAATCTTTGGTCGGCAGGTAAATTAAGAACTCAATATCATCAGAATTTGCAATAGTTAGTATTTTTTCACCTATATTTACAGGACGACCTTGCCAATCAATAAAATCTTCAACAACAGCAACGCCTGAAACCTCTGCTTTAATAACAGAATATTTTAATTGTTCTTCGGCGTAAGCGACTTGCTTTTTCTTCAACGCAACTTCAGTTGATAGTTCAACCAGCTTTGCTTTTGCCTCATCATTTGTAAATGAGGATTGCTTGGCTCTAAGTAATTCTGCTTCAGCAACTTCTAATTCTTGCAAGTTTATTTCATACTGTGATTTAAAATTGAGATCATCTAATTTTACAAGCTCCATACCAACATCAACAACATCATTAGTATTTACTAATACTTTTTTCACTACACCATTTACTGGCGATGTAACAACTGAAGGATTTTTAGCAATTACTTCAACTGGAGCCACTGCGGATATGTTAATTGGCATAAACATTGCAAGTGCAATTCCTGATAATATTAGCCATTTTAGCCAACCTGAAAAAATTCTACCAAAGAAGGATAAAATCGATCCTCTCGATAAAAATGAGTCCAATGCGTGGCTGAATGTTTCAGCAATATGTTGCAGAAGTTCTTTCTCTGTATTTGAAATTTTATTAGATCGTACAATAACTAGAGAACCTAAATCACCCTTTGTTCTTGAAATTAATGGAACAACCATTAACTCATTTGGAAAATTTTCAGGTAAGTCTAAATTTGAACCATCTTCTCTTAAATCACTAATTGAAACTTCTGAAAAGACTCCTGTTTCAACCTTATTTTTATTTATTAATCTTTCAACAAAAGTAACTGTCGGTGCTGTTCTATCAACAACAGAAATATCTGAAATTGTTTGAACTTTCTGTCGACCCGTAGCAGATTTTGTAAGAAAAAATAGAAAATTATAATCAACAACACTTCTTAACTCATTCGCACAAATGAAACCGAGTTCGGATAAGTTTTCTGCTGTCCGAAATTTTTTCTCAAGAGTAATTAATCTTGCTATTTTTATTGAAGTATTATCATTCAAAACGTTGCTGTCCCACTCATGCCTGGCAGTAATGTATCATAATTTTCATCAAATTTTGCAGTAATGTCGATTGTTTGACTAACAGGATCAATATCAACGCCAATAGTATGAATTTTGGCGTTATATGTTTGACCGTTTTCATCAATGCTGATTTTCATTGGATAACCCTCATCAATCCAAGTCAGCCATTTACTTGAAACAATCAGTTTCGCCTCAAGAATTCCAGAGCCAATGATTTCAACCAAAGGCTGCTGCCTTTCAATACTCTCAAACTCGTTTACAAACAATTTGGATACTTTGCCATCGTATGGGGCTTTAATAATGCATCGATCTGTATTGAGTTGAGCAATCTGTAATTCAGCTTCTGCGCGCTTTACATCGATTTCTGATAACTGAACCTCATATTCACCAATAGATCTCATCAAGGCAAGATCTTGGTTACTCTGTAAAGTTACTCTTGCACTCTCCAGCTGAGCCTCAACTACTTTTCTTTGCTCTTCAAAGAATGAGCAATCGAATTTAATTAAAATATCAGACTCTTTAAATTTAGATCCTTCATCAACTGGAATTGACTCAACTTTTGCAGCAAGTTCACTTGAGAGTGTTGCCTCCTCAGTAGCCGTTACCAAAACTCGTGTAGAATATTCTTCTGCTGACAAATTATATGGCAGTAATATACAGCAAGCCGTTACTGCAAATGTTACAATTTTATTCATAAGGGTAATTATTAACTTACTAGAGATACAATTTTTTCGCCATAGCTATCTGCTGACTTCGCATGTAGCTCTAATTGTTCATCAAGAGGAATGAAAGAAATTTCATCATTTGTTTCTGAATTTTCACTTTCCGACTCAGTCTCTGTTATTTCATTTAGATCAATCTCAACTTCAATAACTCTTTCTTTTCCATCTTCATCCTCAGCAATAATTTTTAGTTCAAGAACTTTTAGGCTTTCTGTTAAGAATGCAGGAGCTGCAGAGCCAGTTCGACCTTTTGAAGGGTCAGCTGAAATTTTTCCAGTCTCCGGATTAATTGTAATCCAATCAGGCAGTGTACCGCCACCTTTAAGTTCTGCTTTATACATTTTGACATTTGTTTGATTGTCATCAATCACATCAAATGTAAATTGACCTGCATCCATTTGAAGACCGCTTAACTTCATTGTACCATCAAAGTCTGTCTGAGCATTTAAATTATTATTTTCAGTATTATTAGATGAACTATTGTTACCTCTAATTAAGTTTACATTTGCATCGTTATCAACAACAACTCTTGCCTGATCAATTGCTCCTCTTGTAAAGTCTTGGTCACCTTTTATTTTAGCTTTATCTAAAACAATATTAATATCCCTTGTATTACCATCTTTATCAAGAGCAACTAATTGGACCTCCACTGCTTCGACTCCTTCAGGCATATCTGCAGTTGTTTCGCCTGTTTCAGGATTTACTTTAATCCATTCTGGTAAGGTTTCACCATTTGAAAGCTGACCTGAATATAGCTCAACATTTTTTTGATTATCATCATTTAATTTCACGCCAACTTTTAAATCGGACTCTGCATCCCCTGACACTTCATTTGCAACAGCATCCATCAATCTTAAACCGCCATTAAATTTTAGAGGTTTTGAGAGAGATGCTGTATCGGCAATTGATACTGTATCAAGTGTAAAGCCGTCATCACCATCAATTGAAGATCCTTCATTAATTGTTTCATTAATAGCTGCCAAGTAATCTTTCTTTGGTTTAATTATTACTGGGTCAAAGTTTTGTGGAGCTTCTTCAACTATTTCTTTTTCACCTATATACCCTGGTGCGGGTCTTACTGTAATTGTGAAAGTAAAATCAGAATAAAGTCCTGCTCCGTCAATAGCTCTGATTGTGATTGTATATGTTCCTGGCTCACTGATACTTCCAGTTAATTTATTTTGTTTTAATCTAAGGCCATCTGGAAGACTAGTTTCTGTCTCTGTTTCTTCATCTATAATTTTGTATTCAGCGATATCAAATGCACCTCTATCAGGATCATCAAAAATTTGCTTATGCTTAATGTTGATTGTTTGGCCAGTGAAAACAATAGGATCATCGATAGGGTACAAGACTTCAGGAGGGTCGTTTTTACCTGTAACAGTAATTGCAATTTCAGCTGCAACTGAAGTATCTGTATCATTGGCTGTATATGTAAAGTATTCTGTAGCTGTTTCACCAGGATTTAATGCTTTCGCATTGTCGGCGCTATAGCTATAGCTACCATCAGCGTTCATCGTTAAACTTCCATATCTACCTGGCAAGGCTGTACCAATTGTACCTGATGTCCCTGTTTTATTTTCACGGCCAGTTCTAATTGTGTCGACAGTTAAAGTATCTCCATCAGGGTCTGTATCATTAATTAATACTCCCTGAGTTGAATCTTTTTCTGTTTGTGCGCCTGCACCGATTTGTAAAGTATCATCAACAGGCTCTGGTGGGTCACTGATACCTTCAACTGTGAATGCAATTACTCCCGTGTCTGTTCTTTCGCCATCAGTTACTGTGTAGTTAAAATAATCAATGGCACTATCGCCTCTTTTAAGAGCATTAGCAGCATCCTGATCCGCAGCATAAGTATAACTTCCATCAGCGTTTAGGGTTAAAGTACCATAAGTCCCCTTCAGGGTAGTGCCAACTTTAGCAGGGCCTCCTTTACCTCCACCTTCAACTTGACCTGTTCGCACCTCAGAAATGGTTAGAGTCTCTCCGTCGGCATCTGTATCATCTGCATTAATAGCAAGCGTTGAATCTTTATCACGGGTGATTGAGGCGTCGCGTTTAACGGTATCTGTATCATCTACGGCAACCGGATCGTTATCATTGATACCTGTAACGGTGAATGAAAGTTCAGCTGTTGAAGTTTCATTCCCATCGCTCACTGTGTATGTAAATGTATCAGTCCCGGTTTGGCCTGTGACCAGTTGATCTGATTTATTTTGATCAGCAACATAGGTGTATGATCCATCAGCATTAACAGTAAGTGTTCCATATTCACCAGTTAGTGCCACACCAACTTCTCCATCAGTGGTTCCTGATGATGAAGATTTTGGACCAGTTCTAATATCTGTAATTGTAAAGTTTCCACTTGTATCATCACCATCAACATCGGTGTCGTCATGGTCTAACTCTTGATCGTCACTTACTGTTCGACTGATAGTTGCATCCTCGTTAACACTATCTGTATCATCAACGGCAACGATTGCATCGTTTGCTCCATTGATTGTAAATGTAAGCGTTGCGGTTGATGAGTTTTTGTCATCATCATCCTTTACAGTATAAGTAAATACTTCGGTAACAGTATCACCTGCATCCAATGCTTCTGCAGCAGCTGTGTTTGGTGTGTATGTGTAACTTCCATTAGCTGCAATAGTCAAAGTACCATACGTTCCTAAAACTCCTTCACCAGCAGTGCCTGTATTGCCCGTACCACCAGATTCAATATTTGTAACAGCGAGACTTTCTGTATCTCCACCAGTATCGTTAGTTAATACTCCACCTGCCTCATTGACTGTCAATGTCTGACTTTCAGTGGCAGTAGCTGTGTCCGCTGAACCAACTGGACCTACACCTGTTACAGTAATGACTAAATTTGCTGTATCAGTTGTTCCACCATTTTCATCACTTACGGTATAAGTGAAAGTATCGGTTGCAGTTGCACCATGAGCTAACCCATCAGCACCACTTGTATTTGCGGTGTATACATAACTACCATCAGAATTGAGTGTGAGTGTACCGTATGTTCCCGTTATTGCTTGACCTACTGTTCCACCGTTGATACCTGAAACTGATAAAGTTGCATTTGAGTCAGCATCTGTATCATTTGATAACACACCACTTCCAGCACTGATTGATATTTGTGCATCCTCATTGACGGCACCTGCATCGTTAACACCTACAGGGTCATCATCTATACCTGTCACTGTTATTGTGATCGTAGCTTGATCCTGTAAGTTTCCAGTTCCGTCATCCTGAAGTGTATATGTGAATGTATCTGTAGCCTGAACCCCAGTACCTAGTGCATCAGCTGCTGCTTGGTTGGCCCTATATACATAGCTACCATCAGCAGCTATTGTTAATTCTCCATATGTACCTGTAACAGCTGATCCTACAGATCCTCCAGATATAGCCACTACAGAAATATCATCTCCATCTGGATCAGTATCATTTGATTCAGCGCCGCTGGCTGCATTTACTGTAAGCGTTGCATCTTCATTAACAGATCCAGTATCATTATTGGCAACAGGGTTATTATTACCTCCTGCATCAATTCCCGTCACGGTTATTGCAAGTTGTCCTGTATCTGTATCACCACTGTTATGATCTCTGACAGTGTATGTAAAGTAATCAACTGCAGTTGCACCATCTTCTAAATTCATTGCACCACTTTGATTGGCAGCGTAGGAATATGATCCGTCGGCATTGATTGTTACTGTTCCGTAAGTGGTAGTAAACGCTTGTCCAACTGTTTTTGTCGTACCACTACCTGACTCCTGTCCTGTTCGTATCGCTGTAATGGTAAAGCTACCAGGAACATCATCGGCGTCATCATCTGTATCATCATGGTCAAGTTCCTGTGCATCGCTCGTACTTCTTGAGATTGATGAACCCGCATTTACCGCATCTGTGTCATCAACGGCAGTAATATCGTCATTAATACCAGTCACCGTAATAGTTAACGTTGCGGAACTGGAATTTTTATCAGCATCGTCTTTGACGGTGTAGGTGAATACATCAGTCACTTGATCACCTGGATCAAGGGCGTCAGCTGCTGATTGGTTCGCAACATATTCATAGCTCCCATCAGCTGCCATAGTTAAAACACCGTATGTTCCAGTAACAGCCTGTGCAGCGTTACCACTGTTACCAGTAACGCCGTGTGATACGCCAGTTATAGCTAAACTCTCAACATCAAAGCTTGCATTGTCATCGTCATTACTGATTACACCAGATGCTTCATTAACTGTTAACGTAGCATCTTCATTGACGGCACCAGTATCAGCAACGGCTTGTGGACCAACTCCAGTTACTGTAATTGTTAAAGTTGCTGTATCAGTTGTTCCACCACCATCACTAACAGTATAAGTAAATACATCGGTTGCAGTGGCATCGGCTGCAAGACCATCTTCACTTCTACCATTTGCAACATACTCATAGCTACCATTGGCATTTAAAGTCAGAACACCATACGTTCCATTTAATGCTTGACCAACTGTGCCGCCCGAAATTGCAGAAACTGTAAGACTCGCGCTGTCATCTGCATCAGTATCATTTGATAATACCCCGCTTCCCGAACTAACAGTTAAGGTTTTATCCTCATTGATAGCGCCCGTATCATTCACGCCCACTGGATCATCATCAAGACCTGTTATCGTAATTGTAAGAGTTGCCGTGTCTGAGTTAACGTCATTATCATCTTTAACGGTGTAGGTAAAAATATCAGTAATAGTATCAGTTGCATCCAGTGCTTCTGCTGCTGCTGTATTTGCAACATAAGTATAACTGCCGTCAGCTGCGACCGTAAGAGTACCATATGTTCCAAGAACGCCTTGAGCTGCGTTGCCACTATTTCCTGTCGCATTTGAACTGACGTTGGTAACTGCAAGACTTTCCGTATCACCGCCTGTATCATTTGCAATCACACCCGCTCCAGCATTTGCTGTTAAAGTTGCATTTTCATTAACCGCACCAGTATCATTGCTTGCGCTTGGACCAACACCTGTAACAGTAATTGCTAGTTCAGCAGTATCAGTATCATTTGGACTGCTTGAGTGATCCCTTACTGTATAAGTAAAGTAATCAATTGCTGTAACTCCTGCCTCCAACGCGTCTGCTCCGCTTCTTGTTGCGGCATAACTATAACTACCATCTGCAGCAAGAGTTAAGACTCCATAAGTACCATTTAGAGCCTGTCCTATTGTTCCCGCTGTTGTTCCACTGGTTGCAGACTCTCTTCCTGTTCTGATTGCAGTGATGGTAAAGCTTCCAGATGCATCGTCTTCATCAGGGTCGGTGTCATCATGATCTAATTCTTGCGAGTCCGAAGTACTTCGATTAATTGTTGCATCTTCATTCACCGCATCTGTATCGTTTACAGCTGTTATTGGATCATTAACTCCTGTGATAGTTATCGTGAGCGTTGCGGTATCTGTATCGGTTCCATCGGATACTGTGTATGTAAATGTATCCGTCTCCGTATCACCCGGATCAAGAGGGTCTGCAGCGTCTCTATTTGCGGTATAAGTGTAGCTGCCATTTGCATTCATGGTTAGCTGTCCGTATGTACCATTTAGAGCTGATCCAAGAGAGCCTCCTGATATTGCACTTACAGTTAGTGAATCACCGTCAGCATCTGTATCATTTGATAAAACACCACTACCTGAACTTACTGAAACGCTCGCATCCTCATTGACTGCTCCAGTATCATTATTACCAACAGGTTCGTTATTATCTTCTGGAGCTCTTGTTACCACACGAATGAAGTCACCTTTTTCTCCATTATCGGCTGACAATGTTATTGTTTTATTAGAGTTTGAAATAGACCAACCATCACTGCCTGATGTCAAACTTCCAGGTGCGCCTCCAGAATACTCAAAATCCCTTTTACCGACTTTCTGAGCACTACTTGAAGGATAAGCAGAACTTCCCTTATCCGTATAACCTGACATAAAAATAGTGTTATCAGGTGTCGTGAACACACCTAAAATTTCATAGGTAAAGGTGACTATACCGCGGTCACTCGATCCCCGTCGATTGATGTAATCATTCAGATAGACCATGTAAACGTGAACTGGACCGTCTGTATCTGGATCCCAACTATTTACAGCCACACCAACATCAAAGGTCAGTGTACTACCAGTAGTCACATCAGCTTTTTCCTGTGTGATGATCCATCGATCACTGCTATCCTGTTGTCCGTTCTTATTGCCGGAGAAATTTCCACCACCTGCTTTTAAATTGGTCGCACCATGTATTTCAACTGCATTTTGAACAGCTGTAACATCTCTGTCCAGAGAATGGTTATAATTGACGACACTCACATTTCGAGTTTCTACAACACCCACATGCTTTTCTAAATCCCAATCTCCACCTTGACCAGTAATATCGTCAGATGCTGCAATATCCGCTTGAGTTATATCAGCGAGTTGCTTAATGAAGACCTCTCCATTTAAATCAGCCGCAACATTACAACCATAAAACAATATATCACCTTGCTCGGTTAAACTTAAACCAATCGTTTTTAACGAATCTCTGTAAGTATCAAGAGTATCACTATTTAAAACAGCTGTTCCAAATGCTATTTGACCGACACTACCGTGACCAATGATATGCAACGCATCAATATCAGATTCGTTGGATAAAATATTTTCAATTTCTGTAAACCCGTCTTGTTCACTTTGTATGATGTGTACTTCAGTGTTGTTATCAAAACTTTCAATTAAAACTTCAATATCATCAACTGCACTGTCAATGAATACAAATTGTTTGGTTCTTGCATTCTGATTTGTACTTTCACGATTTACAAATGGAAGTTTTGTATCTTGGTCGGTTTTAAAATTATTTTCTTTTATTTTTTTATCTAAATCAGTCTTATTCAAATTTGCTAAATCGTCGATGGTATCAATTGCAGTTGCGACTGCAGCCCCATCGAGCATCATGCGCGGTTCAAGTGCCTGAATAAGTTTTTTAGACATGATATTTTTTATAAATAAAATTTAGTAATTTATTGATAAATATACCTTTTCTATATACAGCAGTAATGCTACTAAATGTAGCAAGATCGAAAAAAAAACCCAAAATGGGCGGTTATATGTGCAATGAAATTGCTAAAGTTTGGTATTACTTGCGCCGGATACGGTTACCCTTTATGACAGTATCTTGGTTTTTATAAAAACAAATAAATGGTCAACCCAATAAAAAAATTATTTATAGTTTTCATATGTTTGGCGCTCGTTGCTTGTGCGCGATCTCCAAAAGTAATTGATGAAGAATCTCTAAGTTTTTCAATTGCTGAAGATATTTCTCAACTTGAAGTTAATGCAACTTTACAAAATATTGATTTACACTCCGCAATTGCAATAGCAGTTAGAAACAATCGTGATTTAAGATTAAGTGTTATGGAATCTGCTCTTTCGCAAAGGCAAGCAGATTTACAAAAATTCGATATGCTTCCTGACATCGCACTCAATGCTGGGTATTCAAAATTTACTGAACTTCAGCCGTCAACAAGTGTGACCGTTGCAAATGATTCAGAACCATCTCCAGATTTAGATGGCAATCAATCATATACTATCTCGAGAGATAGATCACAAGCAACTAGAAATATTGAGTTTACATGGAATGCGTTAGATTTTGGTCTCTCATATATACGTGCAGGACAACAAGCCGATAGATATTTAATTGCTAAAGAACTCGAGAGAAAAGCTATTCAAAATATTACTCGAGATATCATTAGATCTTATTGGAAAGCTCAAGCATCTGAAAACCTTCTAGAAAAACTCAATCCACTTTTAAAGAGGGTTGAAGACGCTCTTGCAGACTCTCAATATATAGAAGAACTTTTGATTTCTGCTCCAATGGACTCGTTGCTATATCAAAAAGAGTTGCTCGATGTACAGCGGACGCTTCAAACTCAACAACGTGCACTTATAAATTCTAAAAATGAACTTGCGTCTCTCATGGGTCTAATGCCAAGTCAAAAATTTACGCTGGCAGAAAATAATACGTTTTTAACAAATCTAAACATGGATATACAAACCATGGAGGAAATAGCACTTCTTTCAAGACCTGAACTTATGGAAAGCCGATACCAAAAAAGGATTTCAAGTAAAGACACGAGAGCTGCTATGCTCGCACTTATACCAAGTTTAAAAATTAATGCAGCATATGGATATACAAATAATAATTACTTACTTAATCAAGATACGACTGAATACGGTGCATCAATTGGTGGTAATTTATTTGATATCTTCTCTATTGGAGCCGCAAGAAAAGCTTCTAAGGCAAATCAAGAAGTAATTGCTGAACGACATCTAGCGATAGCGATGACAGTTGTTTCGCAAGTACATTTATCGAATATAAACTATGACCTTGCTATCGAAGAATACGATACAGCGCAGAGGTATTTAGATGTAGCTGAAAGAATTAGTAAACAAGTAAAAAATGCACAAAAGGTATCAAGGTTTGGGGAACTAGAAGTAATTAGAGAAGAAGCTAGCCTACTAGTTGCAGAGTTGAGAAAAGACATAGCTTTTTCTGAAATGCAGCACAGTATTGGCCAGATTTATGCATCAATTGGTAAGGATCTGGTTCCTGAAAATCATCAAAATATGACAATTGAAGATCTAAGCAACATCATAAAAGCTAATTTAGCTGAATGGGGAACATCTTACCAAGCATCCGTAAATGTTCCTTTGGAGGAACAAAACCCACAACTTCTGATCATCAATGACCCAATCAATACGAAACAAAAAAGTAATAAATTTAAGATATCGAAAAATACATTTAATATCTCGGGTCCTGGTAAATTAAGATATTCAGTTACTCAACAAGATGGCAGTGATTTACCTCGATGGCTTGCATTCTTAACTTCAGACTTATCCATAGTTGGTAATCCCCCGGAAGACGTAACAGGTATAAAACTAAAAATCACTGCTGCTAATGCTCTAGTATCAACAGAAGATGATTTCATACTTCGATTTGTTGACGAAGAAACATTCCTTGCAAACGAAAGCTTAAAAGCAAGAGAAGAGCTTACGCGTATGTCTAAATTAAGTAAAGAAGACGAAGCATTGCCAGTTGAGCAAGTTGAAGAAAATACAATTGAGGAAGTTTTGATTGATGATGCAATAGAATTTGAAGAAACTCCACCAGAGCCAATTAAAACAGAATACGAGTTTAGTAATGTAACAGCTGAGGATTTAAACAATCTTTTGGACTCGGTAGACCAATTGCTAGAGGGATCACTTGATCAATTGAATAAAGAGCAAGACTCACTAGAATTTAATAATCAACTTTTTGATGAAAGTGCTGATGCAAATACTGAAGAGGAAGTTGTAACTGCAAATGAAGCAACTGCTAATGCAGCTGAAGAAAATAATATTTTGCCAACAAAAAAAATTATTCAAGAAAACGAACAGCTTCTAGCTGATAATGAACAACTTTTAGCTGACAATAAGCAACTACTCTCTGAAACGGCTGAAGTAAAAGAAGAACTAGCTCAACTAGTTGAAGAAAATAAACAAAAGGAGTTAGCAGAAAAAAAAGCTCAAGAAGAGCTTGAAGAAAAGTTAGCAAAAGACACTGAAGAGGCTTTAGAGAACTTAAATGAACTGATGGCTTCAGGCATTGATACTGAAACTAGTTCTTTCAGCGCTCAGGCAAGTGAGGCAACAACTGAATCAGATGATAATATTTCAGAAAGTTCATCAAATGCCGAATATGCTTATATTAAGATAGGTTCATATAAACGAGGAAACTCTGCAAATAGTCTCATGAATTACATATATGATTTAATGGGCTTTGATACCCGTTTCCTTAAATATGACATCAACGTTGAAAAATTTGATAGAAATAATTTCTCAGTGGTAATTGGACCTGTTCCAATGAATGAAGCTAAATCGATGTTGGAGGAACTTGATACTAAATTAAGTTCTGAAAATAGCTCAATTGTTGACGCTGAACTTACTTGTAATGAAGAAGTCATTCTAATGTGCTCAATTTAATTCGTTAAATCCTCATAAATATTGAAATAAAAGTTCATCATTTCAGTAAAAGTTAATTCTTTAAATTTTAAAAAAATATCCACCTCTCCATTGAGTTTTGGATAATTAATCCGATAAATATTTCTGCCTTTTTTCTTCAAATGTTTCAATTCAATTAATTTCTTACTAGATCGTCTTACAGTTTCACGTGGCATTTTTGCTGCCTCAGAAATCGAAGATAGGTTTGTTGGAAGAAGATGTTCACTCTCATATAAATCTTCAATTGATTTATACTTTAATAAACCGTGTCTGTTTTTAAAATATACTGCAGCTGAGAGTATTATGCGATCAGTTGGTAAAAGTGATTGATCGCTTCCTTCTAAAGTAAGAATTCTTACCCAGAAGTGATATAAATGTAATCGTACTCTGTTCCATTTAGGTTGTGATAATTTATTTGTATTGATTGAAGTTAAGGGCTTTAAATTAAAATTGATTTGAAAATAATCTTCAAGATTTACTATAAAATCGTTTAATGAGCGCATGACTGATTTATAGATATTATTTAATGAGTTGGTAAATATATATGCTTGATAAGCTTCAAAATTTACAAGATATCCATATTTTGAGTCCTTGGTTATCAGATCACTTTCTAAAACTGAATTTAGATATCTTCTCATACTTTCTTTTGGAATATTGAAATGAGCTGAAAGTGAGCTGATCGTAATTTTTTTGCCAATGAATTGGGTAAATGATGACTGATAAATTGAATTATTAAGAAAATCTTCTGGATGCATTGCTAAAATTTCATTTCTATGTTCTTTGAATAAATCTTCATCGTGGTATGCGTTAGTAAATGAAAAAAGTATTATAAAAGACAAAATAGCAATGACTTCATCTTGCAGTCTTTGATCCTTTGTAATCCAATCTGTTGGGCTATCTTCCCAATCTGATGGTTCGTGAATAAATAGATTTTGATGACGAGAAAGTTGAATTAACAATAAAAGAGCAAGTCGGTCATCGTCCAACTTTAAGGTGTGCTCTACGACAGAGTCTCTTATTTTTTTTAAATTAGGATTCATTATTAATTTACCCAATATGGGTTTTTTTTATTTAAATATCAATAAACATTTACCTATTGAATAATCATCAATGCTGCGCATAATTCTTAACATGGTAAAAAGCTTAGAAAAAATCGCAAAACAAAAGAAAATCAAATACTTTCTTGTCACATTTGTTGATCTTTTTGGAGTGCAAAGGGCAAAACTCGTGCCAACTCGAGCTATTGGAGAAATGCAAAAAACAGGTGCAGGCTTTGGTGGGTTTGCAACACACTTAGATCTATCTTTTTCTGAACCTGATATGTTTGCATTACCTGACCCAGACAGCCTCATTCAACTACCCTGGCAGCCTGACGTTGGCTGGTTGGCAAGTGATCTGGTCATGAATAATCAATTCATGGACCAATGTCCTCGTGTGATTTTAAAAAACCAAATTAATAATCTAGATAAGTTGAACCTTAAAATGATGACCGGGGTAGAATGTGAGTTTTTTATTTTAAACGAAGATGGCACTGAAGTCGCTGACAATCGTGATGATGCTCTAAAACCTTGCTATGATGTTGCTGCTTTAATGAGACGCTTTGATGTATTGAGTGAGATTTGTGACTCTATGATTAAATTGGGCTGGAATCCCTATCAAAATGACCACGAGGATGCAAACGGTCAGTTTGAAATGAATTGGGACTATACAGATTGTCTCACAACTGCAGATCGTCACGTATTCTTTAAGTTTATGGTAAAATCAATTGCTGAAAAGCATGGATTGAGAGCAACATTTATGCCTAAACCATTTACTCAACTAACCGGAAATGGTTGTCATGCACATGTATCTGTATGGGATAAAAAAAAGAAAAAAAACTTATTTCACGATACTTCTGACCAACTAGGTCTATCAAAGATGGGCTATCAATTCATTGGCGGTATTATGAAATCAGTAGACTCTTTTACTGCATGGCTGAATCCGTGTCTAAACAGTTATGAACGATTAAATGCAAAAACAACAAACTCCGGGTCAACTTATTCTCCAACTGCTGTGACGTACTCAGGAAATAATCGTACACATATGATACGAATTCCAGATGAAGGACGATTTGAGTTTAGGGCTGCAGATGGCGCTGTTAACCCTTACCTGCTTCAATCAGGAATTATAGCAATGGGTCTGGATGGAATAAAAAACAAACGCAGCCCTGGGAAACGACTGAATATAAATATGTATACACAGGGTCACAAACTAAAAAGGGTGAAAAAACTACCTAACAACCTAGAGCAAGCTATTAAAAAATTTAGCAATGACGCAGTTGTTAAGAAGTCAATTGGCGCAAAAGTTGTCTCGAAGTATGTAAAATTGAAGAAGCATGAGTTAAAAGAATTTAGTCAAATACGTGAAGCAAACAAAGCGAGCTGGATGCGTAAAAATATAATTGATTGTTAAAATTATTTTGTGCCTAAAACAGTAGCTACCAAGTGTATTCTATCTTCTTCTCCACCATTAATAGCAGTGTGATATTTAGTGTTATCAGTTAAATAAATATTTCCATCAGCAGGAATGTGATGGCCTGTATGTTCAATGAACATTCGAGCCCCGTAATTGGTTTTGATTGCAATATGAAGTCTTTTTTCAGGATCTCTATGCCAGCTTAAAGTGGTGCGTGGCGGCATTTTAATAACACGACATCTGCCTATTTCAAAAAACTCATTTATTTTTTCATATACATACTTGAAGTAAGTATTGTTTAATTTTGGGTTAAAGAGCGTGTATCTTGTTTCATCAATGTATGGCTCCCTCTCCATTTCTTCAAATGAAGAATCTGGTTTTGTCCAATATTTACCTCTAATATTGCCTCCAAACCATTCATCAAGCTCTTTTTCATCATAGTTAAGGCAAATAGCATTTGATTTAAGCATGCCTGGTTTTTGTTCAGAATTTTCAAAAGGTCTTATTTTAATTAATTCACTTACAGCTTCATTTAATTTATCAACATCAAATGAGATGTTCTCAAGCCTTTCAATATATTGGTTAATCGGTGTGTACATTTTTTTTTGTTAGTATCCAAATTTAATATAGTATTTTCTATGATAATTAAAAGATCTACAGAGAATGAACCATGCTTAAATTGTCGCAGTTTTCTAAACAAAACAGAGGAAATTAGGTAAAAATTGCAATTTATTTGTTTGCATTGGACCCTTGGTAAGAGATAAGTAAAAGTTATGACTCAAAAGCTACTTTATGAATTATAGAATCGATAATCTTCAATATTGTAATTGGAATGAAGATGTATTTAAAATTAACAGGCAAGCAAAATTAGATGCCGTTCATGTCACAATTGCATATCATGAAGATTATGATGAAGTTCAAAAAAATATTGATGAATGGGACACTAATTTTGAGAAATTCAATAAACTAATTTTTCACGGTAAGTCGTATAAAGATATTGAAAAAGCTAATGAAGAAAATAAGACTGCTATTTTTTTTGGTTTTCAAAACTGTTCACCTATAGAGGATGATATAAATTTGGTTGAAGCTGTTCACAAAATGGGAACAGTATTTATGCAATTAACTTACAATAATCAGTCTTTATTAGCTACAGGGTGCTACGAAGAAAATGACAGTGGCGTTACTAGAATGGGAAAAGAAGTTATTAAAGAAATGAATCGTGTTGGAATCATAGTTGACATGTCACACTCAGCAGAAAAATCTACTTTGGATGCAATTGAAATTTCTGATAAGCCAATTGCCATAACACATGCTAACCCTTCTTTCTGGCATGAGGCAAAAAGAAATAAATCTGAAACATTACTCAGGGAATTGAGTCAATCAAATGGAATGATTGGACTCTCACTTTACCCCCATCATCTGTCAAACGGTACAAATTGTACTCTTGAGAGCTTTTGTGAAATGGTTGCCCAAACAGCAGACATTATGGGCACAGAACACATTGGTATTGGATCTGATTTATGCTTAAACCAACCTGACTCAGTGGTAGATTGGATGCGAAACGGAACTTGGACTAAGACAAAAGATTATGGTGAAGGCTCAAAAGATAATGCAGCTTTTCCAAAACAGCCGGAATGGTTCAAAAATGCTACTGGCTTTGACAATATTGAGCATGGATTAAAAAGTGTGGGGTTTAATAAAGATGAGACAAATGGCATCTTAGGCAATAATTGGTTTAATTTTTATAAAAATTATATTGGTTAACATATGAGAAAAAAAGTTCAGCACAGAGATCCAAACCAAATCATGAAGCTCAGTCGATTAGGTTGTTTCCATCAATCCAAGCTATCATTTTTAAGAAGTTTCATAAGAGAATTTAAAGATTGGGAATTTAAAAATGAACTTTTTGAACTTAATGAAGAGGGTTATGGAACTGCTGTTTATTCTGTTTCAAAAAATGACAGAACATATTCTCTTGTTTGTTTTGCAAATACATTGGATGACTCTGAAAGGTCTGATCGGGTAATAGCCACAAAGTGGGATGCAGCATTTGTAATTCATGATGGACTTCCTAATAATGATGACATTCAAAGACTTCGTAAAAATGTTCCAAAGCAAGAAGTGGGCAGATGTTCATTTAGGGAACTTGCTTTATCAAGAGCAAATCGATCTGTCAGGGTGTTTGACCATGTAATTGATAGTCTATCAAATGGAACGCAGCCTGATAAAAAACTTCTTACTGAAGTTGGCTACCTTTATAGAACTACTGCCGTTTATGGGTCAGGTAAGTTTGGTTTAGCAGATCGATATAGAATTAAAGACCGTCCTGAAATAAACGGTCCATTTAGAATTGAAATGATGCTTGTTTATTTGGTTCGTCAGTTTACGTTTGATCAAGTTAATCACATTGCTCATAAAAAAAATCCCAATAAATCTGTTAAACTAGACCTTGAATTGTCCAGGCAGCTTGGTATTGGCAATTCAACTGGGCTTGGAATGGCTCCCTTTATTATTAATCATCCTGCTCTTCTTCATCAATGGATTTATGTGAGAGAGGAAGCTTTAAAGCAAATTAGAGAAATTAAAAATGTATCAAACAATGATATTGAAATGTTTAAAAAATTTTTAGAACTTTCAAAGAAAAATATTAAAAATTGGAATACAAAAAGCAAATATCAAAATATAAAAATTACTCAATTAAAAGCAGATATTAAAAAATTTGAGGAGAACTATCTCTGTAATATAACTTTTGATAAAGAATATTTTTGGGATCAAATGTATAAGTGGGTTGAGAAGAATTTAACTCATGAGGGCGTAGAGTACATAGTTTCTCTCATGATGGAACCATACGATAACATTATTAATTTACTAGTTCCACAAATGAGTTCTGATGAAGATCAATATTTTGATATACCTACAAATAGAAGCACAGATCAATTAAAATCATTAATTGAAAAATCTTACCCAGATATAATTAGAATGGACTTCTCAATTGATAAAAGTAACGAAAATTTTTGGTATATTTCAAAAAATAAGGAAGAGCCTCGACTGGCACGTCGCCTTTATGAGCCGGGATCGGAATTAGAGCAACCTCTAGCGATTGCGAGAGATATTAAAGAACTTCATGCAAGATTATCATCTTATAAAAATGAAGAATTATCTAAATTTTTAGAGGAAAATAGCGACCTAAGACATGTTATAAGAAGGTGCTACATTGTCGAAAAGTTGCCTTACGCAGAAATTCAAGACAACTCCATTGGTTCAGAGTTGATGCCTATTGATATGCTAAGACTAAAACTATCTTTTTTTGGAGCCCAAAAATTCGATCCTCGATCGGACAAGTGGCTGAGAATTTGCATGTATCAGGGAGCACCATTGATGCACGAAATAAACAACTCAAATGACACATGGATTTACAATTAATGCAATCATCAAGTGAAATTAATACCATATCAAAGAGAGCTGCGAGAGCGGTTGGTTATTCATGGGGAGTAGCAGAGGAAGTTGGTAAATGCATAAGTGCAATAGAGATGTTTGGAATTTCTGGAGTAGAAAATTTAAATAATTATTTTAAAACCATCAAAGGCATTGAACCAGAAGGTCCAAAGCAAATTGAAAAAACTAATAAATTGAATGGTAAAAGTCTCTGCCCTATCTATACAGGATTAAAATTGATTGATAACTACAAATCTGTAGATGGAATAAAAGCATTAAAATTTATAAACCTGGATTATCCATTGTTACTTTTACCTTTTGTAAATAAACTTTCATATTTAATTGGTAAGAGAATTGAAATTTCTATTGATGATATCAATGCAGAATGCAATCTAAACACATGTGTACTTGCTGATCATCAAATCAAATCTTTAATTATTAAAAAAGCTAATACAGTGAAAATTAATATTTTAGAAAATGAAGATAGTTTTTCCTGCAAAACTTGGAATGAGCTGTATGAAATATCAACTGAGACCTTTGTTGAGGAAACAGAACAATCAAAACAAACTGGAGCTGGGGCCGGTCTTCGAGATAACGATTAATATTTAAAGTTGTATTCCTACGTTCTTCAACTGCAGGTAGCTTTTAATTGCTTGTTGGCCTTTCTCACGACTGTAACCTGATTGTTTATAACCTCCAAATGGAGTGGCAATACTTCCTGTGAACCAACTATTCACATAAACTTGACCACCATTTAAACGTGAAGCTGTTTTTGTAGCCATGTCAACATCTCTAGTAAACACACCGGCCGCTAAACCATAATCTGTGTCATTTGCAATATGGATTGCTTCTTCATGATCTTCATAATCTAAAACAGATAAGAATGGTCCAAAAATTTCTTCCTGTGCAATTGTCATATCGGGCTTAACATCTGAATAAATTGTGGGTTCAAAGAAGAAACCTTTTCTATCTACTCTGTTGCCACCTGAGACTGCTTTAGCGCCAGCTTGTAAACCTGAACGCGCATAATTTTCTACTTTTTGTAGCTGTTCCTCAGATATAACAGGCGTTAGGTCAACACCTTCTTGGTCACCAGGGCCTACTTTTATCGAAGCTGCTAACTTTGATAATTTCTCGAGCACTTCATCCTTAATAGATTTATGGACTATCATTCTCGACATTGCAGAGCAAATTTGTCCAGCTTGGCTAAAAATTCCAACCTTGGTTGCATTAACAACTTTATCAATATCTGCATCTGGTAAAACAACAGCAGCAGATTTTCCTCCCAACTCAACAACAGCGGGTACAGCTCTTTCAGCAGCTGCGTGTAGAATTGCTTTTCCAGTTTTTACAGATCCAGTAAAAGTTATTTGTGCAACGTCCGGATGAGCAGTTAGCGCAGCTCCAGCTTCGCTTCCATAACCCGTGACTATGTTTATTAAGCCTTTTGGAACTTCAGCATTATGAATTGCTTCGGCAAAATAAGAAGTGGTTGCTAAAGGTGTTAATTCTGCAGGTTTTATGACTGTAGAATTTCCTGCTGCAAACGAACATGCCAAAGAACGAGCGATCATTGCAATGGGAAAGTTCCAAGGAACAATATGTCCTGACACACCGTAAGGTTCATAAACTGTATAATCCATAACCTGACTGTTTACAGGAATAGTCTGGCCTTCGATTTTATCTGTTAAGCCACTGTAGTAATCAAAGTAGTTTGCTGCATCAACAAATTCATATTCAGAAGCGGCAAGTAGTTTCCCATTTTCTGCACAAAGTAATGCCCCACCTTCTTTACTGACCTTGCGAAGCTCTTCAGCAATGCGTCGCATAAGTTTTGCTCGTTCCATCGGATTCATATCTACAAGAATTCGCGACTCGTATGCTTTTTTAGCAGACTCTACCGCTTGATTAATATCTTCATCTTTTGCGCAAGTTACTTCACCAATGACCTCTTCATTCGCAGGATTAATAACTGGAATAAGGTCTTTGCTTGAGGCGTCGGTCCATTCACCGTTGATATAGTGCTGGTATTTTTTCATAAGTTAGAGTCTTTCTTGTTAAATACTGATCTATTTTTGTAATAAGGTCAGCTTTAATTTAGTTCAAAAATTCCTAGATTCCCAACTATTTTTACCTTAGTCTTACCGACATGAATTCAAAAAAGTCTGATTTTGTTAAATTTGAACAAGTCGATAAAAGTTATGATGGAAAAGAGCTAGTAGTTAAAGGACTCGACTTAGATATTGCAGAAGGTGAATTTCTTACCTTACTTGGGCCATCTGGATCTGGCAAAACAACAACTCTGATGATGCTTGCTGGTTTTGAAACTCCAACGAATGGAGAGATATATTTTGATGGACGTCCGATAAACAATATCCCACCTCACAAACGTGGCATCGGTATGGTCTTTCAAAATTATGCTTTGTTTCCGCATTTATCAGTTTATGAAAATTTAGCTTTTCCTCTTAAAGTAAGAAAAGTGGACAAATCAGAAATTGAAGAGAGAATTAATAAAACTTTGAAAATGGTTTCATTAACAGGTTTTGAAAACAGGATGCCCGCTCAACTATCTGGAGGACAGCAACAGAGAGTTGCTGTTGCTCGCGCGCTGGTGTTTGATCCTAAACTTGTATTAATGGATGAACCTCTTGGAGCTCTTGATAAAAATTTACGAGAGAGTATGCAATATGAATTAAAGCACATTCACGAGTCATTAGGAGTGACTGTTGTTTATGTTACACATGATCAGGGTGAAGCTCTGACCATGTCAAACCGAATTGCTGTTTTTAATGACGGTAAGGTTCAACAGCTTTCTGGACCAAATGAATTATATGAAACACCAGTGAATTCGTTTGTTGCAAGCTTTATTGGAGAAAATAATACTTTCACTGGAACTGTAAAAGAAATCGCCTCTGGTTCAGCAAAGATTGAAACTGACTCTGGTGAAACTATTGTTGCCAATCCTATTGCTGTGAGCTCTTCAGGAGAAAAATCCAGAATTTCTCTGAGACCTGAGCGAGTGAGTATTGACCCAAATGAACAACTTGAAAATAAATTCACAAGTGAGATCCGCGAAATTATCTATCATGGAGATCATACTAGGGTGCGTGTAAATCTTCTTGGTAATGATGACTTTATTTTAAAAGTTCCAAACGCGAGCAGCGATTTAAAGCTTAACGTAGGCGACAAATTGGACCTTGGGTGGTCATCTCATGATTGCAGGGCTCTAGATTACTAATCCTTTGATACTACATGTAGATTCAACATTAATTTATTGAAAAATAATCTTTTTTTTTGTTGCGTTTTTGCTCAAGGCCTTGTGTAATATTTCTTTATATAAAAAAAGGAGACGATTAATCATGTCTAGATTAACTAAACTAATCTCTTTGGCTGCTTTATTGGTGGCTCCATCTATGGCTACAGCCGCGGAAGTAAACGTGGTGTCATGGGGAGGCGCTTATACAGAAAGTCAAAAGCTAGGTTACGGGGACCCATATCAGGAAATGAGTGGCGTTCAAGTAAACTGGATCGACTACAGTGGAGGTTTGAGTGAAATTAAAGCTCAGGTCGAGTCTGGAGCGATTACTTGGGACATTATCGATGTGTATGCACGTGATACAATTATCGGTTGTGACGAAGGATTGTTTGTAGAATTCGATTTCGATAACGACTTCCCTGCTGGTGTTAACGGTATGAAAGCAAGTGACGATTTCTTTGCTCCAATGCCTAGTGATTGTGCCGTGGGTAACATTCTTTATTCATGGAACTACGCTTACAACACTGACAATGTAAATTTTGATGGAAGTTATCCAGATTCAATGGAGGACTTCTTTAACCCAGATAAATATCCAGGAGTAAGATCTATCTACTCTTCAGCTATGTCAAACTTAGAGTTTGCTCTAGTTGCTGATGGTGTTCCTGCATCTGATGTGTATGACTACATGGAAGATAATGGAATTGATAGAGCCCTTGATAAGCTTACAGATCTTTGCACAAACCCTAACGGTGGCTGCATTTTCTGGTCAGCTGGTGCACAACCACCTGAGCAGTTAGTATCTGGTGAAGCTATTATGGCTACTGGATGGAATGGACGTCACTTCAATGCCATCGTGAACGAAGGTTCACCAATGAAAATGGTATGGGATGGCCAGATCCTTGACTATGAGTACTTCGTACTTGTTAAAGGTGGACCAAACCAAGAAGAAGCTATGAAAGCTCTTCAGTACTTCACTAGTTCTGAAGGTTTAGCTGGAAGTGCTAAGCACATTGCTTACGCTCCTTTCCGTATCTCATCTCTTGATGTGATTATGGCTGATGAGCCGTGGTTCTATTCTGAGCAAGCAGGTGCTGTTGAGATTATGCCTCACATGCCTACTGCTCCAGCAAATACTGAGAACTACGTTCTTATGAACCCTGAGTGGTACGCTGATAACAACACTGAAATCAACGACGCTTGGGAAGCTTGGAAAGCTAACCTATAAGGTTTAAACTTGGGCAACCTATGGGTTGCCCAAGTACCTCAAATTAAGTATCCTTTTAAATATGACTGCCGAAATAAGAACCTCGGATGGAGAACTTCTATCCGTCAAACTCAAAAAAGTTGAGAGAAGACGCAGAACTACTGCTTTTTTACTGGCCGCGCCGCTTCTGTTCTTCATTGTTTTTGCATACGTAATTCCTATATTTCAGATGTTGGGGCGAAGTATTGATAATGCTGAAATGAACTCGTTTCTTACAGAAACACACGAGGTTATGCAGACATGGGATGGCAGTGAAATGCCTGGCGAGGATGTAACCTCAACATTTTATTATGAATTGAAGACTGCTGTAGAAAATAAATACCACGGTAAGATTGCAACTCGTTTAAACTATGAAAAAGGTGGCTTTACAAGTCTGATTAAAAAGACGTCACGTAAACTTAAAAACTTTGATGAAAATGCTAACTTTCTAGACCAATTCATTGATGTTCATAAAAAATGGGGTGACATTGAATATTGGCTAGCATTAAAGAGAGGAACTGACGCTTATCATTTTCGAAAATATTTAACGACATTTGATTATGAACAAAAGTTTGATGGCTCAATTGAAAGGATTCCTGAAAAGCTTAGAATTAATGTAACCTTGTGGCTGCGAACAATATTTGTTGCCGTTGGAGTAACTTTCTGCTGCTTTATTTTAGCTTACCCGATTTCACACTTACTTTCAGTCTTACCGACTCGTTATTCAAATCTATTGATGATCTGCGTCCTTTTGCCCTTCTGGACATCACTGCTTGTTAGAACATCCAGTTGGATGGTTCTATTACAAAAACAAGGAGTGTTAAATGATACCTTAGTGTCGCTTGGATTTGTTGCAGATGAGTCGAGACTTGAGCTCATGTATAATATGACAGGCACATTCATTGCAATGACGCAAATCCTATTGCCATTCATGGTTTTGCCTCTTTATAGTGTAATGAAAACAATTTCACCAAGTTTAATGCGCGCTGCAACGTCAATGGGTGCAACACCTTTTCACGCTTTTAGAAAAATATATTTTCCTCTGACATACGCGGGAATTAGTGCAGGATCAATTTTAGTATTTGTTTTAGCGATTGGTTATTACATAACACCTGCATTGGTTGGTGGAGCAAAAGGAATTTTAATTAGTAATAGAATAGCATATCACATGCAGCAATCACTAGACTGGTCTCTTGCAACGGCGATGGCGACAGTTCTTTTAATAGCAGTGCTAGTGGTATACTGGCTGTACAATAAGATTGTTGGCATAGATAACATGAGGCTTGGATAATATGGCATTACCAAAATATACAGAAATGAGATACAGAGTTTGGCACTATTCTTATTTAGTAATTTGTACTGCTGTTTTCGTATTTTTGATTGCGCCTCTTTTTGTGATCATACCACTATCATTCAATGCTGAGCAATATATCCACTTTTCTGACGGTATGCTTGCATTGCAGCCAGAAGCTTTCTCACTGAGGTGGTATGAAGATATGATTTATGGAACAAAAAATCCTTGGGGAATAGCAGCTCGAAACAGTGTTTACTATGCATTTTTCTCAACAATTGGAGCAACCGTACTTGGAACTGTTGCAGCATTGGGTCTAAGTAGTCGTTACATGCCTTACAAACAATTAATCATGAGTGTACTAATTTCACCAATGATTATTCCACTAATTATTTCTGGCTCAGCTATCTTTTTTTCACTTGCAAAATTAGGGTTAGCTGCAACTTTTCCTGGCATCGTCATTGCCCATATTATTTTAGGCACACCATTTGTTGTAATAACAGTTACTGCAACTTTAAGTGGATTTGATGACAGTATTACGCGTGCAGCATCAAGTCTCGGTAGCACACCAACCAATACTTTTTTTAAAATTACATTACCTCTAATAACACCTGGTATTATCTCTGGTGCATTATTTGCATTTGTAACTTCTTTTGATGAAATTGTCGTAATTCTATTCGTGGCAGGAGGAGATAGAAATCTTACAACTATCCCACTTCAAATGTGGACTGGTTTGAGAGAGCAGCTCAGCCCGACGATCATGGCTGTTGCTACATGCTTAATTGTACTTTCAACATTAATCCTGATTGTGACTGAGTTGTTAAGGAGAAGATCTGAGAGGATAAGAGGGATTTCAGCTCAATAAAAGTTAAGACAATTCGTTAAATATACTATAACTCAAGTCCATCTTTTTTTAATGCTCTTAAAAGATCATTAAATCTGTCTTGCCCAAAGAAAAACTTGTCTTTATAGACTGTTAATGGAACTCCATGATGACCTGCTTCCAATTGTTCCTTTTGGTTTAATTTTATTTCATCAATCAGGCTTTGCTCAGCCTCTGTTCGTTTTTTTTCAATATCATTATGATTTAAGCCTAATTTTGATGATGACTCAGAAATTGAATCATCAGAATTCCAATTTTTCATACCACTCCAAATCTTGCTTGAAACTTCTACGGCAAAATCAAGTTGTCTATCTTTTTCTATTGCCTGACAGTAATGACATAACTTAAATATACGTGGCTGGTCATCAGAAATTTTACCGGTTAGCATATTTTGTTTTATTGGATCTGGATTTGGTGTTTTAAATACCATACCGAGTTTTTTTGCCTGTAAAAAATAATCAAACCGTTTTAGAAGAAAATATGTAAATAAGTTCTTACCTTTAAAGAATTCTGGCTCTCTTATTGCTAACGGGTAGACTTGTTTAAAATTTATATCTACACCGTACTTATCTCTTAACAAAACGATACGCGGTAATATTAAATAAGAGTATGGACTTCTAAAGGAGAAATATAAATCTACTTTCATATCTCAAATATTAACCTTTCACATCCAGTGCCTTCAAGAAGATCATTTACTTTTTTCTGATCATTATCTTCAAGCATTTTATATTCTTCGTTAAGCCACTTTAAACACTTTGCCTGGTAAGGAAATGATTTTTGTTTCCACAGACATCCATCAATCTCTGTTTGCCATTCTTTATCGCCATTTTCTATTGCTTTAGCGTTTGCTAGCTGTGCAGGCATATAACCCTTACCGATTTCTGCAAGTAATTCCTTTACCGTTGACGGTAAAGTATCAATTGATCCCCATTGTTCATCATCTACCTCAATACCAGATTGATCTTCAATTAAACCAACCCAAGCTACTGTCCTTAGAGATACTTCATGACAAATTTCTCTTGGCGTGGGATCAAAGTTTACAAGTTGAGACAGTTGACCATACATTGCAAAATCGCTTGATGAGGGTCTATTGCTTATCAAATAGGGTGTTGATGTGAAATGTTTCTCAAGTATACCCAATAAACGTCTGAAACTTGCATCTATGATAGGAGCTGTATCATTGTTGGAACCCACTACCCATAACCTATCTATCTGCCTTTTGCTTATCATTCCCTTTAAATTATCTAGCATTTCATTTGGCATCATTCCTACGGTTTGAAGAGGTAAAATTGTTCCTGCATTTTCTGCATCTTTTTGATCATGCCATCTATAATGAAACATATATTTCGTCCCCCACTCATCAGCAAAATCTTCAATTAAATAATTTAGAAACGCAAGTGCAGGATCAGATGGAATAGTACTACGCTCACTAACCTCTTTATCAATCCTTCTTATTAACGGAGTCGAATCTGTTACAGCTTTTAAATTTCCATTTTCATCAGGTAAGACAAATGTTGGCAGTAGTCCAGGCTTGGGCTTTTCAATTCCCTCTTGATCAAGATATTTTGAAGGATCTCCCCAAATCATTTTATAAGGAATACGTTTATACCTAAGATATGAAAGCATCTTACGTGTATAGGGTGAGCCCACACCGCCAAGAACAACTAATGGATTTGGTAAACTCATCATTATTCTCCTACTTCTGAATTATTTTTGAACCAGTATCGGTTAGATCTTTTGACTGTTTCATATTTCTCATCAACTCCATAATATCAATTGGTACTGCAACACCTTTTTTGCAAGCCGGTCTATCTTCCATCATCTGCATCCATCTTTTTACACCTTTAAGACCGTCGATATTCACACCTGACCATTTATATGTTCTTACCCAACACCAATTTGCAATATCAGCTATGCTAAAATCATCAGCAAGATACTCATTTTCTTTTAAGCGTGTCTCCATAACTTCAAACAAGCGTCTTCCTTCGTTTTGATAACGATCAATTGCTGGTTGTATTTTTTCTCCAGGCCAATAACGAAAGAAAACATTGGCCTGCCCCATCATCGGACCAATTCCTCCCATTTGAAACATTAACCACTGAATAACTTTTGAACGTGCAATTGACTCTGTAGGCAATAATTTGCCTGCTTTCTCAGCCAAATAAATTAGCTGTGCACCACTTTCCATTATTGAAAGGTTATCGTTTTCAGTATCAACTATTACGGGAATACGCCCATTAGGATTCATTGCTAAAAATTCGGGCTTCTTTTGATCACCAGCTTGTAAATTCACAACATGAACATTGTAAGGTATTTCCAACTCCTCAAGAGCTACTGAAATCTTATATCCATTTGGTGTAGGTGAAGTATATAATTCAATCATTAATTTCTTTTGTTTCAATGTTTAATTGGCCTGCTAATCCTGCTTCGCGGTGCTGATAAGCTTCAAGATATTCTGGGTCACTGGGCATCATATTTTCGCCCATTATTTTTCTTGAAGGCCATTTTGCAATAGCAACAACGTCCCATAATTCCTCAACTTTACCGACCGCTAAACGTTTTACATCTGTATGCAAAACTAATTCTCCTCCAATTTCCTTTAGATGTTTATCCATGAACTCAGCATAAATTGTGTAAGCCTCTCTTCCGGTTAGGCTGGTTTCTCTCCCATCTTTATATTCCGCTTTCTCTTTAAACTTGAGAAGATTAAGCATGTATATTGGTTCATTGTCGTCCGTATTCTCAAAAAAACCTTTCATTTGTTCTCTATTTGGAAAAACACGATTCTCTACTTTCATTTCTGTTTCCTTTCAATGGTCGAGATAAAAAACATTAAAAGTGTAACAAATAACATGACACTTGTCCCAACTAAACCTCCTGGGGCAGTTGAAGTGAGATAATCCTGATCTAAATTATGCATCGTCATCGTTACAATTCTTAATATATTATCGAATACGAAAACTAGCCAGGCTAATGATAAAAGGCTTTTATATTTTATAAGAATTATAATTGATATAAAAAGTACTACGATCTGTGATCCACCCCATAAAGAACCTATAAGATAAATTACACTATTAGGATTTAAATTATTAACCTCTGGAAAAATTATAATTGAAGCAATTGAATTTAAACCAGCATCTTGAGCGAACATGTGGGTAAACGATCTGAACGCTACTAATGCGAGATACAAATAAAAAAACCAAAGTGCAAATTTTAGACCCTGATAATTGTTGTTTGCTTCCGTGGGAAAAAGGCTGATAAATTTCATTTAATTAGCAAAATTGTGATTTCCCATTTTTTTACACACTTCATTAAACTGCGAAATGGTTTCATTGATAATTTCCTCAACACCTTTGATCTCATCAATTAGGCCCATCGATTGCCCTGCCAATGCTGGAGCTGCGTTCATATCACCCTCAAAATATAGTTTCTTAATACCAAACATTGCGGACATATCCATTTCACCCTTTTCATAAATACCGTGAGTGAAGTCAGTTTTAATTGCACGAACACAAGGTTTAGATTTTTTATTTAATATGTAAGTTCCTTGTTCGTCTGAATCTAAAATTGCTTGCTTGTAATTTTGATGAACCGGACTCTCTTTAGATGATACAAACCTAGTCCCCATTTGTATTCCCTCAGCTCCTGCTGCAAATGCTGCGGCCATTCCTATGCCATCAACTATACCTCCTGCTGCAATCATCGGTATATCAGAATGCTTTCTAATAGACTGCAATAATACGTAAAGTCCAACTTCTTCAGGATTTTTAAATCCACCTCCCTCAGTCCCTTCAACTACTAACCCATCCACACCAGCTTTTATTGCTTTTAGTGCGCCTGCCAAACTTGGCACAGCATGAAAGACTTTTATGCCTGCATCTTTTAAAATGTGAATATATTTTGCTGGATCACCTGCAGATGTAGTTACAAATTTTACTTTCTCTTCGATAACCAAATTGATCATACTTTCATCACGTAAAAAAAGAATTGGTAGATTCACGCCAAAGGGTCGATTGGTGAGTGTACTCATTTTTTTGATTTCCTGCTTACACTCCTCAAGTTCACCTGATGAAGTTTCTATAATTCCAAACCCTCCGGCATTAGAAACCGCTGAAGCTAGTGCACTTCTTGCTATCCATCCCATTGGGGCCTGTATAATTGGATATTTAGAGCCAAGTATTTCTGTAATTCTATTCACGAATTTTATATTTTGAATAAAGCCTAAAGTATTGACATAAACACTGTCAATAGATAATTTTTATCTATGGTTATTACGCAAATTGTTAACGATGGACGCATCAACAGAAGTAAAACAACATTAAATAAAATTGTTGCAGCCACTATTTCTTTATTGAGAAAAAATAACAACGGTCAAATCCCTACCGCCCAGGAAATTGCTGTAAAATCTGGCGTTGGAATAAGAACTGTTTTTAGGCACATCGACGATATGGAAGGATTAATTGAGGAAGTAAATCGTCGTTATCTAAACGATCTTGAGAACTATATTTTAAAAAATAATCCAACACAAAACAGTAAAGATCAGCGAATTGAACATGTAATTAAAGAGCGTTTTTATTTATATAATACTTACCAGCACGTATTTAATTTAACCATTACAAGTTTAAATAATTCTAATGCAATAAGAACTGGATTTATAAAATTTAATAATATTTTAAGACAGAGATTCGAAGAATTAATACCTGAAATTAAAATGATCAATAAAGATAAACAAAATCTTATCGATACTCTAATTTCGTATGCAGCATGGTTTCGTATGACCAAATTTAATAATACAAAAGAAGAAAAATTTATTGAAGAATTAAAGTTACTATTTTTAATGGAACTTAAGTAAGGTAATTATGTATCAGTCAACAGTTAGAAAAACTTTGTTATCTCTAGTTGTTTTCGTTATTACGGTAATTATTATTTTGCCATATATTCTTAAAAACTTGGGTTTACATCCTGACTATGATGGAAATACATTTGATTTAGCTGGAAAAAAAGCTCTTATAATTGCAACAAGTCATGGGGTTTTAAATTATCCAGGAGAGTCATCTGGTAAACCCTCAGGTCTCGCAAGTTCTGAGTTAACTGCCCCCTATTTCGAATTTATAGATGCTAACATAAGTGTTGATATTGCTAGTATCAAAGGTGGAGAAATTCCAGTGGATCCACAAACAACATCATATTTTGTGAGGTCTTCATCCGATAAAAGATTTTATAAGGATGCTGAGGCGGTTGATAAACTTAACAATTCAATCAATATTAATGAAATAGATTTCTCTGCGTATGATATTGTATTTCTTGCTGGTGGATGGGGAGCTGCATATGACTTGGGCTTTTCAGATACCTTAGCTGCAGGAATTTCTAAAGCATATTACTCTGGAAGCATCATAGGAGCAATTTGCCATGGTCCTTTGGGGTTAATTAATTCAAAAGATAAAAACGGCAACATTCTCATTGCAGGAAGGAAAATGACTGGTGTAACTGACAAACAAGTCAAAGAACTTAATATTACAATGACACCATTACATCCAGAAGAAGAATTAAAAAAAGCAGGCGCATTGTTTGAAGCTAAAACCAAATTTCTTGACCAGTTTGCTTATCACGTAGTTGTTGATGATGAAAAACGATTTGTAACTGGTCAAAATCAAAATTCAGGCCATGAAACTGCACAAAGAATTATGGAAATAATAGAGGAGTCATCATGAATAAATTTTTAATTATTCTAAATACAATAAACGGATTTATATTTATCGTACTTGGTCTTGTTTGGATAATATCTCCTTACGATGCTGGAGCAAATTTTGGTATATTAGTAATTCCAGAAGGATTAGGTCGAAGCAGTCTTATTGGCGATGTTGGAAGTTATTTTTTTTGCATTGGTTTGATGATGATACTTGCAGCTTATACTCTAAAAAATATCTGGTTTTATGCTCCTGCAATGCTTTTAAGTGTTACAGCAATATTTAGAATTATATCGTGGGCAGCACATGATGCAACTTTTGCAACACAATTTATTGTAATTGAAATTGTTCTTGTTGCAATATTGCTTATTACATCCAGAAGGGTTTCTGGTAATTAACTATGAGAAAAATCTATTATTTTTTAATAGTTGCAATCTTAATATTTGTTGTTGGGTTCTTTGGAATAAGAAATACATCAGTTCAAAATTTCTTTATCGACTTAATTTTTGAATCTCAGTTAAATAATCAAGATAAATTAGTTACCTTTGAAGGTGATTATATCATCGGACTTGTCTGCGGATCACGAGGTCCATTGCCTGGTAAAGGAAGAGCTGAGCCATGTATTATGATCAAGACTCCAGACCATATGTTTATTGTGGATACCGGAGATGGAAGTAGGCAAAATTTAATAAATTGGCAGATAGATCTTGGTAATTTAGATGCCGTACTGTTTACTCACCTGCATTCAGACCATATTTCTGATTTGGCTGATTTTCATCTTTATTCATGGGTAACTCAAAATAGAGAAGGAAAACTTCCTGTTTATGGACCAGAGGGAACACAATTAGTTACTGAGGGCATAACAAGGGCTTACGAGCTTGATTATGAATGGAGAACGCTGCATCATGGAGAGGAAGTAGCACCGTCTGATATTGCCGGCTTTGATACAAAAATAATAGATTTAAATAATCCAATTATTTTTGATGATGGCAGTTTGAAGATAACAGCATTTGAAGTTGAACATCTGCCAGTCTATCCCTCATTAGGATTTCGCTTTGATTATAAGGGCAGATCAATTGTAATTAGTGGGGATACGGATTACAGTACAAATTTGATTGAACAATCAAAAAATGCTGACTTACTTTTTCATGATGCTTTGTCATATAATATGATAGGTAGAGCTGAGGATATATCAGAGATTATACAGCCTCAACTTTCAAGAGTTTTTTATGATATTCAGGGATATCACGCCTCACCTGTTGAAGCCGCGCAAGCCGCAAATGAAGCAAATGTAAAAGAGTTAATTTTTTATCACCTGATACCAGCTCCTGATAGTTTTATTGCTAAAATAATTTTCGTAAAAGGGGTAAGCGAAGTTCGACCTGATAACTGGACATTAGCTGATGATGGTACCATAGCAATTTTACCAGTTAATTCAGAGGATATTACAATTACAAATATCGAATAATGATTAAAAAAATATCTCTTTCAGTTTTTTTTATTCTTATTCTTGCTTTAATCCTATGGACATACAAACTTCAAATATTTCTTTGGTCACTACCAACTATATTTGAGTTCACAAGACCAGTTGCTGAAAACCGTGAGGTAATTTGGCCAGACGGTCCATCAGAAAGAGATCCTGCCTTAGCTAATAAACCAAATATAATTTTAATACTTGCTGATGATTTGGGCTTCAATGATGTATCGCTTTATAATGGCGGTGCAGGGGATGGCAGTTTAATGACACCAAACATGGACCGTATTGGTTTAGAAGGCATAAAATTTAATAATGGTTACGCGGCAAGTGCAAGCTGCTCTCCCTCACGCGCCTCAATTATGACTGGTCGCTATTCAACAAGATTTGGATTTGAATTTACCCCCGCATTTAAATCACTCATTACTATTACAAAATGGGGTGAAGAATTAAACAATACGGGGCTGTCTGTAATTTTTGATGATGAAGCTGAACTCACTGCTTTGGATAATGATGGTAATATTGGATACCCAGGCATGCCATCTAGCGAAATAACTATTCCAGAGGTACTAAAAAATGAAGGATATTACAATGCAATAATTGGGAAGTGGCATCTTGGAACTGCTCCAAGTTATGGTCCAATTGATCAGGGATTTGACGACAGCCTTCAATTAATGGGCGGACTTTATCTTCCAGAGAATCATCCAGATGTTGTAAATGCTAGAACTGGGGAAATTATTGACGAGATGGTTTGGGCCAGTACTCAATACGCTGCACGAAATAATAAGAGTGAACCATTTGAACCTCGTGGATATATTACTGACTACTACACAGATGAAGCAATCAAAGTTATTGAAAAAAATAAGAACAGGCCCTTCTTTTTATACCTATCTCACTTTGCGCCTCATAATCCACTTCAAGCTCTAAGAGACGACTATGATCATTTTCACCATATCGAAGGTGAATTCAGTGAAGAATTAAAGGTATATTCTGCGATGTTAAGAGCTCTCGATAGGAGTGTTGGGAGAATATTAGATACACTTGAAAAGAATAATCTAACAGATAATACACTAATAGTATTAACCAGCGATAACGGTGGAGCTAATTACATTCATTTATCTGATATCAATAAACCTTATCGTGGATGGAAACTAACTCATTTCGAAGGTGGTTTGCATGTTCCATTTATGGCTAAATGGCCAAATAAAATTGAACCAGGAATAGAATTTAACGCTCCTATTCACGCAAATGATATTTTACCAACATTTGCTGCTGCAGCTGGAGCAGAATTACCGGATGATAGAATCATTGACGGAGTAAACTTGCTGCCCTTTTTACAAAATCACAATTCAGACATGCCGCATGAAACACTATATTGGCTACAAGGTCGCCTTCAAACTGTTCTTCACAAAAATTGGAAGCTCATTACTGATCACCGAACTGGTAAAGACTGGTTGTTTAATGTTGAGAGTGACCCCTATGAGAGAATTAATCTTGCAAGCGAAATGACGTTGAAAGTTGATGAGCTGAAAAGACTATTAAATGATCATAAAAAGGTTCAACCTCCTCCACTATATGATAACACAATGTCTGCTCCTATATTAATTGATAAACACAATGGGTATGCATTTCAAGATGGTGATGAGTTCACTTATTGGGATAATTAAATAGTATTTTTTTAAAATTTAATTAGACGATCGCTCTATTTGCTGTAAAATTTTTTCTATATGAGCGCAACAAATTCACTCCTAAGATTTTGGGAAGAACAAATGGGAACGTCACACCGCTCAAGTAAGCACTTTTTCAGGAAGACCCCGTCTCATTATCATATGATGCTCCTTGTAATGTCAGCTCATCAAAATAAAGAAAAGCTATGTGTTGAAGAATTAAAGACAAAGCTCTTTCATACATCTCGGCCTAAGTCATCTATGATGATTAATGAGGCTTGTGACAGAGGTTTCATACATTTAGAGAAAACAGAGAACGATAAAAGACGAAAAACAGTAAAACCAAGCTCTGAATTGATAAAAGAATTTAAGAATTATCTTAATTCAATGAAAAATATCAATTGGAAGTCTGAATAATAATTTCAAGAAAAAATTTTTTCAAAAAAATTAGACATCTCTCGCCATGAGTGCTGATCCGCATGCATATCGTAGAATAATCCTGAGTTTCGATCATTAGCTTCAGGATTTGTAAAAGCATGTCCAACATTGCCGTAAGCATGAATTTGCCAATTTGCTTTTTTTGAATTTAATTCATCAGCTAAATCAATCATATTTTGTGGAGTGGCCATGGGATCATCGTACCCATGTAGAATTAAAATCGATGAGTCAATTTTTATTGATCCTTTTAATTGCTTTCCTGAACTTGCCGTTGGAGCGTCATATAATCCATGAAAACTTACAACCCCTTTAACATCTTCGCCTGCCCTAGCCAAATCAAGTGCACATTTTCCTCCAAAACAAAATCCAATTGCTCCGGTTTTGTTTTCATCAACTTTATCAAAATTCTTGAGGGTTTCAAAAGCATGGATCATTCTTTGTTGAAGCATTACTCGGTCAGAATTAAATTCATTCATCAACTCCATTGACTCTTGGGGGTTTGAACCTCTTCTTCCCTGTCCATATAAATCCATAGCAAATGCAAAGTACCCAAGCTCAGCAAGTTGTTCTGATTTCTTAATATCAAAATCAGAATGGCCTCCATAAGCATGACATACGAGAACTCCCGGTCTTGGTGTATCAAAACTATCTTCATAACTTATTGAACCTTCAAATTGCACACTAGAATTTGCAGAACCATAAACTAGTTTTTCTGTTTTGATCATACTTATAGAATACCCTCATATGAGTTAATGTAAAGTTGCTTCATTTCATCAAGACTTATATCACGTGGGTTTGGTCCAGTGGATGGATCTTTCAAGGCCATTTCACTGAGTAGTTCAAAATCAAATTCTTGATTAAGCTCCTTCAGTGTATGGGGGATAGCGAGTTCATCTCTAAGCTTCAATATCCACGACAGAAAACCATCAAATGTAGAATTTTCTAATTCTAAGTATTTTGTTAAAAGTTGTATCCTCTGACTTATAATAGGTTCATTAAACTTAAGTACATATGGCATAAATATTGCATTTGAGAGACCGTGATGAATATCATTAACTGCATTTATAGGATGTGAAAGAGAATGTATTGCTCCTAGTCCTTTTTGAAATGCAGTTGATCCCATTGATGATGTTACTAACATTTTTGATCTTGCAAATATATCATCTGGATTTTTATAAGCATTTAGAAGACTATCTTTCACGTTCTTTATCCCTTCTAGTGCAATACCATCCGCCATAGGATGAAAACCTCTAGCACAGTATGCCTCTAAACAATGAGCTAATGCATCCATACCTGTTGCAGCTGTGAGATGAGGTGGAAGAGACAAAGTTAGGTTTGGATCAAGTATTACAAGGTCTGGTAAGAACGAGGGATGAAATATTATTTTTTTTGTCTTATCACTTTCGTCCAAAATAAGTGATGCGCGGCCTGTTTCAGAACCTGTGCCAGCCGTAGTTGGTATCGCAATTACTTTTGGAAGTTGATCTGTAATTGCCCTTGTCCAATTATCCCCAATATCTTCGAAAAACCACAGGTTTTCCTTTTGTTTTGTCATAAAGGCAATTGCTTTACCAGCATCAAGAGAACTTCCTCCACCAATCGCTATTACACCATCGTTATTGTTAGACAAAAAGTGTTCAACGCCGTCCATTACGTTCTTACCTGTTGGATTTCCTTTTATATTTGAAAAAATTGAGTGTTTGATTTTATTATTTTTTAATAATTCAGTAATTTTTATAAAGTTTTTATTAGAGGTAAATTCTGGATCGGTAACAACTAAAGGATTTTGCATACCTTGAGCTTCTAAGGCATTTGGGATCTCTAGGGAACGGCCTAAACCAAACCATATTGGGGTAGGATAATTCCAGCTAACATTATCAATATCACTCATACTTTTCTATAGTGTTGGCGGTGTGGTTTTTTTTGTAGTACCAAAAGCATAGAAACTTATAGCAATGATAATTACCAAGCCACCCATTAAAGTTATGTTTGAGGGAACTTCGTTTACTCCAAATAAAGGTATCCAACACCAAATTACTCCTCCCACAACTTCTGTTAAAGAAAGTAACATAAATTCTGCTGCAGGCAGATAGCGCGCACCTAAACTTAAAAGTATAAGTCCAATCCCAACTAAAGTTCCGTGTAGCATACTTAATAAAATATTTTGTAACGGCATTGAGTAACTGTCAGCAAATAAAACAATCATAATCATTGAAAAAAGCGAGCAGGCAATACCAGCAATAATGATTGTCGTAAATTTAGGTGTGTCTGGTTGCCATCTGAGCGTTGTTGCAAATATTGCAAATCCAATAGAACAGAATAAACCAAATACCCAACCTAAAAAGGTTCCTGCATACCAGTCATTATAAGCCATTAGAAAGATTCCAAACAAAGATACAAAACACGCTATCGCAGTTGTGATGCCAATTTTTTCTTTTAGAAAGATATATGCAAAGAGCCCTGCAAATAATGGTTGTGTGCCGATCATAAATAATGTGGTAGCCGCAGAGGTATAAGTCATTCCAAAAATAAAAAATATAAAAGCTGCGGCAAGACCAATACCACCCAATAAACCAGATGATCCAACTCTATTAAAATTATGATAGAAAGAAATTCCTTCGTTATAAATCAAATATATCAACAAAATTGTTGCTACAACTATACCTCTATAAAAAAGGTAATGCCATTGATAGACCTGAGCATCTACCATATACCTAACAGTAGGAGCTCCAAAACTCCATATCAAACCAGCAGATAGTGCCAGTATAAAACCTATTAAATATGTTTTGTTATTCTGCTCTGTCATATAATCTACTGCAGAATATATAAATAATAGCCTTATGACACTATAAATGACCACAGAAAATGAGATAACAGCATTGGGTGAGTTTAATAAAAAGTTCGAAAACACTTACGAATTATTCAAGAAAAACTTAGAAAATGATGAGGAGGTGGGTGCATCATTTGCCGTTTATCAAAATGGAGAAGTTTTGGTGAACCTTTATGGCGGCTATCGGGATCGTGATAAAAAAAACAAGTGGGACCAAAATACAATAGTAAATATCCACTCAACCAGTAAGGGTATTGTTGCGATGATTGTTGCTAAATTGATTGATGAAAACAAACTAGATTTGGAGAAAAATGTTGCTGATTACTGGCCTGAATTTGCGAACGGCGGAAAAGAAAGTATAAAAGTAAAAACATTACTCTCCCATCAAGCAGGGATGTATGGATGGAGACAGCCTATAGATGAAACCGATTTTTACAAATGGGACTATGTAGTTGATCTGTTGGCAAATCAAGAACCATATCATAAAGCTGATGAAAAAATATGTTATCATCCAAAAACGATCGGTTTTTTAGTTGGTGAATTAATTAAACGAGTTACCAATAAATCAGTTGGTAAGAACTTGGAGGAGTTACTGAATAGTCCTCTTGAAACTAAATGTTTTATAGGTACACCTTCAGCATATCATGACAATATTGCTGAACTAATTAGTTCTGAAAGCCTAAGGAAAGCTTTCAGTAATCCGACAAATGTAGATGAGTATCTAATTACTGCGTTTCTTAATCCTGCAAACAGAACAAAAACAGCAAATACAGCTGAATGGCGACTTGCGGAGATTCCAGCTATGAACTGTCACTCTAATTCAGGATCACTTGCAAAAATTTATGATTTTTTCTTATCGCATTTATCAAATAAATTTATTTCATCAAATACCTTTGAAACTCTTACTACAGTTGCTGTAAGTGGAGACGATCATGTAATGAAGTCACCTATGCAGTGGTCACATGCAGGTTATAGTGTCGGTGGTGGAAAATTATTTGGTAAAAGCAGTAAAGCATTTGGTCATACTGGATGGGGCGGTTCTATGGCATTTGGGGATCCTGAAAATGGAATTAGCTGCGCATACACAATGAATTTATTAACTGGATCCATGCTCGGTGATCAAAGAGCACTTAAATTAGTTGAAACAATATATGATACCCTATGAAACTAAGTTTTAGATCAAAATTGTTTTACGGTGGTGGTGATTTTGCCATTAATATAATGTGGCAACTGACTGTCTTCTACTTACTATTTTTTTATACAGATATTTTTGGATTATCGCCTGCAAACGCTGGATTAGTTTTCTTTTTAGCGAAAATCTGGGACGCATTTACTGACCCGATTATGGGGTATATTGCAGATAATACTTCGACCAGATGGGGGAAATTCAGACCCTATATTTTGTTTGGATCAGTACCTGCGCTAATAATGATTATTTTATGCTTTACCTCACCTGATTTGTCACAAACGGGTAAATTTTATTGGGCACTTTTTACATACATTACATTCACCACTTTATATACAATCATTGCTATTCCAGTTGGATCGCTCATTCCGGCGATGACTCAAGACAGAGATGAAAGAACATCGCTCGCATCATTTAGATATTTAGGAGCCAGCTCTGGATCAATTGCTGTTGCAGTTCTAACATTGCCTCTGGTTGGCCTTTTTAGCTCACCACAGTTCGGATTTCCAATTGTAGTGGGTTGTTTGGCAGTCCTTGGAGCTATTTTTGCATTCCTATGTTTTTTTAATACTAAAGAAGTTTATTCAAAGCCATATGAAGAAACCATTGGTATTAAAAAAGTTACTAAAATGGTATTTAACAATTATCCATTACATTTCGTAGTATTGGCACTTTTAACAACTTGGGTTGCAAATAATATCAAGCAACTAACAGTTGTCTATTTTGTAAAATATAATCTTCAATTAGAGGCTTACTTTAGTCCAATTTTGCTTGGAGTAATTTTACAAATTATGTTTGGTGCATATTTAGTTAACTTAATAAAACATAGGTTTGAGAAAAAGACTTTATTCATGATTGGAACATTTCTTTACGTAATCACAGATTTAATAATCTATTATATCACTGGGTATGAAAACTTTTGGTTATTAGCTTTTATTGCAACCTTTGGCTTCATTGGTTTCGGTATGGCAGGTGTCATGGCCTGGTCAATGATAGCTGATACAATCGAATATGGTGAATGGAAATCTGGATTTCGTGCTGAAGGAGTCTTAAACGCAGCTCACGTATTTGTTTTTAAATTGAGTGTTGGTTTTAGTGCATGGCTTGCTGGAGTAATTCTTGAAAGCACAGACTATGTGGCAAATGCAATAGATCAAAGTCCAGAAACATTGAATGGTCTATTTATTATGGGATATATTTTTCCAGCCGTTGCCGGAACTATAGCAATAATAGTTACGTACTTTAATAAGTACGATAGTAACTTTTATGAAAGAATATTTTCTGAATTAAAACAAAGACAAAGTTAAGTTATGAACACAGTCTCGATTGGTGAGGGCTTTGGCAGAGTTAACCTCATTGGGGAGCATTTAGACTATAATGGTGGACATGTTTTACCGTTACAAATTAAGAACTCAATTATCTGTGAGATCGTTGAAAATAAAAATAGTGAGTCTATTTCGATAGTTTCAGATAAATATAAGGACTCTTTAATTGTTAAGAAACTCGAAAAAAGAAATAATTGGGCAGATTTCGTTATTGGATCATGTCTTTATTTTGAGAAGAAATTTTCAGTTAAGATTAACAATATCTCAATTTATATCAAAAGCAGCCTTCCATTGGGGGTCGGTCTCTCTTCCTCTGCTGCAATCACCGTTAGTACTTTAAAATCACTAAGTTGCTATTTTCAAAAAAATTTAGCAGACGAAGATTTAATTAATTTAGCATTTGAGGTTGAAAATGATTTTGTTGGTGTGGGCGGTGGAGTTATGGATCAATTTGTATCGGTCTTAGGAAATCATTATGAAGCTCTTTTTCTTGATACCTTTAATAAAAATTATGAATTGATACCAATTTTTCAAGATTATCAATTTCTATTAATTGATAGCAATACACAAAGGATTTTATCAGATAGTGAGTTTAACAAAAAAAAAGAATTATGTCTGAATGCTGCAAAAAAAATGAAAATTCAAAATCTCTGTACAAAAACAAAAATTGATGAAAATGATATTCAATTACTTTCAGATGAAGAGCTTAATGTTAGTAAACATGTAATTGAGGAAAATTTGAGAGTTGTAAAAGCAGCTCAATATTTAAAAGATAATAAAGCTGAAGAATTTGGAAAATTAATGACAGAAAGTCATATTTCTTTATCACGGCACTATAGAGTTTCAACTGATAATTTAAATAAGTTGGTTGATCTATCTAATTCCTTTGGCGCTTTAGGATCTAAACTTACTGGAGCTGGTTTTGGTGGGGCAATCGTAACTTTAGTAAAAAAAGAGCTGGTTGAAGAACTTAAAAAGTATATTCTTGATGGGTATCCAAATGCTAAATTTATATAATTATGAAACTTAATTTACCAAAAGACTTTACATGGGGTACAGCGACTGCTGCCCATCAAGTAGAAGGAAATAATACAAACTCAGATTTTTGGCTGCTTGAAAATACAAAAAATACCACATTTGCTGAACCGTCAGGAATTGCTTGTGATCAATTGAATAGATATGAGGAAGATATTAAGCTTATGTCATCTCACGCAATACAATCCTATAGACTATCTATTGAATGGGCTCGTATCGAAGAGTGCGAGGGAGAATTTTCAAATGAAGCAATTGATCATTACAAAAAAGTTTTGGATTGTTGTCATGAAAATAATCTTCAAACGTGCGTCACATTCCAACACTTCACTTCCCCACTTTGGTTTACAGCTAAAGGAGGTTGGGAAAAAAAAGAAAACGCAGATTTATATGTTAAATATGCTGAATTTGTAACAAAAGAGCTAGGTGACCGTATAGATACGGTTTGTACAATAAATGAGGCAAATCTAACTGCATGTTTTGCACACACATTTCCCAGCTACCCTGAACAAGGAATGAAAACTATCATGCCATTTGTTGAAGATGCTGCTAAATCATGCGGGTCAACTCTAGATAATTTTGGCCCTTTTCTATTTGGCCATCCCTATAAAATACGTGACTGTATGATGGCGGCGCATGTAAAAGCGTTTCCAGTTATCAAAGGTCTACTTACAAAAAATCAGCCTGTTGGTATTACACTTTCAATTATGGATTACCAAGCGGCAGAAGGAGGCGAACAATCACGCGACATTGCTCATGCTGAAACAGTAGATGTGTGTTTGGATCAAACTAAAGATGACGATTTCATTGGTATTCAAACGTATACACGTCACACCTATGGTCCTAGGGGAATTATGAAACCTAACGTCAATGATGAAAATATGCTTATTATGGGATATGAATATTATCCAGAGTCATTAGAAAATGTATTGAGGTATGTTGCTCCAAAAATAAATTGCCCAATGATTGTGACTGAAAATGGGATTGGTACAGATGATGATAATCAAAGAATAAAATATATCACTACAGCATTAAAAGGACTTCAAAGCTGTTTAGATGACGGTTTAGATATTCGAGGTTATTACTATTGGTCATTTCTGGACAACTTTGAATGGATATATGGCTACAAACCACGTTTTGGTTTAATCGAGGTGAATAGAAATACTTTAGAGAGAAAAAGCAAAGAAAGTCTAAAATTTTACGAGCAAGTTATCAGAAACTCTCAATCCTAAATTTCGTTACTCTCTGCTTGAGTAAGATAACAACCATTAATCAGCCATTCACCGTCTTCTTGTTGCTGCATTGAATAAATTGCAGTTACGAATTCACCTTCAGGATCAACTAAATATACTTCTAGGGAAGGTGCTCCATCTCTAAGTGATATCTTGCCAAAGTTCACACTTTTGGGACGATAAACGGCCTGGTACTGACCTACAACCATTTCACCAAACGCTTTTGGACTTGGGAATATTTTCTTAATAATTGGCGATGCGAAAGAATAAGCTTTTTCGAAATCATCATTTTGAAATGCTTGCAGCTGCTGACTTACAACAGAAATAATCTCTTGTTCGTCCTCATCAGTAAGTGAAAATGCAGATGTGCTTATTAAAAGGACAACTAAAAATGGAAGTACTAATCCTTTGGCAATCTTAGTCGTCAACATCGGCGAATATTTTAAGCTTTCTTGCTTTTAATATAAGAACAGCTATGGCAATCAATAAAATGGCACCACCCTCGTAAAGCAACATGCTTGGATCCATAGTTTTGCCCTGTAAAATTATTAAACGTGCAACAGCAGTAATAGCAATAAACAGCGGTATACTTATTCTAATTCTATTTAGCGTCCAATATTCTCTAATCATTTGTATAACTTCGAGATAAATAAATAACAAAAGTAAGTCTGCAAGTTCAACGAGATTTTTTTCATACATTGCATATATTTCATAGCCAATAGCTATAACTGTAGCAAAAATAATTATTACCAGAGCTATTTTTTCAATGTATTTAATTGTATCTATCATAAAATCTCAAAAAGACCTGCTGCTCCCATTCCGCCACCAACGCACATTGTTACAACACCGTATTTAGCGTTTCGTCTCTTACCTTCAATTAAAATATGTCCTGTCATTCTAGAGCCGGTCATACCATATGGGTGTCCAATAGAAATTGATCCTCCGTTCACATTTAATTTCTCATTATCAATTCCTAGCTTATCTCTACAGTATAAAACTTGAACTGCAAATGCTTCGTTCAGTTCCCATATATCGATATCATCTACCTTTAAGCCGTGTTGCTCTAGGAGTTTTGGTACAGCAAATACTGGTCCTATACCCATCTCATCGGGCTCACAAGCTGCAACAGAAAGTCCTCTAAAAATTCCCATAGGTTCAATATTTCTTTTTTCTGCTTCTTTAAGATCCATTAACAAACATGAAGATGCTCCATCTGACAGCTGACTAGCATTGCCCGCAGTAATATATTTGTCAGGTCCCATGACTGGCATTAAACCAGCAAGGCTCTCAAGTGTAGTTTGTGGTCGATTACACTCATCTTTATCAACTGTTACTTCTTGTTCTGTAACTTCCTTTGTTTCTTTGTTCATTACATCCATTTTTGTCGTTAAAGGAACAATCTCGTCTTTAAATTTTCCTGCAGTTTGAGCTGCAGCTGTTCGTTGTTGACTTTGTAGTGAATATTCGTCTTGGTATTCTCTGCTTACTTTGTATCGATCTGCTACAACATCAGCAGTATTAATCATAGGCATCCATAATGCTGGGCAAATTTTTTGAAGTTCAGGCTCAATAAGGTGTTTCATGTTCATGTTTTGCTGTGTCATTGATATTGACTCTACTCCCCCACCAATAGCTACTTTAATTCCATCAACAATAATTCTTTGAGCAGCTACCGCTATTGATTGTAAACCTGATGAACAAAAACGATTTATTGTAGTCCCTGGCACAGTTACGGGGCATCCTCCCGCAATTGCAACATTTCTTCCAATATTATGACCTGTTGCTCCCTCTGGTTGTCCACATCCAAAGATAACATCTTCTACTTCACCAGCTTCAACTCCCGCTCTTTCAATAGCATGTTTAACAGTATGGCCACCCATTGTAATACCGTGAGTTTTGTTAAATCCACCTCTCATAGCTTTTGCTAATCCAGTTCTTGCAGTTGAAATTATTGCAGCTTCTCTCATACTATATTGCCCTTATAAATATTTAGAAAACCGTAAGATAGACTTTTTATATAAAAAAAAAAGTTTAATTTTATTTAAAAAAAATACATCAAAAATACCCTCAATTTTGGCAAATATTTTTCTTTATTCTGCTTGACCATATCCGAATTGAAGTTTAGAAAGTCGCATTCTTTGAATTAGGGAGAATCTCTATGGTCATGTTAAAGACAGAAGTATCAGCACCAAGCTGGGTACCAGAAGGTTACAAAAAACTTGGATGGCATGCTGGCTTTGATGTATTAATTGGACCAATGTATTTTAAAAAAGAAGAGAATAACCAATATAAATTCATTACTAAAATTTTGGATAAGCATCTCAATGCTCATGGTATTGCTCATGGTGGCTACTCTATGTCATTAGCAGATATTTTCTTAGGATCCATGGTATTTGCTGCGTGTGGGAAAAAACCTTGCAGTACTATTTCACTAAACTGTAACTTTGTAAGTCCAGGTCTTCAAGATGATATTGTTGAATGTGATGCTAAGGTAACAAGAACTACAAAATCACTCGTCTTTATTGAAGGTAATTTAATCTCACAAGATAAAATTATTTTATCCGCTTCAGGTATTTGGAAAATACTGAATCAATAATAATTCATAAATCGGTCAAGACTAATATAGGTTTTCATATCATTAACCTTATTAGTTTTAAGTAGTCTTCTTACTTCTTGGACTGAATATATTTTTGTCTCTAGAACCTCATCTTCATCAAAATTTGTTTCACTCTTATCATAGCAATGGGTTAGATAACAGTGTACTAGACAAGTGTTATATGCAGGTGTTGAATAGTATTTGCCAATCATTTTCCAATTTTTTCCATGATAACCAGTTTCTTCAATTAATTCTCTTTTGGCGCAACTTAATGGCCTTTCTCCTGGGTCAATAGTCCCTGCTGGGACTTCAAGCATAATTTGATCTGATCCGTATCGATATTGTTTGAGCAAAACTATAAATTTCTTATCAATTATTGGAACAATACAAGTGATGCCGTTATGTACAATAAGATCCCTAATAGCTTTGTTTCCATTTACCCATTTAACTTCATCAAAATGTAAATCAAAAACATTCGCTTTAATTTTTTTCTTGGTTTTAATAAATTTTGCTTTTCTTAGAGTCATTTTTGAAAATCTCTCATATTAATAAATTCGACTTTTAAATGATACTGTTCAATCAGATTTATCAGGTCATTCGGAGCTATTGACACTGTTGACGTGTTGATTAAAGGATGGAAATTCACAATTTCATATTCCATAAACTCTTGATCAAAGAAAAATTTAACTTTTTTTTCTTTATCGTTCAATAATCCAAATGGAGATACTGATCCGGGTTTGATACCTAGAATATTCATTAAATAATCTTCATTTGCAAAAGATAATTTTTTGGAGTTTAAAGGCACTGATGCTTTTTTTAAATCAGCAATAATATCCTCAATAAAACTTACTAAAAAAAAATTATTTTTTTTATCTTTCAAAAAAAGATTCTTTGAATGCGCTCCTTCAATTGAACCTCGAAGATTTTTAGAGTCTTCGACTGTAAACAGCGGTTTATGTTCAGTAATCTTATAACAAATAGACTTTGAGTCTAATAAATTAATTAATGAAATTTTATCAAACATTAAACGAGAGAACTTAATTTCTCTTTATATTTTGAGTTGGGCATTTGATCAATTAGAGTTCTAAGTTGTTTCTTTGTAATCCACCCATTTAAATATGAATCCATTTCAATAGACCCAAATAGCTTTTTTCCCTTTTTTTGATATTTGTGAATATAGTTTGAGGCTTCAAGCATTTCTTCTGCATCACCAGTATCAAACCACTGAACATCATTTTTTAATGCAAAAACTTTTAAGAGATTCTTTCTAAGATAAGATTGATGCACATCAACTATTTCTAATTCTTTTCTTTTAGAGGGCTTTAAATTCTTAACAATTGATATGGAGTCCTTATCATAAAAATAAAGACCGGGTATTGTAAGATTACTCTTTGGTTTTTTTGGTTTCTCAATAATTGATTTTATATTTTTTTCTCTATCGTATTCAATAACAGCTGATTTGTGTGGATATTTTGTTTTAACAGCTAAAACAGCAGCTCCATCCTTGAGCGACTGAACTTTTTTTAAAGTTGATGTGAAGCTCTTACCAAAAAATAAATTATCAGCTAAGGCTAAAACAAATGGTTTTTTATTAATAAATTTTTTGGCAATATTAACTGCATCAGGAATTCCAACTTGTTCTTTTTGAAATGTGTAACTGAATTTCATGCCAAGCTGTTTTCCCGAGCCAAATAGTTTTCTAAATTCTGGTATATCTTTCTTTTGAGATATAAATAGTACCTCGCGAACACCAGCCTTAATTAAGTTTGATAACGCGTAATAAAGTAAAGGTTTATCATATAAAGGCAGAAGAGGCTTCACTGTTACTTTTGTTGCGGGCGAAAGTCGAGTTCCCTTGCCGGCAGCGAGAATAATGCCTTTTTTAAATCTCATTAAAATTTAATTTGTTAAAAATACTATTTACTTGATTTATGTTTCAAGAAATTTTTATCTCTTAAATTTCTATACTCTGGCTTTTTCTTTTGCATTTTTGACATCATTGTAGTCATTACATCTTCTTTATGAAGCGTAGCTGCATTCCAAAGCGCTACATTATCAAGTCCTTCTTTAACAGAGTGATCTCTTGAATAATTGAGAACTTCTTTTGTAACCCACATCGCAAGTGGTGTTTTTGATGCTAATTTTTCAGCCATTTCAAAAGCACTATCAATCATTTCTTCATGACTATCATGCAAAGAGCTCACAAGGCCTACTTCTTTTGCTCTTTCAGCAGATATCTTTTCTCCCATCATAGTCCACTCACGCGCTATACCAGCAGGTATAATTTTAGGTAATCTTTGTATAGTTCCAATATCTGCTGCCAAACCTACATTTATTTCTTCAATTAAAAAAAATGCATCTTTTGTACAAAGTCTTATATCAGCGGCAGTGATTAAATCGATACCTCCACCAATACATCCTCCTTGGACAGCGGCAACAACTGGAAATCTCGCATCCTCCAAACATGAAGCAGCACGTTGGAGAAACTTTAACTGTTGAATAAAATACCCCCTACTTCTGCCAAGCTCTTGGTTTGTTTCGTGTTCAACAACATCATCTTTAAACATGCTAAGGTCTATTCCAGCAGAAAAGTGTGGTCCCGTGGATGATACAATTAAAGCTCTAATCTCACCACTGTCATCTAGCTGTTCAACTTCCTTTGGAAATAATCTCCAGAAATCCTCGTTCATTGAATTTCTTTTTTCAGGCCTATTGAACCTGATATGAGCAATTGAATTATTTATTTCAACATCAAAGGGTTTTGGCATGTTTTTTTCCTCGCTTTAGATAAGTGATCTATATAAAGTATATATACATTTAAATATTAGAGAAATACATAAAAAATGGCTATTAATTACGAAGAAATAATGTCCATGACTTCAGAAAACATTGAAGTTTCCTATACTGATAAAGACTCAATTCTCTATAGTCTAGGCGTCGGTCTTGGGAATGACCCAATGAATTTAGATGAATTAAAGTTTGTCTATGAAAATTCTCAAATTGCATTGCCATCAATGGCTACTAATTTTCAATATCACTCACCGTTATTGCTGAAGACAAATATTAATTTCATTATGGTTGTTCATGGTGAACAGAGATTATCAGTAACTAATCCTTTACCTGTCTCAGGAGATTTTATAACCAACGCAAAAGTTATAGGTTGTTATGATAAAGGTCCTGGTAAGGGTGCAGTTATTGAGGTTGAAACAACTGTAAATCTTAAAAAAGATAATACTGAAATCTGCAAACTTGTTAGTACAACATTCGCAAGGGGGGATGGTGGCTTTGGTGGACCTGAGTCTCCAAAAAAAGAATTAGTAAGGCCTGAAGGTAAACCAGACTATGTGCACGAAATTAATACCAAACCTGATCAAGCATTAATTTTTAGACTTTCAGGAGATTACAACCCATTGCACTCTGATCCAAACTTTGCAAAGTCTGCTGGTTTTGAACGGCCAATTCTACATGGCATGTGCACTTACGGTATCGCATGCAGATCAATAATTGAAAGTGTCTGCGATAAAGATGTAAAGAAACTTAAAAGATTTGATTGTCGTTTTTCTTCACCTGTATATCCTGGAGAAACAATAGTTACAGAAATGTGGAAAGATGGTAATAATGTCTATTATCAATCCAAAGTAAAAGAACGTGATAAAATGGTAATTAAAAATGGAGTGAGTGAAATAATATGATACCAAAAATTGGAATTTCTGAGGGTAAAAAACCTCTTTTTTATAATGAGTCTCATCATGCATGGAGAGAAGAAGTAAGAAAATTTGTTTCAAAGGAAATAGCTCCTTTTGTTGAAGAATGGGAAGAAGCTGGTGAGTTTCCAAGAGAACTCTATAAAAAAGCTGCTGATGTAGGTCTAATGGGAATGGGCTATGATGAAAAGTATGGCGGTACAACAGAAGGTATTGATATTTTTCACGGTATCGTAACAGCTGAGGAGTTCGCCCATGGATGTGGCGGTGTTTCAGCAAGTCTTTTATCACACAATATTGCAATACCATTGATACAATCTTTGGGTACAGAAGAGCAAAAAGAGAAATTTATTCCCCCAGTGGTCAAAGGGGAAAAGATAGCAGCTCTTGCAATGACAGAGCCTTCGGGAGGATCAGATGTTGCAAGTTTAAAAACTAAAGCAATTAGAAAAGGCGACCATTTCATTGTTAATGGCTCAAAAATGTTCATTACAAGTGGAATGCGAGCCGATACATACGTAGTTGGAGTAAGAACTGGTGGTGAAGGTGCTACCGGAATATCAGTTCTGGTTATTGAAAAGGATACACCTGGCTTCACTCAAACACCTCTCAAAAAAATGGGATGGCTCAGCTCTGATACAGCTGTACTTTACTTTGATAATTGTAAAGTGCCTGTAGAAAATTTGATTGGTGGAGAAAACAGTGGCTGGATCGGCGTAATGAGTAACTTCAGTCAAGAAAGACTTGGTATGGCAGCTGGTATGAATGCATACTCTCAAATTTGTATTGATGAAGCAGTAGCTTGGGCAAAAGAACGAAAAACATTTGGTAAGCCATTAATTGATAATCAAGTGATAAAACATAAACTCGTTGATATGAACAGAGCGGTTAAAACATCAAGGGCTTGGACTGAATTACTATCTTGGAGAGTAATGAATGGTGAAAGTCCAATAGCGGACTTGGCAATGCTAAAAGTGCATGCAAGTAAAGCGATGGAACTATGCGCAAGAGAAGCAATGCAAATATTAGGTGGAGCAGGATATCTTCGAGCAAATAGCGGACCTGGAAAAGTTGAGAGAATTTATCGAGAAGTAAGAGTTAATGCTATTGGTGGTGGATCAGAAGAAATAATGTATGATTTAGCTGCAAGACAATTGGGATACAGGTCTTAGATTAAAACTCTGCAACTTCCATATCCATCATTGAAGACTTACCAGCTTGCACCTTCTTTGAATACATAGTTAGTTCTGGCATAATTTTTTCAACAAAATAAGTTCCAGTTTTTATTTTATTTTTATGAATTGGCTCATTTTTGCCAATAGAGAATTTTGCCATTCGCGCCCACATATAAGTCATCGACGATAGAGCTACCAAATTTAGGTAATCAGTGGCAGAAGCAAGGGCATTTTCAGGATCTTGCATGCCGTTCTGCATTAACCACATTGTTGAAGCGGTAACTTCATTGAGAGCGTTTTCAAGAGGTTTAATAAATGATGATATTTCTTCATTATCTTTATTTTCAGATAGAAATTTTTGAACTTCTTTTTGGAAGTTTTGTAACAACCGTCCCTGATGCATTGTTAATTTTCTTCCAACTAAGTCTAAAGCCTGAATACCATTTGTACCTTCGTATATCATTGTAATTCTTACATCTCGCATGTACTGCTCAAGAGGATATTCTTTTGTAAATCCACTGCCACCTAGGACCTGTAAAGATTCTGAACAATTTAAAAAACCTCTATCAGTACAATAAGCCTTAATTATTGGTGTCATTAATGCAGCAAAATCGTCAGCTTCCTGTCTTACTTTTTCATCAGGATGATCTTCTGCAAGATCAATTTTCATCGCTGTATAAATGCATAATGCACGCATTGCCTCAGTCGTTGCTTTGACATTCATTAACATTCTTCTTACATCAGGATGAACAATTATATTGTCTGCTTTATTATCTTTATCTTGCTTATCCTTAACAACAGACCTCATTTGTTTTCTTTCTTTTGCAAATTCTAGAGCATTTTGGTACGAGATCTCTGACATTGCTATACCTTGTAGTCCAACTTTTAAACGCGCATCATTCATCATCAGAAACATAGCTTCCATTCCTTTATTCTTTTCTCCAACTAGCCAACCTTTTGCATTTTCAAGGTTCATTACGCAAGTTGGCGAAGAATTAATTCCAAGCTTATGTTCTAAACCGCCACAATAAATTGTATTTCGAGTATTATCATCCAGTCGCTTTGGTACAAGAAATAAACTTATTCCTTTAATGCCTTCGGGTGCATCTGGTGTTCTTGCGAGCACAAGATGAATAATATTTTCTGTTAAGTCATGTTCGCCGAATGAAATCCAAATTTTTTGGCCTGTTAACTCATAGTGATCATCTTTAGGAACTGCAGTAGATTTTATTAAACCAAGATCGGTTCCACATTGTGGTTCTGTCAGACACATAGTGCCCATCCACTCACCTGAAGTCATATTAGGTAGATATTTATCTTTAAGTTCCTCTGTAGCCTTTTTTAAGATGGTCTTCATTGCGCCGTGACTCAATCCTGGACCCATATAGAATGCCATATTAGCAGCTATACCAATCTCACCTGCAAGTATGGCAGTCGTGAACGGTGCTCCACCACCACCATATTGAGTGGGCATAGTAGCACCAACATAGCCTGACGACTTTACTGCATCATACAATTTTTTAAATCTTTCAGGGGTATGAACTTCAGGACCTTCTGCCCCATCAGTTACATATTTTAAGCCCTCTCTGTCGCCAATTTTATTACTATCTAGTACTTCTTGCTCATTAAGACGCCCTATTTCAGAAACAACGCTCATGAGTGTTTCTGAGTCATATTCCTTGAACTTTTCTATGCCTGCAATGACCTCATCGTAATTAAGCATGGCCAGATTGTATTTGAAATCTTCTATTGGACTTTTGTACGACATAGGTTTAAGAATAATTAGTGTAGTTTAAGTATATATAACCTTTGTCTCATAAATTGCAAATTTCTAATTTTGTTGACCATATCGATGGGGAAAGTCTGAAAAGTTTAGAATTATGAGTATTTATCTGCCTATTGCAGAGCTCTCAGTTAACATTTTTCTATTATTGTCTTTAGGTGGAGTTGTAGGATTTCTATCTGGCATGTTTGGTTTAGGTGGAGGCTTTCTAATGACTCCACTACTAATATTTATAGGTATACCTACTAATGTTGCTGTTGCAACATCAGCAAACCAGATAGTTGCATCTTCAATTTCTGGAACATTGGGTCACTGGAGACAAGGTCTTGTAGATTTCAAAATGGGAGGGGTATTGCTTATTGGTGCCTTCTTTGGATCAATCTTGGGCATTTGGATATTCAGTAGGCTTGTTGCAATTGGTCAAATTGATACTGTAATCTCAATTCTATATTTTGCTCTTTTAACAGGTATAGGTTTATCAATGCTGATTGAAAGCTCTAAAGTAATAAGGGATAGAATAAGAAGAAAAAGTGTTAAACGAAAGATTCATTATCATAACTGGGCGCATAGATTGCCATTCAAAGTTAGATTTTATAAATCTAAATTATACATAAGTGTTATTCCTCCAATTATAATTGGTTTTGTGATAGGTATCTTATCAGCAACAATGGGAATTGGTGGTGCTTTCATATTAATCCCTGCAATGATTTATTTTTTGGGAATGCCAACCTCAAAAGTAATAGGTACATCTTTATTCCAAATTATTTTCATAACTGCACTTGTTACTATTCTACATGCAACTACTACTTTTGCTGTTGATGCAGTTCTAGCTTTCTTTTTAATACTTTCTTCTGTAGTTGGTGCTCAAGTGGGGGTATTGGCAGCCAATAAGTTAAGAGGTGAAGAAATAAGGGCTTTACTAGCCATAATAGTGCTTGGTGTTGCAACTAAAATTGCGCTTGATTTGTTAGTAGAGCCTAACGAAATTTTTAATTTATCTGTAATACGATTAGTTTTCTGATGATCAAACAATTAATTATTTTATTTTATTTTTTGACTGGAGTGTTAACGCCTTCAATTTCAATTGCACTTGTAATTGGCTCAGACCAGGAAGAAATATACATAGACGCAAATTTCTCTGGTGAAGAGCTTCTCGTTTTTGGGGCATTTTATTCTGATCCATCTCAGTCAAGAGATAGTAAAAGTGACATACTTATAGAAGTTGTCGGCCCTCCTGAGGATGTTGCATTAAGAAAGAAAGACTCATATTTTGGATTTTGGTTAAATTCCAAAAGTGTAACTTTCAGAGATGTGCCAGGTTTCTACTATCTTTCGAGTACATCTGAACTTACAGATGAATTTTTAACGAATAATCAAATCGGACTACTTGAGAGGGAAAAATCAGAGATGATTGATTGGAGCTCACTTACTACTGATTGGGGAAGTATTATAAATGAAAAGGAAAAAGAGGAATTCTTTAACGCTCTAATTAGAACAAAACAAAATGATAGTTTGTATAAACAAGTTTCAGATGAAATTGAAATAATTGATGGAAATCTGTTCAGATCTTATATTGATATTCCAAATACCGTTCCTGTAGGAGAATACACTGTAAATCTTCATTTAATTATAGATAATGAGGTATCTCAGGAATATTCTTACAAATTTATGGTTACTAGAGTTGGAATTGAGGAGGCAATCTACTCATTTTCAAAAAACTATCCATTCTTTTACGGATTGATTTCTTTAATAATTGCAATAATTATTGGCTGGAGTGGTGCTGAAATATTTAAAAGATTTAGAAGAATATAGTGACTGAGATATCATATTTATATGTAGTTCTTGCAGGACTCCTTAGTTTTCTATCTCCGTGTGTATTACCAATTGTTCCAGGTTACTTGTGTTTTATGGCGGGAACTAGTTTGGATAAATTACAATTGGACCAAGGTGATGAAATTAAAAAAAAGGTTTTTAGTTTTTCATTAAGTTTTGTGATTGGGTTTTCAACTGTATTTGTAATCTTAGGTGCTTCTGCAACTTTACTGAGTAGCTTAGTTTATGAATATCTCGATATTTTACGTATCGCAGGAGGAATAATAATTATCATATTTGGTATTCATTTTATGCAAATCATACAAATACCATTTTTAAACAGGGAGATGAGATACCAAATTGAAAGCTATAGACCAGGTATAGTTGGCTCTTATATAATTGGTTTATCTTTTGCATTTGGATGGACACCTTGCATTGGGCCTATTCTAGGAAGTGTTTTATCGATAGCCGCAAGCTCAGAGACAGTAACGTATGGAATAGTTTTACTAATGCTGTATTCAGCTGGCTTGGGCATACCTTTTCTAATTGCAGCCTATGCAATAAATGGCTTTATGAAATTCTTATCAAGAATAAGAAATTATATAAGATTAATCGAAATTTTTACTGGTCTTTTACTAATTTTATTTGGTATCCTGATACTAACAAACAGAATTCAAGAATTGGCTTTCTTTTTTATAAAGTATTTTCCATTCTTAGCGCAATTTGGATAAAGGAGTAGATATGTTTCAAAAAGATTTATTGAAAAATAAAAGAATTTTAGTTTCTGGTGGAGGCTCAGGACTTGGTAAAGCAATGGCGACAAGGTATTTAGAACTAGGTGCCGATGTCTATATTTGCGGCAGAAGAAAGTCAGTATTAGATGAAACTGCAAAAGAGCTTATGGATATGCATGGGGGATCTGTAAAATCAATCTCGTGTGATATCAAAGTTCCTGAAGCAATAGAAGATATGGTGGATGAAATTTGGAGCGAAGGGCCTCTAACTGGGCTACTAAATAATGCTGCAGGAAACTTTATCTCGAGAACAGAGGATTTATCTCCAAGAGCATTTACTGCTATTTCTAATATTGTTTTCAATGGAACTTTTTACATGACAAATGCAATAGGTAAAAGGTGGTTAGCTGAAAAGTTAAAAGGAAGTATAATTTCTATTTTAACTACATGGATTGATAGCAGTGGTCCATATACAGTTCCATCAGCAATGTCTAAGTCTGGTTTAGCGACAATGACTAGATCTCTCGCAGCTGAATGGGGAAATAGAGGTATAAGATTAAATGCTATCTCGCCTGGACCATTTCCGACCAAAGGTGCGTGGGATAGATTAGCGCCAGGAGGCAAAGGTGCAAATATGATGGAGTCGATTCCAATGAAAAGAACTGGAGAACTCAGTGAGCTTGCAAATTTAGCAACTTTCTTAATGGCAGATGGAGTCGATTACTTAACAGGAGAAATTATTACTATCGATGGAGCTCAATGGTTGAATCATGCGGGTAATTTCTATGAAATGTTAAAAGATGTAACCGATCAAGAGTGGGAACAGCTCAGAAATATGATCAAAGCCTCAAATGACGCTGATAAAGCAAAAAGGTCTGTCTAGATAAAAGAATCCTTAAAAAGTTTTTTGCTCAAACCTCTTATGAGTGACGGCAGGTGTCTCATAAAAAACGATGCAAATTTTGCTTCAAAGCCAACTGGATGATGTATTCTACTTGAGTCATAAGCGGACCAGACTGAATTTACGACTTTTTCAACTGGATAAACTTTTGTCTTTTGATTAACAAATTCGCGGTCCAATTGACTTTTTGCACCAGTTGTAACAGCTTCTGCATCTAAGATTGGTGTTTCGGTAAACCAAGGATTAATTTCAGATACTTTAATGCCATACCGCTCGAACTCAATACGCAGATTTTCGGTAAGAGAGCTTACGGCATGCTTTGTTGCCCCATAAACTGATATACCTGGAGCCGTAATAAGTCCTGCAACTGAACTTGTATTAAGTAGCATGCTGTTTTCTGTACTTCTTAGTATTTCAAGCATTGTAAAACATCCATTAACAACACCTTTAAAGTTTACATCAATTATTTTGTTCATTTCCTCAATTTTGATATCCTCAAATGCTCCTGCAAAGTTTGCTATGCCTGCATTATTAAAAAATATATCACACCTACCGCCTGTATACTGTGAGAAACTTTTTTCTGCATCAATCCAGTCTTCAATATTTGTTACGTCTAACTTTTGATACATACATTTATTATGACCAATGATTTCGGCTACCTCTTTTAGGCCTTCTTGATTGATATCAAAAAGTCCTACATTCCATCCATTTTCAGCAAACGATATTGCAGTAGCCTTACCAATTCCTGATGCTGCGCCAGTAATAAAAATACTTTTTGTCATCCTAAGCTATAGTCCTTTTAAAAATAATTTAGTTGCAAATGAGCTTAATTCAGAAGGTTTTAAATCGTTTCTTTCCAATAATTGATCGCCAAGATTAACGCTAACAGCAATTACAGAAGTTACCATAAGTGAAATATCGTTTTGAGGAAATTTGATAATTTTTGACATGTTTACTGTTACTTCTAGCAGTTTTTTATTAAAATTTTGGTATTCTTTTGAATTTTGACCCAACCATTTAAGATCTAATATATATTTTTTATTATTTTTAAAAAAAATATAATTTTCTGTATCATTATATATCCAGTTAAACCAGCTATTAAAAGCAATACTAACTAATTCATCAAAGGTTTTAGCTTTATTAATTTCAGGAATGATAAAGTGACTAAATTCGTTAATAAGCCTATTTACAATAACTAAAAAAACTTCAACTTTATCATCAAAGTAATTATAGAATGTCCCAGAGCCCAAACCAGCCTCATATACAATCTCTCTAACATTAGAGCTGTCAAGACCCTTTTCTATAAAAACTTTTCTTGAAGCTAAAATTATCGAGTCACGATTCTGTTGTTTGTTAAGCTGTCTCTTTCTTTTGTTAAAGGGAAGATCAATGGTTCTATTCATTTATTATTTATACCAACTGCTTCTGAAATATTTGTAAATCCATCATCTTTGATAAGTTTAACAAGATCAATCAAAATCTTATTTATTAGTTGGGGGCCTCCGTAAGTGAGTGAGGTATACATTTGTACTAATGATGCACCTAGTTTAATTTTATTATATACGTCTAATGCACTGCCAACTCCACCAACACCAATTAAAACTAATTCATGATTAGTCTCTCGATATAAAAATTTTAAAACTTTGTCTGATAAATCCTTTATCGGGGGGCCAGATAATCCACCGTCTCTTTTCTTATTTTGATCTCGTAAAATTTCTGGTCTTGAAAGTGAAGTATTGGTGGCAATAATTCCATCGATATGATATTTGCTAACAAGATTAAGAATCATACTGTAGTGATCATTTGTATTATCTGGATCAATTTTTAGCATGATTGGTTTTCTATTGTTTTCCTCATTCCTAATTTGAGAAATGTCCCTTAAAAGTACTTCAAGATATTCTTTTCTTTGCAATTCACGTAGAGCTTCAGTATTTGGTGATGAAACATTGATGGTTACGTAATCACAAGAGACTGAAATCTTTCTGTAAATTTTTAGGTAATCATCAATGAAATTTTTAGTGTCTTTATTTGGTCCAATATTTGATCCCACAATACCTGTCCTTTTTGCAGACATAAGATTCTTTACAAACCTCTTTTCTCCCTTGTTATTAAAACCCAATTTATTAATTATGGCACTGTCCTTTTTTAACCTAAAAATTCTTGGCTTTTCATTTCCATATTGTGGCTTCGGTGTAACAGTTCCACATTCCACAAATCCAAATCCAATCTTTAATAAAGGGTCTATTAATTCTGCATTTTTATCAAAACCAGCGGCAATGCCCAGTGGGTTACTAAAGCTAAGGCCTTTAACATTAGTATGCAGACTTTGATCTTGAAAACCTTTATTTATTAAGGGGCTTCCATATTTTGTTAATTGTATTGTGACGCTATGGGCAGTCTCTGGTGGCAAAAGCTGAAGCATACCGGTTAACAAACTCATCACTTGCTCACTTTTATTCTTTCTCTAATAAGTTGTATTGTTTCTTTTATGCCGTAGATGGCAATAAAAGTACCAAATCTTGGTCCATCACTTTTGCCAAAAAGAACCTGATAAATAAGTTTGAACCAGTCTCTTAAATTATCAAACTTATAATCTTTACCAATTTGATAGATTTCAGTCTGTATAGTCTCAGCATCAACATTGTCTGGCAAAAGCTCAATTCGATTAATTAAATCTAAAAAAATATTTTTCTCTTCTTCACTGGGTACTTTAAACTGAATTTTATCGGCATTAACATTCTTTTCAAATGATATTGCTCCAGTTATAAGTTCTAACATAAAATTATGGTCAGAATTGATAACTGAAGCATCATATTTTTTTATAAAATCTAGAATAAAATCTGGATCACTCTTTCCACTGGCTGAAACTAAATTTAATATTAAATTGAAGGATATTGGTATTGAACCAATATGATTATGACTATTCATGATATGCCAAACTGGATTTTCAATTTTTTCCTTATCGTTTTGGTCATTAAATTTATTTAGATGATTCAAAAATTCATCAACTGATTTAGGTATAACATCCAGAAATAGTTTTTTTGCTCTTCTTGGATTTTGGTACATGAAGTAGCTTAATGTCTCCTTAGGCGCATAAGATAACCATTCTTCAATACTCAAACCATTTCCCTTTGATTTTGAAATCTTTTCACCATTCTGATCAAGAAACAATTCATAGAAATAATTTTCGGGGGGTTGATGTCCTAAAGCACGACATACTTTGGATGAAAGTTGAAAAGTTGGTATCAAGTCTTTACCATACATTTCATAATCAATGTCTAAAGCACACCACCTCATTGCCCAGTCCACTTTCCATTGTAATTTGCAATTACCATATAAAATAGACTGTTCAATTTCCTTATTATTCTGAAGATACACAACCGTATTTTTTTCAGTATTAATTGAAACAATTTCAACTTCAAGTACGTGTCCTGTTTCTTGGCAAATCGGCAAAAAAGGACTATAAGTTTTTTTTCTTTCCTCTCCTAATGTTGGTAATATTATTTTTTTAATCTCATCATAAGAATTTAAAACTTTAATTAATTGATCGTTAAAAAAACCAGATGTATAAAGCTCTGTCGCGCTTTTAAAAGAATATTTGAACTCAAACTTATCAAGAAATGCTTGTAACATCTCATTGTTATGGTTTCCAAAACTCGTTGATTTTTCAAAAGGATCTGGAATCGAGGTAAGTGGCTTGTGTAAATTTTTTTCCAAAATTTCCTGATTAGGAACATTATCAGGAACTTTTCTTAATCCATCCATATCATCAGAAAAAGCAATCAATTCGACTTCATAGTCAGATACCGCTTTTATAGCATTAAGCACCATCGTGGTCCTTGCGACTTCTCCGAACGTCCCTATGTGTGGAAGTCCACTTGGTCCATAACCAGTCTGAAGCTTGATTTTTGAATAATCTTTGAGCTTAGCTCTTTTGACTATCTTTCTAGCTTCTATAAATGGCCATGCTTTTGAATTTTCATTTACTGTTGCCATATAAGTGACAATAACATAAATAAGCGGTAATTCGGTGAAAAACAAACAATTTTTTTTATTGAAGTAAACTAAATAAGAACTATTTGGATTTATAGAGATAATAATAAAGCTATAAATTTTATTAAATTTAATATAGTACTCCTATCTGATTATGAAAAAAAATAAACTAAGAAAACCTACTCAAAGTGAAGCGGAAGAGGCGGTTCGTACATTAATTAAGTGGGCTGGGGACGATGTAACACGCGAAGGTTTACTTGACACGCCGAAAAGAGTGGCCAAGGCATACAAGGATTGGTTTTCTGGATATGATGAAGATCCAAAAGAGATTCTAAAAAGAACATTTTCAGAGACGGGTGGTTACGATGAAGTCATAATGTTAAAAGACATTAGAATTGAATCACATTGTGAACATCATATAGCGCCATTTATTGGAAATGCTCACGTTGCATATCTTCCTAACAAAAGAGTTGTTGGCATCAGTAAATTAGCAAGAATTACCAATATATTTGCTAAGCGAATGCAGGTTCAAGAAAAACTAACTTCTGAGATCGCAACATGTATACAGGATTGTTTGAAGCCTAAAGGAGTTGCAGTTGTGGTTGAAGCACAACATGAGTGTATGACCACTAGAGGAGTGCATATGCCAGGCATATCAATGGTCACCAGTAAACTTCTGGGAAAATTTAGAACTGATGCCTCTACACGTAGAGAATTCTATAGCATGCTTAATCAAGGTCCCATACTTAAAAAAAGCTAATATATATTTATCAACTACATGCTTAATTTTAAATTAATACTTAACGTATTAGGGTACTTATTGATTGCTTTGAGTTTTGTTTTACTCGTCCCAGCTATATTAGATCTGGCTTTTCGCAATGAAACATGGCAATCATTTATAATAAGCTCAATAATTACTCTTGGATTTGGCATTACCTTTTTTATTTCAACAAGAAATTCTGCAGAAGATAAAATCCAAACCCAAGATGCATTTTTAATAACTACATTATCTTGGGTATTTATATGTTTTTTTGGTTCTCTTCCATTCTTTCTATCTAGTCTAAATTTAAGTTTCACAGACTCAATTTTTGAGTCTATGTCAGGTATTACAACAACAGGTTCCACAATTCTAAGCGACATTAAGTCTATGCCTGAGGGCATCCTGCTTTGGCGAGGACTTCTTCAATGGATCGGGGGGGTTGGTATAATAGTCATGGCTATTAGTATACTTCCTGTATTGCAGGTAGGAGGTATGCAGATCTTCAGAACAGAATCATCAGATACAACAGAAAAGATCTTACCAAGAACTGCACAGGTTTCTTTTGCGGTAATCATAATATACTTATCATTAACAGTTCTTTGTTTTATATCTTACTGGTTGAGCGGTATGAGACTTTTCGATTCCTTAGTTCATTCAATGACAACGATAGCTACAGGTGGTTTTTCAACAAGGAATGATTCATTCGCTAGCTTTGATAATCGATCAACAGAATATATTGCAATCTTATTTATGATTTTAAGTAGCCTTCCAATTTTAATATATCTTGAGGTTACACAAAATGGGATCAAAAGTTTTTTTAGAGATACTCAAATAAAAACTTTTTTAATCATAATTTTTGTAAGTTCTTTATTAGTAATTTCTTATTTGTGGATATTTGATCTTAAAAATTTTGAACAGTCTTTAAGGCACGGTGCATTTAATGTTGTCTCAATTATAACTGGTACAGGTTATACTTCAGATAATTACAATTTGTGGGGACCATTTCCAATTTACTTACTTTTCTTTGGTATGTTTATTGGTGGCTGTGCTGGTTCAACTACTTGCGGAATCAAGGTTTTTAGATTTCAGATATTATTTGAAACTCTAAAAATGCAAATTCAAAAGCTCTTACATCCCCATGGCGTATTTGTTCCACATTATAATCGTAGAAAAATTCAGGACGAAGTAACATCTTCAGTCATGAGTTTCTTCTTTATATTCATTCTTAGTTTCATAGCTATTACTTTGCTTTTATCTATGACTGAGCTTGACTTTGTAACTTCATTATCAGCAGCTGCGACTTCTCTTGCCAATGTCGGGCCAGGACTTGGGACCACAATAGGTCCAGAAAATTCTTTTTATGCAGTTTCTGATCCTGCTAAGTGGATACTTATATTCTCAATGTTATTAGGGAGATTAGAGATATTAACTGTATTAGTTATCTTTCATCCTGCCTTTTGGAAGAAATAATTAAAATATTACTTTTAAAATTTCTTTTTGAACAAACAGTCTATTGCTCGCTTCTTGCCAAACCCTTGAATTATTTCCATCTATTACACTTGCTTCAACTTCCTCATTTCTGTTTGCTGGAAGACAGTGCATAAAAATACTATCCGATTTAGCCATTTTCATAACTTCTTCGGTAACTCTGAATTCTTTAATTAAATCATAATCCTGATTTTTTGTATCCTCTCCCATTGATTTCCATGTATCTGTCATCACAGCATCAGCATGAGCAAGAATTTGGTCATTTACATGATGATGTACGATATCATCGAGATCAGTTGAAATGTCATACTCCTGCATTTTTTCTTTATACTTTTCAAACCATGCCTCCGGACAAAAAATATTAAGTGAGAAGCCTAATTCTTTTTTAAAAGCCTCAATCCAAGAATTAGCTACATTTGTAATAGGTCCCATCCAAACAATATTCAATTTTTCTAAACTGCCCCTCTCCTCTAATAATGTCATTAGACCTGCCAAGCACTGACAAGGATGTGATAAATTTGATAGTGCATTTATCACAGGTAAATGCGATAGCTTGGAAGCGCTCATTATAGTTTTATGATCGTTGACCCTAAGAATAAGTCCGTCAGCATATAGTCCAAAAGTATTAATTGTATCACTTACGCTTTCTTTATCATTACCCAGGTGAATATCTTCCTTATTTAAAATTGTTGTGGAGCCACCCAATTGTTTAATTGCAATATCGAACGATAGCCTTGTTCTGGTAGATTTTTTTTCAAAAAATAATACTAGGTTTTTACCATTCAAATTATTTTGTGTTATTGTTTTAGACCTTTTATTTTGTAAGGCATTATCTAATAAGCTGGTTAATTCACTCTTTGAGATTTCTTTTATATCTATAAAATTTTTCATTATTTAAACTCACTGCAAGTAGCTCTTATTTTATCGATTGCTTCATCGCATTCAGTTAAGGTAAGATTAATTGGAGGCAAAAGTCTTACAACATTATCTGAAGCTTTTACAGTTAGAATATATTTTTCTCTTGCTAGATTGACAAACTTATCATTTTCAACTTTACACTTTAGCCCTAAAATAAATCCTCTTCCTCTGATATTTTCAATGACGCTCGGAAAATCAGTAATCACGTTTTGAAGTCCTTCATAGAGTTTTTTTGCAACAACATTAATTTCATTAAAAAATTTGTCTTTTAGCATTATATCCAAAACAGCGTTTCCCACTGTACAAGCAAGTGGATTACCTCCGAAAGTTGAACCATGAGAACCAAAATCCATCTTTTCACCAACTTTTTTTGATGTCAGGCACGCACCTAATGGAAAACCATTTCCAATTGCTTTTGCTATTGTCATAATATCTGGATATACTTCAGACCATTCATATGCAAATAATTTTCCCGTTCTACCCATGCCGCATTGCACTTCATCAAAGATTAGAAGGCAGTTCTTTTCATCACAAATTTTCCTTAATCCCGCAAGGCATTGCCTAGGAACTTCTCTTATACCGCCCTCACCTTGTATTGGTTCAATAATTACTGCAGAGGTTTTTTCACTTATTGAGTTTAGAAGCTGCTCATGATCACCAAATTCAAGAAATTTAAAATCATTTACTGTGGTATTAAAAGAGCTGAGCTTATCTGGACCTCCCGCTGCAAGCGCCCCTATTGTTCTGCCATGAAATGAACCTGAAAAACTTAAAATTTCTTTTTTATGTGACCAATTTTCTGAACTATGAAAATATCTTCTAGCAATTTTTATGCTTGCCTCAATAGCTTCGGTACCTGAATTACAAAAGAATACATAATCTGCGAAAGAATTATCACATAATCTTTGCGCGAGTTTTTCTTGTTCTGGTATCTGATATACATTTGATAAATGCCATAATTTATCTATTTGTTCTTTTAATTTATCGTTTAGGTATGGATTTGAATAACCTAGGGAATTAACCGCTATTCCTGTACCAAAATCTAAAAACTTCTCTCCTGATTTTGTATACAAGTAGCTGCCAACTCCATGGGTAAATTCTAAGTTTGATCTTGGGTATGTTGGAAGAACATTGGTCATTTTATGGTCTCAATTTATAACCTGATTTTAACATCAAATAATTTATCGCGATAAGAAATAAAAAAATTACTAATAATATAAAAATAGCTGAAAGGTATGAAGAATCACTTACACCCAAGAATCCATAACGAAAACCATCAATCATATAAAAAAATGGATTTATTAAACTTGCCGTTTGAATGGGTCCCGGTAACACAGTTATCGAGTAAAATGTACCAGAAAGAAAAGACAAGGGAACAATTATAAAGTTGCCTACCGTTCCAAGATGATCCCATTTTTCAGCCCATATTCCTGAAATAGTTCCAATTAAAGACATGATTGCTGAAGCTATTATAGCAAAAATAAGAATTATATAGATATTATAAATACTAACATCAGCGAAAGGGTACATCATAAGAGCGCAAGCAACGGCAACAACTAGCCCCCTGGTAATTCCAGCTAAAGTAAAAGCTATAATTATTTCAATATTATTAAGAGGCGGCATCAAGAGATCAACAATATTGCCCTGTACTTTAGACATCAAGATGGAAGAAGAATTATTCATAAAGGCATTTTGAATGATGGTCATCATTATCAAGCCTGGAAATAGAAAACTTTTAAAGCTATCTAGGGGATAATTAGTTCTTACAGAACCAATCGCCGTTGTAAAAATTACCATAAAAAGCAAACTGGTTGCAGCAGGCGCTACAATTGTCTGTAGAGGAATTTTAGTAAATCTTTGTACTTCTTTTTTGTACAAAGTAATAATGCTTATTGGATTGTACTGCATAGCGTCTGTTTAATTAAATTTCTTAAAATGTCATTAATATTTAGATTTCAGTAATTATTCTATTCAACTGATATTTATAGATAAATTTTTATACTCACAGATTGAGCAATAATATCAAGATTTAGTATATTTATATTGAATTCTATCAAAATGTAGTGGTAACATTTGCCATCTATTAAGGAGAAATTATGCCTTGGACATATGAAAGAATTGAAAAGCTCAAACAGCTTTGGGATGAAGGTCTAACAGCTAGCAGAATTGCAGCAGAGTTAGGTGAAGTCACAAGAAATGCGGTAATTGGTAAAGCACACAGATTAGGTCTTTCAGGCAGGATGGCCTCAAAAAGCAAGAATAATGGAATATCCATAATACGAAAAAAAAGAATAAATGTATCAAAAAGTCAAAAAGTAATTGATATCTCACCTGTTATTGATGAGCCAATGAATCCAACATCATTTCAAGATATTAAGGATGGCTTATGTAGGTGGCCAATTGGAGAACCAGAGGAAACAGATTTTAAATTCTGCGGAAGGAATACGAATGAAGGATTTGTCTACTGTCAAGCTCATCACAAACAGGCTTATCAACCACTAAGCAAAGTAAGAGAAAGAAAGAAAATCAAAAAGAAATTTAGAATTACTTAGAATAAAAACTCAAGAGAGAGGCTTAGACCAAAAGAAAAGATCAATAAGATTACAATTACAAATATTACTCCGTTAATTAAGTTCATTTTTATTCCTTTTTATAAGATGGTATAAGTTTTTCACCTTTACTTATTTTATCTTTAATTTCTTTTATTGTTGACTCCATTCTGACATATCTTTCTGCAGTTGATGGATGAGTTCCTCCAGTTGAATAAATTGAATTAGGAACTTCTACAGCAAATCTTCTCCAAAAATTTACAGCATCATCTAAGTTGTAACCCGCTTGTGCTAAAATATACATACTGAGATAATCAGCCTCATTCTCATATTCGATTGAATAAGCTGTAGCGCCAATACTTTGACCCACTTCCATCATGTCTTGTGGCAGACCGACGTATATTCCAAACAATAAACCAAGCAACGCCCCTGTGTTTGCGTTTTGAATTTTATCAGCAACATGCTTATTGGCATTATGAGCTAATTCATGAGCAAAAACAATTGCGGCTCCGGTTTCATTTTGTATTAGCCACTTTGCCATCCTTAGTGAGAAAACCATAATCTCACCATTTGCAAAAGCGTTAAAAGTATTGTTATCAAGATCAATGACAAAGTTGAAACGGCATCTTTGTTCACTTCTGATTTTTATATTTTTAAATTCATCACCTCTAAGAATCTTGAATTCATATAATTTTTGATATTCTTTATCAATCTTTTCAATATAAGATTTAAATGCATCTTCCCCCTGGATTAAGCTTTCACCATCTATTTCTAAAATCTCATCACCAACTAAGATGCCCGCTTTACTTGCAGGCGAATTAGTACCTAAACTCACGACTTTTAATTTTGATCCTAGTGAAAGACTTGTATTTATTTCTTTACGGATCGTTTCATATGCCGAGTACTCATTCGCAAGATTCATTCCTAAAGCAAATATTCGGTCATCCTCAGCACATAGATCTTTAGCACTGAACAATATATCTGTACCCATAGTTGAAAATGGTAAATACGTATCAAGCCATGAATCAGCGAACATTTGGTTTTGTATATCTCTTTCTTTTTCAGTTATTGCTGTGCTGTAGTCTGGAAGCTGTGTTTGCGGTTGGGCGCAAGAGATAATAAGTAATAAAGCTAAAATCGAGAATTTTTTCATCATATCCGTTCTGAACGTTCTTTCTTAATCATATAGTAAGAGTGAATAAATATAATAGTTATTATAAAAATGCCACCAATTAAGGTTTTTTGCGTTGGTGCTTCACTAATAAAAAACCATACCCATAGAGGTCCTAAGGCGGTCTCGAGTAAGAAGAAAATTCCCACTTCAGGAGAACTAATGAATTGCGGTGCAATACTTATAAATACAAAAGATACACCTACTGTGACTACCATTAATGACAAAAGTATTAAATCAGTTGAATTAATTATGAAACTATTAACAAAGAATACTGCTACGCAAGCTGTTAAAAGTTTTCCTAATATATATGAGGGCACAAAGTTGATATTTGGCGAACTTCTCATTACAGTTAAGCTGGCTCCAACAAAAGCAGCACATAGGAGTCCATAAAAATCACCAAGATATCGATTAAGCTCGTATGACTCATAGAAAATATAAATTACAGCAATCAAACAACTAAGAGAGCAAAGCCAAGTGATCAATTGAGGTTTTTCGTTAAGAAAAATAAATGAAAATATTGATGCAATGATTGGAACAAGACTAATCATTATTAAAGCGTTTGCGACATCTGTATTTGCTAAAGCTAATATGAATGTAATGTTAGATCCCATTATTAAAACGGCATTTAATAGACCAGGTTTTCCGATACTCATAAAATCCGGTACAGCTCTAGAGCTGAAGAAAACAAAATAGCCAATTAATAATGCAGTTCCAGGAAACAGAGATCTATAAAATAAAAGGTTCCATGTATCAATTGATACGAGTTTAATAATTAGTGAGTCTGGAGTTACAATCATTACTCCAATAAATGCAAGTAGGGTTCCCTTTTGTGTATTTGATAATTTGTTAAACATAAATTTTAATGGCGCGCCGGGAGAGATTCGAACTCCCGACCCCCAGATTCGTAGTCTGGTGCTCTATCCAGCTGAGCCACCGGCGCATATAAGTTGATTATAGTTTATTTTCTTCTAATCAAACCAAAAATCTTTTTTTTATAAATTTGTAAATTACAGGAACTATTACAATTATACTTATTAATAAAACGGGAAGTAAATACTCAATTTTTAAAATATCACTTGATGAGAAATTCTGCGTTTCCATAATATTTTGAATTCCATTTCCAATACTCACTAAAATATATGCCCAGGGAATAACGCCAAAGATAGTTGCTATAAAATAGTCTCTAAACTTCATATCCAAGACAGCTGGGAGTAAATTTTGTATTCCAAATGGAACTCCACCTATTACTCTTATAAAGAGCAAATAGCTTATTGAATTACGATTAAAACCATCTTTGAACTTTTTAAATCTTTCACCGAATTGTTTTAAAATATAAGCTTTAAATAAATATCTACCGTACAAAAATACAATTACTGCTCCCGTGATTTCACCAATTATCGCGATGAGTAATCCTACGTATAGGCCAAAGTAAAATCCTGCTAAAATACACACTGGAGTTATCGGCCCCATTAAAGAAATCATTACTGCAATTATTAAGATGCATATAACAACTGAAAGTAATGGATATGAGAGAATATAATCCTGTATATATCCATGTTGGTTTATTAAGAATTCCATAGATATAGGGTTATATTTTCCCAGAAAATATAAAATAAGAACGATAGCGAGACCGATCCCAAGTAACCTTATTGACTTATTTTTAAACATATATCTTATTTAATGAATATTAATTGACTATCAATAGAATGCAATTTATAAGCCAATCACCTAACAAAATAGAAATATGAAAAGAACATTTCAACCAAGTAATTTAGTCAGAAAAAGACGTCATGGATTCAGAGCTCGTTCTGCGACTAAAGATGGAAGGATTATTTTGGCTAGGCGCCGTGCTAAGGGCAGAAAAGTTCTCTCAGCTTAGAACAAGATATTCAATGAATAAATTAGAGACATTAAAATCCTCAAAGGATTTTCAAAGAGCTAAAAGTGGACTCTTCTTTAGAAGTAAGTCCTTTTTATTACAGGCTTACGAGGATAAATCATGCAATAAAGTAAAAGTTGGATACACAGTTTCAAAACAAAATGGAAACGCTGTCGTAAGAAATAAAATAAAGAGGCGGCTAAGAGTAATTGCAAAAAATATTATTGGGGAATATGGTATAAAAAATTGGAATTACGTAATTATTGGCAAGAAGAATTCGCTTATTGAAGATTTTAAAAATCTAGAATTTGAAATGAATATAGCAATTAAAAAAATTCATAGTTAGCAAATGAAATCAATATTTATATTCCTGATAGTATTATATCAAAGATTAATCTCTCCATATTTTCCCTCATCATGTCGTTTTATGCCAACATGCTCTGAATATGCAAAAGAGGCAATTGAAGAGCACGGTTTAATTAAGGGAACATATTTAGGAATTAAGAGAATAACAAAATGTCATCCAATAAAGCTTTTAGGCGGTTCAGAAGGGTATGACCCTGTTCCAAAAGAGAAGAAGTAACCTATGGAAAGTAGAAATCTAATACTTGCAATAATACTCTCGGTAGGCGTTCTATTTATCTGGAGTTTTTTCTTTGAAGCGCCTGAGCAAGAAATGCTTAATGGAGAAATAGAAAGTGGTGACGTGTCAGAAGTGAACTCAAATGAACTTGATATGGAAGCCATTGATGAAATTGAGAGATCTCTGGGTATTACCGAAAATGGTAACATTGGTTTAGACGAGGCACTAAATGCTGATAAAAGAGTAAAAATTGAAACGGACAGCATTGTTGGATCAATTAATCTTAAAGGTTTAAGAATTGATGACATCGTTCTCAAAAAATATAATGAAACTCAAGAGGAGTTTTCAGAAAAAATTAGAGTTTTGCAACCAATTGATACTTATGACGGCTATGAAGTAACATTTGGATGGATAAAAAACCAAGACGCTAATTTTGAAACACCAAATGCTGAATCTATTTGGAAAGTGTCTAATAGCAATACTACTCTTACATCGAACAACGAAGTTGAATTTGAATGGAGCAATACGACTGGCCAGACATTCGTAACTACGATTGGCTTAGATGAAGACTATTTATTTGATATTACACAAGAAGTTAAAAATAATTCGAATGAAGAAATTATAATAAATAACGCAAGTAAGGTAACAAGAAAACAGGCGCCTTCTTTATCGGGCATGTTTATTCTGCATGAAGGGTTGCTTGGTGTCTTACAAGAAAAACTTGAATTAATAGATTACGACGACCTAAAAGATGATGAAGAAACACTAAACTTTGAAAGTGATAATGGTTGGGTAGGCATTACCGATAAATACTGGTTAGCTGCGCTCATTCCAGATCAGAATAAATCATTCAAAGCTATTTATACTTATGATAACGGATACATTGCTTACTATAGATCTCTAAATGCAACGAAAGTTGCAGCTGGTAGTGATCACATTGTTGAAAGTCAAATATTCATTGGTGCTAAAGAAGCAAAACTCATTGATCGATATCAAGAAGATTATGGCATTTATAATTTTGATTTAGCGATTGACTGGGGCTGGTTCTATTTTCTCACTAAACCTTTATTCAACTTGATTTACTTCTTTTCTGAATTATCAGGAAACTTTGGTTTGGCTATCATTATATTAACAGTTATAACAAGAATTGTTTTCTTTCCTCTTGCTAACTGGTCATTCATCTCCATGGCTAAGATGAAAATGCTTCAACCTGAAATGACAAGAATTAAAGAACTCCACAAAGATGATAGAGCGCAGCAACAACAGGCGCTAATGGCTTTGTATAAAAAGGAAAAAGTAAATCCAATTTCAGGATGTTTGCCAATACTTATTCAAATTCCATTTTTCTTTGCGATTTATAAGATGTTATTTGTCTCAATTGAAATGCGACACGCCCCTTTTTATGGATGGATCCAAGACCTTGCTTCAAAAGATCCAACGACCATTTTTAACGCATTTGGCCTTATACCATGGGATCCGCCATCGTTTATGATTATAGGGATTTGGCCAGTGTTGATGGGCTTAACCATGTACATACAACAAAAACTCAATCCAGCTCCTCCCGATCCAATACAAGCAAGAATATTCATGTTCTTTCCGCTCTTTATAACAATTCTCTTAGCACAATTTGCTGCCGGTCTTGTAATTTATTGGACAACAAATAACGTACTCTCAATTATCCAGCAGTGGATAATCAATAAAAGAACCACAGTCAAAACAAATTAAAATGTCTATAAAAAATAATGTGAGTGAAAGCTCTAGGCTTTTACAGAAATATTGGCCATCAGGGAAAAAATATTTCAACAGCACAGATCAATTTATAAAAAGATATAAAAATCGAATTATTGTTATTAAATACGGAGGTTATGCTCTTACAAAACCTCATTTAGTAAAATCTTTTGCAAAAAATATTGCCCTTCTGAACCAATTGGGAATGAAAGTTATTATTGTTCACGGTGGAGGGCCACAGATTGAAAATCAATTGAGAAAGAAAAAAATTAAGAATGAAGAATATCAAGGTTTAAGGGTTACAACAAAACAGATTTTAAGTGTTGTTAAGACAGTTCTAGCCAATGATCTCAATAAACTTATTTCAAATGAAATTACAAAATATGGCGGTAAACCAAAACGTTTTGATGGAATAAGACAAAAAATCATCAATTCAAAAATAGCTATGAATGGGAATATTGGATTTGTTGGAGAGCCCAAAAAAATTAATAAATCATTAATTCAAGCAGCGCTGGGTAAAAATCAAATACCAGTGATTGCACCGTTGGGATATGATTCAAATAAAAATACGCTAAATATTAATGCTGATACTGCGGCTGCGTTTATCGCGGAGACAGTCAAAGCCGAAAGGCTTCTGCTTTTGACAGATGTAGAAGGGGTAATGGATAATAACAAAAAATTAATTACCGAGCTGGATCGTAAAAAAGCATTTCAATACATAAAAAAAGGCACTATAAAAAGTGGTATGATTCCCAAAATTAAGGCGTGTTTCAATACCCTTAAAAATGGGGCAAAAGGAGTTGCTTTAATCGATGGTCGTAAACAAAATGCCGTGGTTATGGAGATTTTAACAACGAAAGGTGCTGGAACACTAATAAAGAAATGAGTGATAATACAGAATTAAAAAATAAAATTGAAAGTACTTGGGAAAATATTGCTAAAATTTCTCCTAAAGATACAGACATCGCTGATGCTGTAAATGAAGTTATAAAAAAACTTGATAATGGACAATTTAGAATTGCAGAAAAAAGTGGCAATGATTGGATTGTTAATCAGTGGTTAAAAAAAGCCGTTCTTATATCATTCCGAATAAATGATAATAAAATTTTAAAAGGACCCTATACGTCTTGGTATGACAAGGTGAAAGGTAAAACTGTTGATTGGAATGAGGATCAATGGAAAGAAGCTGGCTACCGACATGTTCCAAATGGTACCGTTCGCGAAGGATCATTCATAGGTAAAGGTGTAGTTCTGATGCCATCTTTTGTAAATATTGGTGCTTATATTGATGAAGGCACAATGGTTGATACATGGGCAACTGTTGGCTCATGTGCTCAGATTGGAAAAAACTGTCACTTATCAGGCGGTGTTGGTATTGGCGGTGTTTTAGAACCGCTACAAGCAAATCCAGTAATAATTGAAGACAACTGTTTTGTTGGTGCGAGAGCTGAAGTTGCCGAGGGTGTAATTGTTAGAGAAGGATCAGTTCTTTCAATGGGAGTATATTTAGGGGCATCAACAAAAATTGTGAACAGGTCCACAGGTGAAATTAGTTATGGTGAAGTACCCGCTTATTCTGTAGTGGTTCCAGGAAGCCTTCCAAATGAAGACCCTAAAAAGCCAAGTTTATATTGTGTTGTAATCGTTAAAACAGTTGATGAAAACACAAGAAAGAAAACATCAATAAACGATCTACTCAGAGAATAAATTATGGAAGTCGTTGAACTAACAAAATCACTTATTTCTTGTCCAAGTGTCACACCGAATAATGAAGGTGTCTTAGACCTACTTCAAAAGGAACTCACTGACATGGGATTTACATGCAATCGTTATTTATTTAGTGATACCGACACACCCGACGTAGATAATTTATTCGCAAAAATTGGCAGTGGTGCTCCACATTTGTGTTTTGGAGGTCATACTGATGTTGTTCCAGTTGGTGATGAAAATGCATGGAATTCAAATCCATTTGAGGCCACTGAAAAAAATGGAAAGTTATATGGCCGTGGTGCGAGCGATATGAAATCTGCTATAGCTGCATTTGTTTCAGCAGTAAGAGAATATTTAGAGAATAATGAGATGAAAGGAACAATAAGTCTCTTAATTACAAATGACGAAGAAGGACCTGCAATCAATGGGACAAGAAAAGTACTAGAAGAAATTTATAAAAATGGGGAAAAGATAGATAGTTGCTTGGTAGGAGAACCCACATGCCCAAGTAATTTAGGTGAAATGATTAAAATTGGAAGAAGAGGCAGTATTACCACGACTATTAAAGTTTCAGGAAAACAAGGTCATGTTGCCTATCCAGAATGGACTCTCAACCCAATAAATCCTCTGACATCAATACTCAATACACTGTGTAATTTAGAGCTTGATAAAGGTACAGAAGACTTTCCACCATCAAATATGGAAATTGTTAAAATTGAGTCAAGTGAAGGTGCGACTAATATTGTTCCACAAACCTCAACTGGAATATTTAATATTCGCTACAATATTAATCACACAAAAGAGAGCCTTCAATCAATGATCAATGAAGTTGTTTCAAAAAATATCAATAATAGTGACTATAAAGTTGATGTAACTTTTAACAATTCTGCAGAACCATTTTTAACTGAAAAAGGTAAATTTACAGAGATAGTGAAAAGTTCTGTTGATGAGATTACAGGAATGAATTCTTCACTTACAACAACAGGCGGAACATCAGATGCAAGATTTTTTAAAGACTACTGCGAGGTAGCGGAGTTTGGACTTATTGGAGAGACCGCACACCAAATTGATGAAAATGTAAAAAACTGAGGACATAACTAAGCTGAAAGAAATTTACAGTCTCATAATCACTAAGTACTTTCAATAAAAATCAACTATATATCAATTTTAGAGCTATTTAGGTATTATACTATTAGCAACATTAGCATGATGGTCAAAGCTATATCCAATTTAAGGGGGGAAGGATTAAAATTCCATCTAGTTCCTAACATAATAAATACCTAAATAATTGCTCCAGCTATTTGAAAAAGAAAGTAAACAGTCAAGATTACTGGGAAAGCCCTAAGAAAGTAGTTAAATGATTGCTCGAAAATTTTTTTCATAGTTGTCTATTACAGATTATTTACTGAATTCGGGAGGGGAATAACATGTCAATTTGGCAAAGGCATAAAATTAATATTGATAGCTATTTGATTAGTATGTGGCCATGTTTGATGAAATGTATAGCGATGATGCTCAAATAAGAAAGCACTACTTACAAGTAAATTCTTGGTTAAGAACCATGTCATCCACGGTCATTAGCCAAAAGAATTTTGAAGCTGAGTCTCATTTTAAAAGAATTGGTATTACATTTTCGGTCAAAGATGATGATATGACTGAACGAATCATCCCATTTGACCTAATTCCAAGAATTCTAACAAACTACGAATGGGTAAAGATAGAAAAAGGTGTTTTACAAAGAGCGAAAGCTCTAAATTCTTTTCTTCACGATATTTATAATAGCGGTGAAATTTTTAAGGCGGGTATTGTTCCAAAAGAAATAGTTTATAAAAAATCGTCCTATGATCAGTCTATGATCAACTTTTCACCTCCAAGAAAGATTTATAGTCCAATAATTGGTGTTGACTTAGTCAGAACAGGAAAAGATGAGTTTTATGTTTTAGAAGACAACTGTCGGACACCATCTGGTGTTTCATACATGTTGGAAAATAGAGAAATCATGATGAAAATGTTTCCTGATTTATTTCATACGAATCGTGTTTTGCGAGTTGATGACTATCCTACTAGATTACTGCAGACGCTAATGAGTCTTGCCCCAAAAAAATGTGATAGCAGTATACCAACAGTTGTCTTATTAACTCCAGGCCATTTAAATAGTGCATATTACGAACATACTTTTTTATCCGACCAAATGGGTATTGAAATGGTGGAGTCACAAGATCTTTTTGTTGAAAATGATTTGCTCTATATGAAGACAGTTGATGGACCAAAAAAAATAGATGTTGTTTATCGAAGAATTGATGACGAATTTTTAGATCCTCTTTGTTATAACCCGGACTCAGTCATTGGTGTCCCGGGGATCACTCAAGTTTATAAAACAGGTGGTGTGAATATATGCTCAGCTCCTGGTGCTGGTATCGCAGATGACAAAGCTATTTATATATTTGTCCCTGAAATGATAAAATTTTACCTTGGTGAAACACCAATTCTAGATAATGTTGAAACATGGAGATGTGAAAGAGATGACGAATTAAATTATGTATTAGAAAATATTGAAAAACTTGTAGTGAAAGAGGTTGATGGTTCAGGTGGTTATGGAATGTTAATTGGACCTAAATCTACTAAAGATCAAATTTCAGAGTTCTCTACTAAACTGAAAAGTAACCCTCGAGGATATATTGCTCAACCAACATTAGACTTATCATCCTCACCAACATTAATAGATAATGAAGTTTCAGGAAGACGAGTTGATTTACGTCCATTCTGTCTTGTTGGAGAAAAAGTACAATTGTGCCCAGGGGGATTAACAAGAGTTGCATTAAATAAAGGATCGTATGTAGTAAATTCATCACAAGGGGGAGGAGTAAAGGACACTTGGGTCCTCGCAGATTAACATGCTAAGCAGAACAGCAGAGAATCTTTACTGGATTAGTAGATATATGGAAAGAGCAGAAACTATGGCACGCCTTCTTGATGTGGGTTATAGAATGTCCTTGTTTCCTAACCCTAAAGGCTACCATAATGAATGGGACTCGGTATTATCAGCTGCGGGTGCTGCTCAAGGTTACTTTACTAAATACAATGAAATAAATCAGGAAAATGTTGAGGATTATATTTTTTTTGACGAAGAAAATCCTTCCTCTGTGTACAGCTGTATATCCAAAGCTAGAAATAATGCCCTATTAGTGCGGACTGCATTCACCCCTGAGGCATGGGTAGCAATTAATAAGTCATACAAAGAGATATTGGAGCTTAAAAATAAAAAATTTACTCGTGCTGATCTACCAAACTTTACTGAATGGACTATTCAACAAGTAAATATGTTTCGGGGATCAGCAAACTCATTATTACGTAACGACGGATACCATTTTATATTTCTTGGCACATTCATTGAACGAGCAGATAATTCTGCAAGATTGCTTGATGTAAAATATTTTGTACTACTTCCTACTGCTGATTATATAGGGGGAAATCTTGATAATTTACAATGGATTATACTTTTACGATCACTATCTTCATTTCGCGCTTTTAGATGGGCTTATGATGGAGACGTGACCTCAACAAAAATTGCTCATTTTTTCATACTTAATAATGATTGTTCACGTTCTTTAAGTTTTTGTATAAATAATATTGTTTATCATCTTAATTGTTTGAAATGCAGTCCTGAGAAAATCAGTGATATTTACTCTGGCCTAAAATCAGTTCATAATTCTGTAAAAGACGAAACTGTCGAGTCAATTATTGAATATGGTTTACATGAGTATGTGACCAATTTTGTATCGAAGATATCTTTCTTAGACAATCAAATTCAAAATCATTTTTTTAGGTAGATTATGTTACTTACAATCAATCATACAACAAATTATGAATATGATGATAACCTATTAGGGTTAATTCAAACAACAAAGTTGACTCCATCACCCTACAATGGTCTTAAAATATTGAATTGGACTGTAAAAAGAAATAACAAATCTGGTGGTGAGATATTTAGAGATGGAGAGGGAAATAATATAATTAACTTCAAAGGCGAGCCATCAGAAAAGGAAATTAAATTTGTAGTTAAAGGAGAAGTTGAAACAATTGATACAAATGGAGTATATGAAAGTTTGAATGATAAAATCGATCCTTATGTCTATTTAAGAAATACAATTTTAACACTACCAAATAATAAAATAAAAGAGCTAGCTTCTATTGCCTCAAAAGATAGCTCAAATGAAGACACCGTAACTATTGCTCATGATTTAATGCTCTTGATTGCAAAAAAAATTAAATATGAACCGTATACCACCAATACAAACACGACTGCAGCTATGTCAATAGATCAAGAGAAGGGTGTTTGCCAAGATCAAGCACATATAATGATTTCCGCTGCTAGATACTTGGGCATTCCCTCAAGATATGTAAATGGCTACATGCATAAAAATAGAAATGACTCTGAATTTCAAGCTACACACGCATGGGCTGAACTTTATATAGATCAACTTGGTTGGGTTGGCTTTGATCCTACAAATCAATGTTGTCCTGATGAGAGATATATTCGAGTTTCGTGCGGCTTAGACGCAAGTTATGCGGCGCCAATCAGAGGGATCTTTTATGGTAACACTGCAGAAAAATTAGATATAGATGTTCAAACAATTGAAAACTGCTCACAATAATTAGTATTTAACCTCCATAAAATATAACCCCTCAGGAGGAGCAAGTGCTCCACATTTAGAGCGATCTTTTGAGTTAAACGCTTTTTCAAAGTCGCCAAGTGACCAACTTTTTTCTCCAACTAACTTTAAACTACCAACAATTGATCTAACTTGATGATGCAGAAATGATTTTGCAGTGAAACCAAAATAGATATTTTCTTCTGATTGGCTAATTTTTAGACTGTCTAAAGTTTTTATTGGACTATCAGATTGACAATGAGCTGAACGGAATGTTGTAAAGTCGTGCTGACCCTCAATCGAAGAAATGCATTCCTGCATCAAATCAACGTCAATGTCTTTATGTACTTGCCAAGCTCTTCCCTTCTCAATAGTGAGTGGTGACTTTCTGTTTACTATTCTATAAAGGTATTTTCTTTGAGTTGCATCAAATCTTGCATGAAAATCATTATCTGCTTTCTCTACTTCTAATATGGAAATTGGAAATGGCCTCAAGTGGTCGTTTAATGCGTTCTTAATTACATATGGTTCAAATAATTTGTCTGTAACATCAAAATGAGCAACCTGCCCCATTGCGTGAACACCTGCATCTGTTCTACCGGCCCCAAAGATAGTAATGTTTTCCTCAAATATATTATTTATTGCTTTTTCAATACACCCTTGAACTGATTGTCCATTTTCTTGTCTTTGCCATCCTACAAACGGAGTGCCATCATACTCAATTTTTATTTTGTACCTGTTCATTGAATATAGGAGCCAACTTCAATTTTATGTCCTAAGAGAAAATCATTGATTGTACAATCTTGTTTACCTTCAACTCTTAGAAGCAACGGTCTAATTGAATTAATGCCACAACCAATTAAAAATTCTTCATTCATAATCTTTCCGGCCTCGCCTTTCTCATGAATTACCTCAGCCTTCAGTATTTTAATTCTTTTATTATTTAGTGAAAACCAAGCACATGGACTAGGATTATATGCATTTATACGTCTATTTATTTTCTCGGCATTTTCAGTCCAGTCAATTAAAGCTTCTTGTTTTTGTATTTTCTTTGCATAACAAGCTTGCGTGTCATTTTGTTTAGTAAACTGGATAGAGCCATCTAATCTATTAATAAAGTTTATAAGCAATTCAGCTCCTTCATTTGCGAGTTCTTTTTCTAATTCACTGTAGTTTTGTTGTTCAATTTGTATTTCTTTTTGTAGCCCAATATCTCCAGTATCAAGGCCTTTATCCATTTTCATAATTGTAACGCCCGTAGTCTGATCACCTTCAATCATTGCTCTCTGAATTGGTGCAGCTCCCCTCCACCGAGGGAGTAAAGACGCATGTACATTAAAACAACCAAGTTTAGGTAAGTTGATTACTTCTTCAGGTAATATCAGTCCATAAGCAACAACAATTATTATATCCAAATTCATTTCTTGTAGTTTGTTTAATTCCTCTGATGAACTAATCGAAGGAGGTGAGCTAATTTCTATATTTTCAGCTTCAGCAAATTCTGCTACTGGTGAAATTGATAATTTCATTCCTCGGTTAGCCTTTTTTGCTGGAGATGTATATACACCTACCAAATGATTGTTTGAAGAAAAAATTTTTTTTAAAGATGGCACTGCGAATGGGGCTGTGCCCATGAATAGGATGCGATAATTTTTCATTTTATCTAAGCGACGATTCGTTCTTTTTTTGATTGTTTTTTTGTTTTGATGAGCTTCTTTACAATCATGTTGCGTTTCATATTTGATAAATGATCAATAAAAAGAATTCCCTCAAGATGATCCATTTCATGTTGGATGCAGGTCGCTAATAATCCTTTAGCGTTTAGAGTTGACTTTTTTCCATTATAATCAAGAAAATTTATTTCACATTCTTCTGGACGATCAATTTCTGCGTATTGATCTGGGACCGATAAACATCCCTCTTCATACGTTGAGAGATTTTTTGTTTTTACTGTAATTTCAGGGTTAACAAAATAAAGAGGTTCTTTTATGCCCTCTTCATTTCTCCAGCTTATATCCATCACGATTACACGCAAAGGAACTCCAATTTGAACTGCTGCTAAACCTATTCCAGGTGCGTCATACATGGTATCCAACATGTCATCCATTAGATCCTGGATCTCTTTAGTTACTTCATCAACTGGTTTTGAAATCTGCTTTAAAAACGGATCTGGAGCAGTTAAAATCTTTTTTACAGTCATAATCTTTAGATAGGCTAACTTAGATATAAGGTCAAGATTGAATAAAAAAATTGAGAAAATACAATAAAACTAAATTTTTTGTCGTGCACTGAGAGCGGCGGCAATAGTTCCTTCATCCATGTAATCCAACTCACCGCCAACAGGTACACCGTGACCTAAGCGACTCACTTCAACACTGTGTTTTGACAATGTATCTGCTACGTAATGAGCGGTTGTTTGGCCATCAACTGTTGCACTTAAAGCCAATATGACTTCGTCAATTTTCTCACCTTCAATTCGATCAATCAGTTTTTTTAAATTTAAATCATCGGGCCCAATGCTGTTTATAGCAGATAGGTTGCCACCCAGCACATGATACAGTCCATTAAATACTTCAGATTTCTCAAGCGCCCATAGATCTGCGATATTTTCAACAACACAGATTTGATTTTTAGATCGACCCTCATCTGTGCAGATCATGCATGGAGAATTTACATCGATGTTTCCACAAATTTCACATGTAACAATATTTTCACTCGATGATAAAAGCGACTCTGCGAGTGGGACCATTAACTGTTCTTTGTTCTTTATTAAATGAAGTGCTGCTCTGCTCGCAGATTTGGGTCCAAAGCCAGGCAGTTTACTAATTAAAAGTATTAACTTATCAATTTCTGGATTAGATGTACGGGATTTCATGCTAGAAAGGCAGTTTCATTCCTGGAGGAAGTTTTATACCACCGGTAAGAGAACTCATTTCATCTGCGATTTTTCTTTGAATTTTGTCTCTCGCATCATTAAAGGCTGCAACTATCAAATCTTCTAAAATTTCTTTCTCATTTTTATCTATCGCTGTTTCGTCAATGTTCACAGAAGTCACATTATTTTTTCCATTAATAGTTATTTTAACTATACCTCCACCTGAGATACCCTCGGCTTCAAGTGTTTCTACCTTTTCCTGAGCCTCAGCCATCTTTTTTTGCAAGTCTTGAGCCTGCTTTATCATATTGTTAAAATTATTCATATTTATTTCTCTTCAATTTGTTCAACTTCAGTTCCAGGAAAGAAATCAATAATTTCTTTTACCTTTGGATCCATTTCTGATGATGTTTCTACTGATTTATCCTGTATTTTATTATCATTTTTTTCAACCAAATTATTTAGTTCACTTATTAATTCATTAGGTTTTGGTATATCATTTAAATAAATGATCCTAATGATCAACATTTCAAGAGAAGTTATAGGAGAAAATGAGTCCGTAACTTCATGCAATCCCTTATTTAACATTTGCCAGATCATTGAGAGAGTGGATACATCAAGATTACCTGCTACCTCTTGCACTGCATTGTATTCACTGTCTGTAAGTGAGCTTTTAACTCCCTCAGCTGCATCGATATTTATCATAGTCAAACTATGAACAGTTTCTATAAGATCTTTTACAATCATTGATGGATCAGCTCCGTTGTCATAAAGTTCATTTATTTTTTCAAGTGACTGTTGAGTTTGGCCAGCAGTAATGAATTTGATTAATTCTAAAATTTTGGTTGGATCGTTTAAACCAATCATTTCTTTCACTTGCTCTTCAGAAATATGCTTTCCTGAAAATGCAATAGATTGATCGAGTATGGATAGGCCATCTCTTACAGATCCATCTGCAGCTCTTGCAATAATTTTTAATGCACCTTCTTCAAAATCAACTGACTCCTTTTCACATATAGATTTTAAAAAAATTACTAAATCATCAGGTTCAACCCTTTTTAAATCATATCTTTGGCATCTTGATAGTATCGTTGTTGGTATTTTTCTAACCTCAGTCGTTGCAAAAATAAATTTCACATGAGGCGGCGGCTCTTCTAATGTTTTAAGCAATCCATTAAAGGCTGCGGTCGATAACATGTGAACTTCATCTATAATATAAATTTTAAACTTTGATGACACAGGTGAGTATTGAACACCTTCAATCAGCTCTCTAATATCAGCTATTCCAGTACGCGATGCTGCATCCATTTCATAAACATCAACACTTCTGGACTCTGTTATCGCTTTACAATTGTCACAAACCCCACATGGCTCGTTGTTGTCTTGCTCCGATATGTTCAAACAATTTAATGATTTTGCGATAATTCTAGCTGTCGTTGTTTTCCCCACACCTCTAACCCCTGTGAGCAAATAAGCGTTGGCAATTCTATTCATCTCAATTGCATTTTGTATTGTCTTAGACATGAGATCTTGACCAATAAGTTCACTAAATTTTAGTGGCCTATATTTTAATGGAATAGGTATATTGGTTGTTTCGGACATAAAAAATCACTAATCTTTAGTGGGAGATCAACGTAACCCAAATATCTTCGTTACGGCTGCTTCTTTTCAGACCTGACCGGATTGGCGAATAACTTGTCTACTCAATCTCCCAAAATATTGTATCATAACGAAAATAAAATGTTGTTTAATAAATAATAAATTAATGAACAAAATAATATTTGCGAATAATCCTCTGGATAGAATGTCAGGTTTTAGAAGCAATAAAGACTGGCAAAAAGCAAATTTATTAGACAATGAAACACGTTTTGTTGTTTTTCACTCAGGGAAACCATTAATACACGTGAGTAGTGAACCTGGCTCAAATTCAACAATTTTTTTAGCTACATATGATCAAATAAAAAATTTTATTAAAGATGCTTATTATCTTTTCCTGGGTAAGTTAAAAGATAAAAGCTACTACGCAATAGATTTATCAAAAAGTAACAAAGACTTAGACAAAACTGCATTTCCTAACTGTAAATTTATTGATCTAAGATCCATAGCGCAGAGTATTTCCCCAGAAGACACAGGTATTCTTGCTCAGGCTAAGTCGATGGTCGAATGGAATTCATCTAATATTTTTTGCACCAGATGTGAAAGTTCCCGGCTTGAAACTGTAGATGCAGGTTGTAAAAAGATTTGCAAAAATTGCAATATGGAACTATTTCCTCGCGTTGATCCTGTCGTAATCATGCTTCCTATTTTTAAAGACAAATGTTTACTCGGTCGCCAAAAAATATTTCCTCCTAGAATGTTTTCAGCACTGGCAGGTTTTTTAGAACCAGGTGAAACCATCGAAGACGCAGTTATCAGAGAGGTTAAAGAAGAAGTGGGATTAAATGTTACAAGTGTTGACTATAAATTCACACAACCATGGCCATTCCCCTCTCAATTAATGATCGCATGTTTCTGCCAGACAGATGGTGATACAACAGATTTAGATCAGGATGAAATTGAAGATGCAGTATGGTTATCTAGAGAAGATTTAAATCGTATATTTGTCGGTAAAAGCCCTAACAGGATATGGATACCTCCTGCAATGGCTGTAGCCCATCAATTAATTGTTGCATGGATGCACAATAAGTAAACTAATTATTTCTATATGAATGTTTTGGATAAACACCTAAGACTTTTAGTTTTTCAGTATAAAAGGATAATTCCTCTAAGGCTCCTTTTACTGATTGATCTTCGGCATGACCATCTAAATCAATATAGAATTGAGCTTTATTAAAATCACCATCAACAATGAAACTCTCTAATTTAGTTAAATTGACTCCGTTAGTTGCGAAACCACCGAGTGCTTTATAAAGAGCTGAAGGCACACTTTTTACTTCAAATATACAACTAGTAAGGTATGATAGGTTTTTGTTTCTTTCTTGCTGAAGTTCTTTTGACATTATCAAAAAGCGAGTTGTATTATTTTTCATATCTTGAATATTTGTGTCGATTATATCTAATCCATAAATATCAGCCGCTAATGTTGAGGCGATCGCTGAGTCTTCAGTTGTCCCATACTCACTAATGAATTTAGCAGAACCTGCAGTGTCTGCCATTATAATGGCATCTAAATTATATTTTTTTATAGCAGCATTACATTGTCCAATAGCCATAGAATGACTACGTACATTTTTAATTGTATCTAAGGAGACACCTGGTTTTGCCATTAATTGATGATTGATCTCTTGGAAATGCTCTGAATATATTTTTAAATCGTACCTGCCAAGTAAATAGTGAATATCCGCTACCCTACCTGCAACTGAGTTTTCAATTGGTATCATGGCTAAATCACAATCTGATGCATTGACTTGCTCCATGGCAGACTCAAATGTTCTGCACGCAACAGGATTATGATCAGGTGCAGCTTCATTACACGCAAGATGTGAATAAGCTCCGAGTTCACCTTGGAAAGCTATTTTTTTCATTTACTCAATATTTTTCTAATTTCTTCTAAGTCATCCGGAGTATCAACTCCGAGAGGCAAAAAGTCAATTAAACCAATTTTTATTTTCATATTGTTATCAAGTGCTCTTAATTGCTCTAATTTTTCATTTTTTTCTCTCTCAGTTTGAGACAAAGTGACAAACTTTTCTAAAGCATCTCTTTTAAAAGCATAAATACCTATGTGATGATAAAGACTCTTTGCATCATAATCTCCCTGTTTTCTTACAAAATTCTCTGCATAAGATTCTGTTTCAGTACCAGATAAATTACAAATTGCTTTCACAAATTGCTCTTTCTTTATATCTTCCTCACTCTCAAACTGGGTGACTAATGTACCAATTTCATCTTCTTCTGAAGATAATAAATTAATAACTTTCTTCAAAGCCATCGAGTTAATTGTAGGCAAGTCGCCTTGTAAATTAATGATGTAATGAATCATTTTACCTGGATCAATTACTTGAAGCGCTTCATGCATGCGATCAGTACCTGTCTGATGATTTTCAGAAGTCATACATACATCACCCCCAAGACTTTCAATACACTTGGCGATTTCATCACTGTCTGTAGCAACCACTACTCGACCCAAATCAGAAGCAATGGCTGACTCCCAAACATGTTGGATCATTGGTTTGCCAGCAATGTCGAGCAAAGGCTTATTTGGTAGCCTGCTCGCTTGTAATCTGACCGGGATGATTATCGCTGTGTTTTCTTGGCTTATCATAAACAAATTATGCGACTAGAAGACGCATAAAAACTTGATTAAATTCGGTTATTGTTTAAATAATTATCTAATTACGTCAAGAGACATCATGGATTCATTCGAAATTAATAAAATTGTAGCCTGTGTATTAGTTGTGGCCCTTGTATTTATCGGTTTAGCAAACTTCAGTGAGATTTTATATCATGTTGAAAAACCTGAGGTAGCAGCCTATCAAGTTGAGGGCGCTGAAGATATGGTGGTGTCTGCATCAGCAGCAATGGCAGACGACACTGCTACTGCGGAACCTGAAATACCAATTCAGACTCTGCTTGCATCAGCAGATATAGAAAAAGGTGCAAAGGTCTTTAAGAAATGTTCACAGTGTCATGTTGTAGAAAAAGGTGGAGCAAATAAAATTGGTCCAGCGCTCTGGGATATAGTAAATAAAGATATTGGTTCAAAAGAGGATTATAAATACTCAAATGCAATGGCGGCATATGGAGGCAACTGGACATACGAGCAACTTAACGGATATCTTTTGAATCCAAAAAAATATATTGAAGGTACAAAAATGTCTTTTGTGGGTCTAAAAAAAGAAAAAGATAGAGCAAACGTCATACTTTATCTTAGAAGCTTCAGCGATAATCCTGCACCAATTGAATAAGTCCGAATAATCTGCAATATATTGATTGACGTCAGTCGGCACTATTACCTATTCTAATATTTAATGACGAGAGAAAATGTAGGATTATCAATTTATTTTGATAACAGAATGCTGCGCATCTTGCTGCTTGGAGCAATTAGTGGTTTTCCTTGGGTGATAATTGGAAGTGCTCTTTCACTTTGGCTTAAAGATTATGAATTATCAAGAAGTACAATTGGATGGGCGGGCCTTATTTTTAGTGTATATGCAATTAACTTTATTTGGGCTCCAATTATTGACCGTGTAAAAATTCCTTTCTTGACACAAAAAATTGGCCACAGGAAATCGTGGATCATTTCTTTACAGGCAACAATACTGGTATGTCTATTTATTTGGACAACTCTCAATCCTGTTACAAATTTAGAATTAATTATTTTACTTGGATTATTGATAGCTGTTTCCTCGGCATCTCAAGATATAACAATTGATGCTTTAAGAATTGAGCAAATAGGTGAGAATGAAAAAGCATCAATGGCAGCTGGCGCATCAATAGCTGTGGTTGGTTGGTGGACGGGTTATAAAATAGGTGGAATGCTCACACTTTTTGTTGCTGATTATTTTGAACAGCAAGGCTTAGCTAATTATTGGCAATTAACTTTTCTGTTCATTTGCTTAATCATTTTTCTTTTTAATATTGGACTTTTATTTATTCCAGAAGATCTATCGAATAAAAGGCAAATTGCTCAAAAAAGTGATCAAGATCGTTTAAAATTAAATAAATTTTCAGCCTGGTTTGTAAGTACTATCATAAGTCCTCTGATCAGTTTCTTCAAAAAAAATGGGTTAACCATCAGTCTGTTGATTATCGGGTTCATATTTTTATTTAAAATTGGTGAAGCATTTTTGGGACGTATGTCCATAATATTTTACGACGAAATGGGATTTTCAAAATCTGATATTGCAATTTACTCAAAAGGACTTGGATGGATAACAACAATTGTATTTACATTATTGGGTGGTTGGTTTTCCATAAAATCAGGTGTTGTTAGAGCGCTATTCATTTCAGGAATTGCAATGGCGATTACAAACATAATGTTTAGTGTAATGGCATGGTCTGAGAAATCAGTTTTACTCTTTGCTGCCGCAGTATTACTTGATGATTTGGCTGCAGCTTTTGCAACTGTGGCTTTTGTTACCTTTATTTCGCTACTTGTTGACCGAACGTATACCGCAACTCAATATGCCCTTTTGGCATCGCTTGGAACAGCTGGAAGAACACTAATGGCATCATCTTCAGGATCATTAGTCGACTGGTTGCAGGGAGATTGGGGTGTTTTCTTTATAATTACCGCTGTCATGGTAATTCCTTCATTGATTTTGCTTTGGTTTATTAGAAATAAATTTTCATTCAATTAATTTACAATCTTCCAAGCTTTTTTATCTTACCATTTGATTTTAATATTCTTTTTTTCGCTGTGCTTAGTGGCTCAATCGCAGTTTTCATATGAAAGGCGTTTGCATGAATGATATTCGAATTATCAATCATCATTGCAACGTGCCCTTTCCAAAATACTAGATCTCCCGCTTTGAGATCTTTTTCGTACTTTACTTCATTAGTAACGAATATCTCTTGCATATCTGTATCCCTTGGAAAAGGCCTATTATTAATCTGATGAAGATTTTGGATTAACCCTGAACAATCTATGCCCATTGAGTCTCTTCCACCCCATAGATAAGGGGTATCTAAGTATTGTTTTGACAAATCTATATGATTGAATTTGCTACTTTTAACCTTTACAAGATCTAAACTTGGACACCAACCCAAATTTTTAATTAAAGAATATTTTCCCTTAATTTTAATTACCTCAACTAATGAGTTAAAACTTAAGTAACCTTTTGTGGCACTTTTTATATCTGGTTTAGTGTAAATAACTGTTCTTAAGGAGATTACTTTTGAATTAGGTTTATAAGTTTTTCTCGTTAGATTAATAGAAGGAGTATATCCAACATAATTATCTCTTCGAGACTGAATCCAAGACCACCCATTTTTAGTTTCAAAAACATCGCATTCTTCACCATACAGTAATTGAGTACTTAATTTTGAACCTTTATTTGAATAAAGTGGAGAAAATGTGCTCTTAACTGTAGCCAGCTTTGCGTTCACATATTTTTTTCTTTTTACAATAGCTTTATATGCAGATGAAGCTAAATCTCTTCTAATTGGGGTAATTCTTGTATCAAATATCACTTCGTAAAATTAAAGGGCAATACCGAGATAGAGAAAAACAATTATTAAAATACCAATTCCACCAAAGATCATGGTCGCCCTAATCGTGACATCTAACTCCCTAGCTGCAAATAGGTGATAGATTAATGAGCCGATTAAAGGAATGAACATGACAATAAACGTCCAAATTACTTTTCCAGTCGTGCCTCTGTATTTTGAAAGAAATAAATCAAATAATGCAGTAGAAGTCCATGTCGCATATAAAAATATGGGGAGATAGTAGCCATAAAAGTTAAAAAATAATGATAAAAACGGTACATCATTTAATGGAAAAAAAGTAACACCTGGCATCTAAAATCTCCTGTAAATAGGTTAAACAATTAAACTATTAGTTCAAATAGTTTCTTGCTTCTTCTGGTAATTCAATATCATTCAGTACATCTTCGAATTGTTGAAAAACCTCGACAGCTGGCTTTACAGACTTTCTGATCATATAGGTAGGTAAATTTTTCTTATCATATCCTTGATTTAACAACTTTTCCATAATTGGCATATTTGGTTGATTTTCAGGTTTAGGAAAAGATCTCCAGTCACCTTGTTGATATCCACCGTCACTCGCATGAATAATTCTTGCAAGCGATGACCACATACCTGAGAGATCTGAGCTAAGTGGAATGTACCCTGCGTCACAATTATTTAAAGACTGTAATCCTGGCGGTATAGAAGTATTAAAATAGTTTCCTTTAAAACAATTACCAAGATTGGATACGCCACTAATTGCCATGTCTGCCCTGTTAGATGATAAAATTAGATTATCTTCAACTCTGTTTCCATGGGCTGGCCAATAATTCACATCAGCTGCTGCAGTAAGAATGACGCCATATAAATCATGGTTAGCAATCACATTATTTTTAATTATGTTATTATTGCCACCAGCAATGATTACGCCGTTGCCAAAAGATAAGTAAGTTGATTTTGTAGCAGGAGCATCCTTGTTGTTATTATTTTCTATTAAATTTCCAATAATGAATGTCTCTCTTTCAGGAGGTAGTAATTCAGAATCTAATGTATTTGGAGCTAGACCTCCTTTATTATTTCTAAATACTGAACTAATAATGTAGAGAGAACCTCCAGAATTAGTTCCGGAATAACCTAGTCCGTTATTTTCTGAAATAACATTATTTACAATTGCATCACATGGATAGCATTGCCCAATATAAAAACCTGCATCAGGAGATCCTGATGCATATGAATGTTCTAATACACCATCAACTGCATCAAATGCATAAACACCATAGTCACCATTATTATAAGCTGTTAAATATGACCCTCTGTAACCCTTTACTGTTGCCCAATAAAAACCATTAAGCAATGCGTTACGTGCGGTTATATTTTCAATTGCTACACCGTCTACTCCTGCAACAAGAACACCATTACCTCTTTCAAATTCACCATCGATAATTGTATTATTTCTATCCCAGCCACGAATTGTTATTGAAGGAACATTGACAACAACTTCTTCATAGTAAATTCCAGGTTTAATAAGAACTAAGTCCCCAGGATTTGATGCATTAACAGCATCTTGAATTGTCTCATAATCATCAGGTACATTTCTCACTGATCCGGAGAAGGATGGAACTACGTCCATTTTTGAGAAGTTTGTATAATCCTCATAATTTATATCACCAACAACAACAGACCCAACCATTCCCCACTCACCATCAGGTGATGCATGAAAAGAGCAAAGATATTTATATAATCCCTCAGCTTCATAAGTAATATCTAAGTAATCACCTTTAGGAATCTCTTCGTATGAACCCCAGGTTTCATCAACGGCAATTACATTATGTGGATTATTGCCCCAGTTATTGAATCTAACCTTCCCTCCTTCATTTATTCTTACTACTGGTGGAGAGTATGAGTTATCAATTACTCGCACTCCAGTAAATGCAGCTGATTGATTTGGATCATTATCGCAAGAAGTAAAAAAAATCAGAGACGATAAGAAGAAGATTATGACAATAAAACTTTTTTTTGCAGCTATCATTTTTAAAAACCAACTAACAATCTTCTTGCAAGTCCAATGATAGGTGCAAGAAATCCTAAATTGCCTCTAGTTAACATAAAGACAACGGCAATTATGATTGCAGCAAAAATAATAATCTTTATGACACGGGATAATTTGCCAGGCTCAGTGTTAACTAAAGCCCTGATTATAAAGTATAGAGTTGCTGCCCCGAGAACAAAAAAAACTAAAATTTTAATCATGACAAATTTTCCAATTAAAGATTAATTTGACTGGGAAAATAAATCAACTGGTTAAAGATTATTCTCTAGCTCATATTTCTTTATTGCTTCAGCTAACTCGATTTTTTCTGAACAATTGAAGATACAGATATCTGTTAATATTGCTAGGTTTTCAAGGGCCATTTCGTATCGATCTGTTTGTAAATAAAGCTCACCTTGATAGGCCAATATATCGTCATGTCGAGGCTCAATTTCTAAACCTGTATTATAATATAGTTCTGCGTCATCAAATTTGCCCAGTTTGCGACTTGCAAAGCCAATTAAATTCCAACCGTTTGCATTTTGAGGATTTTCATAAACATAAATTTCTAAGTCTTTGAGCGCACCTTGATAATTCTCATTCTTTTCGATTTCAAACAGAATTCGTTTTAACTCCTTATCATAGCCAGTGCTTCCCGAATAACTTCCTCCTCCACTATCAGAACTACCTCCTGAGCTGCCTCCAGAACTACCACCTGAGCTGCCTCCAGAACTACCTCCAGAACTACCTCCTGAGCTGCCTCCACCGTCATTTTTGGCTGAAACAGAAAAAGCCAAGCTGATACTGATAAGGATGATAAAGATTATATTTTTCATATTTTCCTGAAATAATTCTAATGTTATACATTTCAATAGAAAAATGACTGAATTAGACATATACGCATATGGCATACCAATTGTTCTATTACTCATTACAGCAGAGGTAATTTACTCAACTGTAAATGGGTTAGGTTTGTATAAATTTAGAGATACCCTAGCGGGTCTAGGATTGTTAATTGGAAATTTTATGATTGGGCTTCTAACAAAAAGCTCAATTTTTTTTCTATACATTTATCTTTACCAATTCAAATTTATTACAGTGAATGAACTGCTTCCAACATGGGCTGTTTGGATCGTAACTTTTGTAATGATTGACTTTGTATACTACTGGTATCATCGCTTTTCGCATAGAGTTCGTTTCATGTGGGCAGTTCACATGAACCATCATTCTAGTGAGGAAATGAACTTTACTGTTTCATTGAGGCAAGCTTGGTTTGGGCCGATAACAAAAGTGCCATTTTTCATTGTAATGCCGTTAATAGGATTTGATCCAATTATTACTGCTGTAGCAGGAGTTGCGTCTACACTTTGGGGCGTAATTGGGCACACGCAATGGATAAGACGACTAGGTGTTTTAGAATACATTTTAGTTACTCCTTCATCACACAGAGTTCACCATGGCAGCAATGAATGCTACATTGATAAGAATTACGGTAACTTACTAATCGTATGGGATAGACTTTTTGGAACTTTTGCAGAGGAAATTGAGCCTGTAAGATTTGGTATCAGAGAAAATGTGAAAACATTTAATCCTATCAAAATAACTTTTATGTTTTGGCAGCAAATGGTTTCGGATTTTAAAAATTCAAAAAACCAAAAGGAAAGATTCCTCTCATTCTTTGGTAAGCCTGAGTGGAAGCCGTGATTATCTTGGATTATTTTGAATAAATTCAATAAATTTCTCAAGTTCGGGTATTTTATCGTCTTCTATATCTTTATATGACATTCCAAAGTGATTTTTTATTTCAAGTGCAATATGAGCATAAGGATTTCGACCTTTTGGGTGTGAGGGATGGTCGGGCAACCTACCAATAAGTTCGTCACCAGTTTTCTGAATTAATTTCCAAATTTTTTTTTTATTATCTTCATTCATATTTAGCTGAAATATAAAAATAAATAAAAACAGTTAGTTAATATTTATTATTCTAATATATGCCGCCAATCTGGCAAATAATTATTATTAATAATTATCCATACTATTTAATAATAGTTTCTGAATTCACTATTGAGGTATTTTATGAAAACTGAAAAAATTTTTGAGCAAGTTATAAAACAAATTAAAGTTTTTGAAAGTGCTGGTGACAGAAAGGTTTTCAGCCGTTTAAGTCACTTTCGCCGATCAGTCTATGGTATAAGAATATGCTATGAGATAATGAGACTATATTTTGATTCAAATATTAATAAAATTGAGTGCACTAAAGAATATCTAACAAAAAACATGTCAGATCTTGCTTCGAGAGCAACTATAATTAATTTTATTAACGATGAAATAAGCAAAGGATCACTTGTTACTCAAGTCAGCTCAAAAGATAAGAGGGTTAAGATAATCCAGCCAGCAAGTGAATTAATTGATGAATTCACAATGTGGCTAGATATGATAGATAAAGCAGCTTAATTATTCTGCAGCTTGTAGATTTACTGCTGAGACTTTTCCATCTTTTTCCTCAGCGTCGTATGATAGTTTTTGGCCTTCATCCAATTTTTTCATACCAGCAGCTTGAACAGCTGTGATGTGAACAAAGATATCTTTATCGCCTTCTTCAGGAGCAATAAATCCATAACCTTTTTTTGGATTAAACCATTTAACAGTACCAGTAGCCATAGTTGTTATTCCTTTTTTATTAAATTTAGACTTCGTATTACTCCAAAAAAAGGAACAAAAACGTAATCTTTAGACGGATCTTATAACTATATATAGACTAAAAGTAAATTGTTTTAATTTTAATTATTCAATTAACTTAACATTTAGATTTGCATAATACTCATATCTAAATAAAAGGTATAACTTGATGTTATGGATCTCACTAAAGATAATATTTCAACTTTAATAAGGCAAATTGCAATACCTTCAAGTATTGGTACTCTTTTTCAAACACTCTATAACATCGTAGATGTTAAGTTTGCTGGATTAATATCGCCAGATGCTATCACTGCTATTGCAAAATCATTTCCAATTTACTTCATTATTATTGGATTTACTGCAGGTTTATCCATAGGAGTTACAGCACTAATTTCAAATGCCCTTGGAAAAAATGATGAAAAAAAAGCATCGCTCCTTCTTGCGCAGGCTATTATTACTAGTTTAATTGCATCTGTTCTAATTACATTAGTTGGAATTTATGGAACAGAACCTATTCTTGTATTTTTGAAAACAAATCCTGAAATTATATTCTATGCAAAGGACTATATGGATATAATTTTCATTGGTGCCTCACTGTTTTTTTTACAATTGACTATTAATTCATTTCTAGCTTCTAAAGGGGATACAAAGTCTTTGAGAAATGTCCTAATTATTTCATTCTTTCTTAATCTAGTTTTGAATCCCACATTTATTTATGGGATATATTTCATTCCTGCAATGGGAGTGAAGGGTATAGCCTTAGCAACATTATGTTCACAACTGTTTGGACTAATTTATATTGTTATGACGGTAAATAAGACAAATTTAAAGAAATTTCTTTACCCGCAATGCTTCGTGCCCAAATTTAATTTACAAAAGGAAATTTTAACTCAAGCAGTTCCCGCAACAATTTCAATGATGTTCATTGGTTTGGGGGTTTTTGTCTTATTGTTTTATGTTTCAACCTACGGGGATTATTCAGCAGGCGGGTATGGTGCAGCAATCCGCTTTGAACAACTTTTCCTATTACCTGTTTTAGGCTTAAATGCTTCTACTCTTGCTTTAGTTGGTCAAAATTTTGGTGCTATGAATTTTAGTAGAATTCATGAGACTTATAATAAGTCAATTTTTTATGGAACTTTCTTTATGGCTATATGTGGACTATTTATTTTCTTTTTATCAGACTACATCATGTACTTTTTTAGCGATAATAAAGAAATTATTTTTTATGGATCAACCTACTTGAAGATCGCTGCATTTGCCGGACCTTGCTATCCAATTTTCTTTATATCGTCAGCATTACTTCAAGGACTTAAAAAACCAAATTATCAAATGATAATTAATTTAATGAGAATGGTGATATTGCCAGTCTGCGGACTGTCCGTTGCAGTTCTCTATTTAAAAGTTGATTTTACTACAATGTTTTTAGTGATATTGATAATTAACTACATATTTGCAGCAACTGTCTACAAGTTTTCGACTTACCAAATTGGCTTTATGCAAAAAAACTATAATCCAAACTTTGATGCCGTTTGATTGAAAAATCCTTTATTTTTTTGATCTGAAATCCAATGATTTATAAAGTTTATCCATTCTTGGTCACCTCTCGGTAACAAGATTGCGAATAGTTTTGCATTTTTAGGCTCATCAATATTTATGATTGATAGCTCTGGATATAAGTTGATAAGCTTCAAAGCGTCAACTTTGCTTGTTAATGATACATCAGCTCTTCCTGATAACACTTCCTGATATTCACGTGCAGGAGCTTCAACCATCACAATTTTAGAATCTGGAAACGATTTTTTAGCTTCATTTTCAAAGACTGTTCCGAGCGTAACAGCAACTGTTGTATTGGCATTATTGATGTTATCCCAGCTTCCAATATTGTCTAAATTCTTAGCCAGTGTCATTGCTACCGTTCCAGTACCATAATATGAATTCGAATAACCAGCAGTAAGTGCTCTCTGAGTCGTTATTGAAGCACTGGATGTCATGTGGTATTTAGAGGCCACCACACCTGAAACAAGATTTTTCCAATCTGTTGCAACAAATTCAATATCAACACCCATATCTTCAGCTAGTTTTTTTGCTACATCAATATCGTAGCCTTCATATTCATTCGTTTCAGGATTCATAAAGCTCCAGCTTGGAAAATCGCCGGTTGTTCCGACTTTAAGTACACCAGTTTTCATAATTTCATCTAGTGTCGATGCATGTGATAAAGATGAGATAAATAATGCTATAGAAATTAATAGGGCTTGAATGAGCTTCATATGATTTTCCTCTTTTTAATATTTTTTAAAAATTATACGTTTATATTTAAATAATATAATTATATTTTTTATCATGAATTTCAACATAACTGGAAAAATCAATGTCTACTTGCTTTTGTCTTTATTAGTATTAGCAGGATGTTCATCAAATTATCAATGGGGTTGGTATGTAATTCTGCCAAATAATAAGATTGGAATATCGAATATAGAATTCTTAATTGGTGGTTTGGGTTACACCATAATCTTATCGGTAATTTCAATTATAATAGCAATATTTTTGGGCTTAATTGTATCTGTTGCGAGCATTTCAAGAAATAGAGCTCTTAACTACATAAATGTCGGCTATACAGAGATAATTCGAGCAATACCAGTTTTAGTCATGATTTTGTGGGTTTACTATGGATTACCTGTTTTGCTAAACTTAAATTTTACTGCATTTACTGCAGGGATCATCGCATTGAGTATCTGCGAAAGCCCATTTATAGCAGAGATTTTCAGATCTGGAATCCAAGCCGTGCCAAAGGGTCAAAAAGAAGCCGGTTCGTCTATGGGCTTGAATTTTTTTCAAATTTTCTACCACATCACGTTACCTCAAGCGGTTAGAATAATTTTACCTGCATTGGGCAATCAATTTGTGTACATGCTCAAGATGTCATCACTTGTATCAATCATCGGTCTAAATGAGCTTACAAGAAAAGCTAATGAGCTCGTAGTTAGTCAGTATCGACCTTTAGAAATTTATACATTTTTGGTATTAGAATATTTAGTCCTAATTTTAGTAGTTTCTTTTTTAGTAAGACGCCTTGAAAAGAGACTGAAGGTTTATTAAGTCCCACAAAAAGTTTTATAGGGAATATTTGTTTTGCTTGGTGTTTCCAAATATTTGATATTTACTTTTTTTAACTGGTAAGGTGAAGAAATGATTTCATTAAGCTCATTAAATTTATCAAACTTGCCGTCTGTTTCTGCTTCACTAAGTGCTTCTTCAACCAAATAATTTCTTGGAATTAAAGTTGGATTACAGCTAATCATCACATCTAAATATTCCTTACTTTCAACTCTTTTTTTCCATTCTCTTTTCCAATTATTAAACTCATCATCTTCAAATTCTTCATCGTCTGCATGATCATATTTCATTAAATTACAAAAAGTATTTGTAAAATCCGGTTTTTTTTGTTGCATCCATTTGATTAAGTTATTGATGAGTTCTTCATCATCTTCACTCTGATCTTTAATACCTAGTTTTTTTTTCATCATTTGAAGCCATTTGTCCTTAAACAATGAACTAAAAGTGTTGATTAAGTTTTGAGCTATTTCAATTGATCTTTTCTCATCTTTATCGATGAGTGGTAATAAGCACTCTGCTAACCTCACTAAGTTCCATTGAATTATTGAAGGTTGATTGGCAAAAGAATATCTTCCTTGCGTATCAATTGAACTAAAAACTGTATTGGCATCATAATGATCCATGAAAGCACATGGCCCATAATCAATTGTCTCTCCTGATATTGTTGAATTATCTGTATTCATTACCCCATGAATAAATCCAACACGCATCCATTCTACAATCAAATTAATCTGTTTTTGCATGACAGCTTTTATGAATTCAATCGCTAAATTTTCCGAAAATATTAAATTACTGAAATGTCTTTTTATTGAGAAATCCAAAAGAGATTTCATGCCTTCATAATCTTTATGTGCCGCTAAAAATTGAAAAGTACCAATTCTTATATGGCTACTTGCTACTCGTGTTAAAATAGATCCTTTTAATGGAACTTCTCGGTAGACTTTTTCGCCAGTCTCAACAACTGCTAAGCTTCTTGTTGTTGGAATACCTAAATAATACATTGCTTCACTTATCAAATATTCGCGTAACATTGGTCCCAATGCAGCCTTACCATCTCCGCCTCTTGAATAAGGTGTTCGCCCTGAGCCTTTATACTGGATATCAAATATTTCACCGTCTGGAGTTATTTGCTCACCAACGATGTGGGCTCTACCGTCTCCAAGAATTGTAAATTGTCCAAATTGGTGTCCTGCATAAGCCTGTGCAAATGGCTTTGAACCATGAGGCAGTGAATTTCCTGAGAATAAATTGGATAAGTCTTCTTCCGAGATACCTTTTAAATTTAGGCCAAGCTTTTCGGCCAGTTCATTATTAACAATGACAGTACTTGGATTAGTAACTGCATCTGGTTTTAATTCTGAAAACAGCTTGTCAGATAATTGGGTATAACTACTTTGTAAATTCCACCCTGAATCAGAAAGGGATACATTATTTTTCATTGTTGCTGTAAACTTAATTTAATTTTACATATATTTATATCAAAATGTTAATTCAAAAAGAACTTGAAATAGTAGTTGAAGGAAAAGGGCTCTATAATATTACAGATATTATAAATCAAGCTATTAGCAAACATAGAATATCAAAAGGTATCTGCACTATTTTTATCAAACACACATCCGCATCTCTAATTATTCAGGAAAACGCTGACCCTAACGTCCTTAAAGATTTAGAAAATTACTTCGACAAAATAGTACCCGAAAACGATAATTATTTACATAGTGAGGAAGGTCCGGATGATATGCCTGCACATATTAAATCTTCTCTGACAAACGCAACGCTAAGTATTCCAATTAAAGAAAAAAAACTTGACCTTGGAATATGGCAGGGAGTGTATTTATTTGAGCACCGATATAAGAATAATGATTTAGGAATAAAAAGAATTATTTCAATGACAGTGATTGCTTAATGAGGCATTCTAAATTTATCGTGGCAAGCTTTGCAACTCGACCAAATTAAATTCTTCTGAGCCTCTTTTAATTCATCTCCTGCAAGGCTAGCAGCAATCTGGGTAAATTTTTTAACTTTGTCTGAAGTTTCAATCATCAAAGCATTAAATTCATCTTTTTGAAGCCAAATAGTAGGCAAAGCTTCTGTATCATAACCCGTTTTTGAATTTTCAGGAAAAAGATCAATGAGTTTATCGTAATTTGCGCTCATTTTTTCAGAAAGCTCTATGACTTTATCATTATTGCCTTTTGCTATTTCTGCAGACATTTTTTTTGCATGGCTATAATTTTGCTTAAATAATGATTTTCTTTCTTTTATAATTTTTCCATGGTCGTCAGCAAAACCAATAAAGACGAAAAATAAAGATGCTAAGATTGACGAAAGCAGTATTTGCAAAATTATTCTCATATTTTAAATATATATTATGAAAATTAAAAATGACAATAGTACTTATGGGGTTCTTGCTCGACTCTTTCATTGGCTCACTTTTTTAATCCTATTAATTCAATTACCTCTAGGACTTTATTTGGACAATTTGGAGTTTTCTGAATTTAAATTAACTGTTGAAAATATGCACATCATAATTGGTATGAGTATTTTTTACATAACATTATTAAGAATGATTTGGAAATTTTGGAATCCAAAGCCAATAACTTCAACTGTGAATAAATTACAATTAATAGCATCAAAGGCAGTACATGGACTTTTTTATATTACTCTTCTTTTAATTACAATCAGCGGAGTATTAAAACTTTTACTTTCCGGCGAGGAAGTTAATTTGATTATTTCCACGATATACATTGACTATTTTAACTACGAGCTTGCAGACCGATTCCAAACTGTTCATGTTATTTCAGCATATTTTTTGATACTTCTTTTCACTATTCATTTAGGAGCTGTTGTGTATCATCATCTCATACAAAAAGACCCAATTTTAAAAAAAATGCTGTGATCAAATATGACCGATAATCCTAATTTGTCTCAATTTCTCGATAGGCTGGAAAAATTAAGTGACGAAACTCGAACTGAAGCAAAAAACAAAAGGCATAAACTTGGATTAAGAACAGCAAGAGAAAATCTCGATCACTTAGTTGATGATCAAAGTTTTTTAGAATACGGCGCCTTTGCGGTAGCAGCACAAAGAAACAGAAGAAAATACGAAGATCTTCAAATTGATACTGCGGCAGATGGTATTATTACTGGATTTTGTAAAATCAATTCTGATCTTATTGGTGAGGAAAAGTCTGATGCGGTCAGTATTATTTACGACTATTCAGTATTGGCAGGTACTCAGGGTTTTTTTCACCACATGAAACTTGATCGCATCTGTGAAAAAGCAAAAGAGTTTAAACTTCCAATAGTCATTTATACTGAAGGTGGAGGTGGAAGACCTGGTGATACAGATGTAACAACATCTGTTGCTGGTTTGCATGTCCCATCTTTCGCACTCTGGGCAAGTTTGTACGGTAGATGTTTGAGAATTGCTATAAATAATGGATTTTGTTTTGCTGGAAATGCAGCTCTTTTTGGAAGCGCAGACATCAGGATTGCTACAAAAAATTCCTGGATAGGAATGGCAGGTCCTGCAATGATTGAAGGTGGTGGACTTGGAAAGTTTGATCCAAAAGAAATAGGACCGTCAGACATTCAAAAAAATAACGGAGTGATTGACTATGTTGCTGAAGACGAAAAAGAGGCAACTATTATTGCTAAAAAAATACTCTCATACTTTCAAGGAGACATTAAAGATTGGAAAGCTGATGATCAGACTCAACTAAGTAATATTATGCCCAAAGATAGAAGATGGTCTTATCCAGTAAGAGACATTATAAAAATTATTTCTGATATTGAAGAATGCACCGAAATAAAACCCGAATATGGAAAAGGAATTGTAACGTGCTTTATTAGAATAGAGGGAAAGCCTTTTGGGTTATTGGCAAATGATAGTCAACATTTAGGAGGCGCAATTGACTCCGAAGGAGCTGACAAAGCATCTTCTTTTATTGAAATGTGTAGTGAATATGGTTTGCCGCTTATTTCATTAGTTGATACACCTGGATTTATGGTGGGGCCAGATAGTGAGAAAGAAGGGGCTGTAAAAAGAATGTCAAATCTCTTTAAGATTGGGTCGAAAGTAAAAGTACCTTTAACAGCAATTTTTTTAAGAAAAGGTTATGGGCTTGGAGCTCAGGCAATGGTTGGTGGTAGTCTTCATGAACCAGTGTATACAGCAGCCTGGCCAACAGGTGAGTTTGGAGCAATGGGGTTAGAAGGAGCTGTAAAACTTGGGTTTAAAAAAGAGTTAGAAAAGATTGAAGATAATTCAGAAAGAGAAAAATTATTCAATAGTTTAGTTGAAAAGCTCTATGATAAAGGAAAAGCCATAGAAGCTGCTGCTCACCTTGAAATCGACGCAGTAATTAATCCATCAGAAACACGAAGTGTTATCTTAAAATCACAAAAGGCCTTTGTATGAGAGATTATGAATTGGATGACAATGGATATTACAAAGCAAGATTAGGATTGATCGTTCTTCAGAGCGATGAAACTATCGAGCAAGAATTCAGAACCATTCTTGATCAAAGTGTATCAATCAATCACTCACGCATTTACTGTGACAATATTGTAAGTAATGAAAATCTTGGACTTATGGAAAAAGAATTGCCAGCAGCATCTGCATTATTACCTGATATCCAGTATGATAGTATTGGATATGCTTGTACATCAGGCGCAACAATTATTGGCTCAGATAAAATTGAAAGTCTTATAAATAAAAAACATAAATCGACATTTGTAACTGATCCAATAAGAGCTGTAAAAAAAGCTATGAGTACGTTAGGCTGTAGAAAAATAAATTTTGTATCACCTTATCAAGAGTCGGTAACAAAATCTTTACGTGATCATTTGCATGCTAATAATTTTATAATTCAAAACCAAATTTCTTTTAATGAGTCCGATGATAGAAATGTTGCAAGGATTTCAGATAAAGACAGCCTAGAAGCTATAATAGAAGTTGGTAAACAGGATTGTGAAGCTGTATTTATTTCATGTACTAACCTTAAAACATTTAAGATTATCAACGAAGCAGAGAAAGTATTAGATAAACCAGTAATCTCATCAAATCAGGCGATTAGCTGGCAAATGTTAAGAGAGGCTGGAATTAATAGTACGGCTGGTCCAGGAATTCTTTTTTCAAAACATTAGCTAAGAGCTAACCAAACACCAACACCTACCATTAAGAAACCTGCTAACCCATTAATAAGCCTGATATTATTTTGTTTTTTTAACATAATGCCTAAAGCTTGACCTCCTGTTGCGTAAATCATAAGTGAAATAAACTCAATTATAAGAATAATTATCACGAGTGCTGACATTTGCGGAATTAAATTTGCTTCATAATTAATAAATGCAGGTACCATTGCAATGAAAAATGCCCAACCTTTTGGGTTTGCAACAGCAGTTATAAAACCCTGCATTGCTAATTTAAAAAAATATATTTCAAATGAGTGTGAACCATCCAAATTTAATGCTAGTGATCCTCTTGAGTTAATCATCTGATACCCAACAAACATCAAATAAAGACCTCCTCCATATTTGAAAACGGCAAATGCAATTGGAAATGATGAGATGATCGCTCCACCTCCTACCACCGCTGTACCTGCCACAATTAAAACTCCAATTAATTCTCCAACCATCATTTTCATTGTATTTTTTACACCTATTGTAATTCCCATTGTTAAAGCAAGTGTCATGCATAAACCTGGTGTAATGGATATTATGAAAAAAACTGGTATGAAAAAGTAAAGTAATGAGAAATCAAAGATCATAAGAACGAGCAATAGTATTTAAGGGAGCAAAAAAAAACGGGGCGCAACACAAACCCCTAAAGGTCTCCATTCCGCCCCGAAACTCGGCTTCCCGCCGACAAACTCCCCGAAGGGCTTTCGTTCTTTGTTCGTCCGATGAATAAATATTAGCAAATAGGAAAAATATTTTAAATAAGTTTTATTAAAAAAACTCCTTATAAGATGTGGATAAGTGGATAAATAGTTTTTACTATAAGAATCAATATTTAATAAAAAATACTTAATTAAGATTCCATGCCCCAAGATAAAGAATTCCATATTCTTTCATGAAAATAATAAATAGTTACCTTTGTAATTACTTCTAATGCAGCAATTAAACCAGCAGTTTCAAGAACCGAAAAATCTGATTTTAAAATTACTAGGTAACTGATTAAGAATGTGTCTGCTGTTGCAGTTACTCTCCAGGTAAGAGCTTTTACCAATGATCTTTTTTTTGAACTATTAGGCACAATATTTAATTAGTTATCTAAAAAAACATTTCAAATATAAGTTTTTTTATATTTGTTCAAACAATTAAACTACTGATTTAATTTGCCATTTTGACTAGTGGTGTTTCTTTAATTGGAAAATGAACTACCGCAGAAGCAAACCCTAAAATCACACAAGCCCACCACATAATATCATAAGAACCATAATAATCATAAAACCTGCCTCCAAACCATGATCCAACAAACGAACCGACTTGGTGAGATAAGAAAGTAAAACCATACAGCATAGACATATATTTTGATCCAAAAATAACTGATATTATTCCACTGGTAAGAGGCACTGTAGATAGCCATAGAATTCCAAGAAGTGACGCAAAAATTAAAACTGTTATTTCAGTTTTTGGCAAAAAGATAAAAATTAAAAACAGTAGGGCACGTAGAGTATACAAGATTACCAACAGATTTTTTTTAGACCTTAGGTCACCTAAGTGACCAAAAACAAGTGTGCCTATTACATTAAATAAACCGATTAGTGCTAAAGACCAGGAACCGATCCACATGGGCAAAGATAAATCATCGAGGTATGCGGGTAGATGAGTTGCTATAAAAGAAATATGAAAACCACAAACAAAAAAACCAATTGTCAGTAAGACATAGCTCTTATTTGCAAAGGCTTCATTTAAAACAGATGCTAAAGTTCTATTAACTTCATCATTTATTCCACTTTTGGATGAATGCTTTGTTAATACTAGTGAGAATAAAATCATGATAAGTGAAATAAAACAAAGATATAAGATTGATCTTTGCCAATCACTCATTTCTATTAAGAAGCCTGTAAGAGGAACAATTAAGAATTGACCCAGCGAACCTGCAGCCATTACAACACCTAGAGATAATGTTTGATATTTACCTGTTACAGCTTTACCAACAGCCCCTAATATTACAGCAGTACCACATCCAGCGCATCCAAATCCAAAAATTATTTGTGAAACGATAAGAAGTATTGAACCTTCAACAAGTGACATTAAGTAAAGTCCAATTAAAAAGAAAATTACTCCTAATAGGCCAGCTACCGATGAACTATATTTATCTGCTATAGCGCCAAAAATTGGTGATCCGATGCCAATCATAAGAAATTGTATTGCAATGGCAAACCCAAATACTTCTCTACCAGTTTGTATATGTTCAGAAATTGGGATCAAATAAAGTCCGGAAGAATGCCTTATACCGAATGAGACAAGCAAGAGTATGCAGCCTCCAATAATCACTAATGTTGAATAAGAATGTCTAAATAACTGCATGTTTTAATTTATATACTTCCAACGTCGAATTGATACTATAAATCACATGATATTTACAATTATATACCTTCTGGTCTTGGTAATACTTTTATCTATGGTGATTTATAAGCAGGCGAAGAAAATTGAGAGTACAAGAGCATTTAATGAAAGAACAATGTTAATCTTATGGCTTGTACTTGGAATGGTTGGTCTCATCACTGGAGGCTTGTAACACCTAAACATTTATTCACTGGTATGATGATCTGGTTTTTATGCAAAAAATTTTACTTGTATTTTTAATATTATTTTTCTCACTAAAAAATTCATATTCTGACAATAATATTAAGGATAATTCTCCAGAAATATTTGAAGGAGTCTCAGTAGAGCTTGATAGATTAGAAATTCAAGAGTCACTCAATCTCAAAGAAAATGGAAAATCTGTTTCAAGTAAAAACTGGATGATTGTTACGGCAAACGCCTATGCTTCAGCTGCTGGTGCAAAAATATTACAATCTGGAGGTACAGCAGCAGATGCAATGGTTGCAGCTCAATCTGTGTTAGGCTTAGTCGAGCCTGAGTCATCAGGAATTGGTGGGGGTAGTTTCTTATTATGGTATGACGGTGTAACGGGTAAAATAGTTACTTTAGATGGTCGTGAGACTGCACCACAAAACTCAACTTCAAATCAATTTCTAAAAAGTGATGGAACTAAAATGAAGTTTTTTGATGCTGTCATAGGTGGTCTATCGGTTGGTACACCTGGAACTCTTGCATTAATGTTTGATGCTCAAAAGAAATGGGGTAATCAAAACTGGGAAAACCTCTTTGATGAAGCAATTTTCCTAAGTAAAAATGGTTTTAAAGTTTCAAAAAAATTATCCTCATCAATTGAAAGAGATAAAGATAGACTTAGCAAAATAGAAAAAACGAAAGAATATTTTTTACCAAACGGGAATAGTTTAAAGCACAAGCAGGTATTGAAGAATTATGCTTATGCAAGCACAATGCAAAACATTGCTAACAATAACATTGAAGATTTCTATAAAGGATCAATTGCGCAGGACATTATTAGCACAGTAAAAAATCACACCAAAAATCCTGGCTTTCTAGAAGCTGAAGATTTGGGCAACTATAATGTAATAGAAAGAGATCCAGTTTGTGTAAACTATAAGGTATACAAAATATGTGGCATGGGCCCACCATCGTCTGGAGGAGTAGCAGTCGCGCAAATATTAAAAATTTTAGAGCCTTATGATCTTCAGGCTCTGGGCTATTCAAATCCTATAACATGGCAAATAATTGGAGATGCGACTCGTCTTGCATTTGCTGATCGCGATCGATACTTGGCAGATAGTGATTATGTCAGTGTACCTTTGTCTGGTCTTTTAAATGACAATTATCTGATTGAAAGGTCAAATAAAATTAAAGTTGGAACGAAAACTGAAAATGTAACCTCAGGTAAACCGTCTAAAGACTTTGTTTACAATTACGGAATAGACAACTCATTAGAGCTGCAATCTACAACGCATATTTCAATTTATGATCAGTATGGAAACGCACTCTCGATGACATCGTCAATTGAGAATGCATTCGGATCAAGATTGATGACGGAAAGTGGTTTTTTACTTAATAATCAACTTACTGATTTTTCATTTAATGAAAGAATTGATGGCAAGCTGATTGCAAATAGATTAGAGCCTGGGAAAAGACCAAGATCATCCATGGCGCCAACAATTGTACTAAAAAATAGAAGACCTATCATTATTATTGGCTCTCCAGGTGGTAGCAATATTATCAGCTTTGTAGTCAATTCAATTATCGCATTACTTGAATGGGATATGAATATTCAAGAAGCAGTCTCTCATCCTCATGCAATTAATAGGTGGGGGAAATTTGAAATAGAAGAATCTCTTTACTCTTCAAATCTTGAAAATTCTCTAAAGGCCATGGGATACGATACTAAAATAAGAAAATACTATTCAGGTCTAAATGGAATATACATTGATACTGAAATTTATGGAGGCTCAGACCCTAGACGTGAGGGAATTGCACTGGGCAATTAACTAAATAACAATGCTTGTCTTATGGCTTGTACTTGGAATGATAAGTCTAATTACCGGTGGACTTTAGATGTATTTATCCATTACGGTAGGTATATGAGTAGCCATTAATAGCTGGAACTCCGCCAAGATGAGCATAGAGTATTTTAGATCCTTTTTTAAAGTAACCTTTCCTGGCTAAATCAATCATTCCTTGCATAGATTTGCCCTCATAAACAGGATCGGTAATCATGGCTTCAGTTTTTGCTGCCATACGAATAGCCTCATTAGTTTCTTCACTCGGAACTCCGTATGCTGGATATGCATAGTCAGGAATTATTATTATTTCATCATCTCTAATTGTTCTTCCAAGTTCAACTAAATCAGCTGTATTATCTACAATTTCTCTTACTTGCTTGACTAATTTATCTGGTGTACCCGATCCATCAATGCCTATGACTCTGTGTGCACGGTCATCTTCTGCGAACCCAACGATCATCCCCGCCTGAGTTGAGCCAGTAACTACACACACAATGATGTAATCAAATTTTAATGACATATCTTTTTCTTGCATTCGAACTTCTTCAGCAAATCCTACGTATCCCAGTCCACCATATTTATGAACAGATGCCCCAGCTGGAATTGGATAAGGCTTACCACCGCTATCTTTCACGGATTGAATTGCGTCTTCCCAACTTTTCCTAATCCCAATATCAAAACCATCAGGTACTAGCCTGCTATCTGCTCCCATCAAACGCGTCATTAAAATATTACCAACACGATCATAAACTGCATCTTCATGAGGAACCCAACTTTCTTGAACAACAACACACCTCATGCCAATTTTAGCTGCAGTTGCAGCTACCATTCTAGTATGGTTAGATTGAACACCACCAATAGAAACTAATGTATCAGCTCCGGATGCAATAGCGTCTGGAACGATGTATTCTAGTTTTCTTAGTTTATTCCCACCCATAGCCAGACCTGAATTACAGTCATCTCTTTTGGCGTATATATCGACATCAGCTCCTATTTCTTTGGTTAAACGAGGCAAATATTCTATTGGAGTAGGACCAAAAGTAAGTGAATATTTCTCAAATTTATCTAAATTCATATCCATCAGATTATAGGAAAATTTTTCAATGAAAATAACTTTAAAATGGCGGAAAGGATGGGATTCGAACCCACGATACGGTCACCCGCATACACGCTTTCCAATTCATGAGTCCAAGATTAGAGGATAATTTTTATAAGTAAACGGGGAATTAAATTATGGGAAGTTATAAATTATATTCTTTGGTTGGAATGAAGATGGGCTAAGGATTTGAGAGAAAGTTTGATGCATCCTCCTCTTCCATTTCATACATCCACCCATTTATCTTTCTAACTTTTTCATAAAATTCTTTATCGCGCATAGCTTCATATAGCAAGTTTTGACTTGTGCCTTTTTTGTTAGCGCGATGTATTGCGATCATAATAGAAAATCCAGGTATAAACCACCACCATGCAGATGTAATACTTAAATATATAGAATATCCAAATATTCCTACAGCTACGCATGACCAAAAGTGCATTGCGATAGAACTTAACATAGACTTGGGAGAGTAATCCAAACTATCAGCTAACCTTATAGATAAATCATTTTCCATGCCAAGATTAAGTTTTCCTGATTTTCTTAACTCAATCATTTGCTCATGTGTTAGACTCACTTCGTGAGATGAGTATCTTTTCTTCATTATAAAATACTCTATTTACTTTCTGACTAATTAAAAGTCTAAATTGTGTGGGCTAAAATTGGGCTAAATGAAAGTATTTTTATAAACTTTAGATTAAGTTTTTTCTAGAAATGGCGGAAAGGATGGGATTCGAACCCACGATACGGTCACCCGCATACACGCTTTCCAAGCGTGCGCCTTCAACCACTCGGCCACCTTTCCTTATTCAACTTTTAAAGCAGCTATAAAGGCCTCTTGTGGAATATCGACCTTACCGTAAGTTCTAAGTCTCTGTTTTCCTTTTTTCTGCTTATCAAGTAATTTTCTTTTTCTGTCTGTAGCTCCGCCACCATGTATTCTCTCAATAACATTTTTACGGTATCCTCTGACAGTTTCGCGAGCAATAATTTTTCCACCAATTGCTGCCTGGATTGGAATATGGAATTGATGACGAGGAATTAATTCCTTCAATTTTTCACAGACTGCTCGACCTTTTTTTTCAGAAAAACTTCGGTGAACAATGATTGATAGCGCATCTACTGATTCATCATTTACCAATATACTCAATCTGACCAGATCACTTTCAATATATTCATCAATCTCATAATCAAAACTTGCATATCCACTAGAAATTGACTTCAAGCGATCATAAAAATCAAAAACAATTTCATTTAAAGGCAGCTTATAATTTAGAATTACTCTTGATCCAGAATAAGATAATTCTGTTTGCATACCTCTCTTATCTTCACAGAGAGATATGATGCTGCCTAAATATTCATCGGGACAAATAATTGTTGCTTTAATCCAAGGCTCAGAGATGCTTTTAATCTTCATAACTTCAGGCATATCTGCTGGATTATGTAATTCAAATGAGCTTCCGTCGTTTAAAACTAAATTATAAATAACGCTTGGAGCTGTAGTTATTAAATCTAAATTGAATTCTCTATCAAGTCTTTCAACAATAATTTCTAAGTGTAATAATCCAAGGAAACCACATCTAAAACCCATTCCAAGAGCTGCTGAGGTTTCTTGTTCGAAATGAAAACTAGAGTCATTTAGCTTTAACTTCGCTAATGCGTCTTTCAAGAATTTAAAATCAGCTGCATTTGTTGGGAATAAACCACAAAATACCACAGGCTGACTTGGCTTGAATCCAGGTAAAGGCTCTGTCTGTTTGTCATTCGCCAGCAATATTGTATCCCCAACCTTAGTTTGGGCTACTTCTTTAATTGCAGCAGTTATAAAACCTAATTCACCAGTATTGATGTACTCATTATCAATCATTTTTGGCGTGAAACAGCCAATTCTTTCTATTAAATGTTTTGTATTAGTTTGATGAAAACGAACCTCCATACCTTTTTTTAGAATTCCATCTATCACTCGAACCAATATTACAACACCTAGGTAAGCATCATACCAACTATCTACTAACATTGCTTTTAATTGTTTGCTTTCATCACCTACTGGAGATGGTAATTCGTTTACAATATTTTCTAAGACTTCTTCAATGCCGAGACCTGATTTAGCAGAAATTTCAATTACATTACTGGTATCAATACCTAAAATATCTTCTATTTGTTTTTTTACTCTCTCGGGGTCAGCTGCTGGTAAATCTATTTTATTTAAAACGGGTATAATTACGTGATCATTTTCTACTGCTTGATATAAATTAGCTAATGTTTGAGCTTCAACGCCCTGACTAGCATCAACAACTAAAAGTGATCCCTCGCAAGCAGATAATGATCTGTTCACTTCGTAACTAAAGTCAACATGGCCAGGCGTATCAATAATATTAAGTGTGTACGTTTCACCATTTTTTGCCTTGTATTTTAATTGTACAGTTTGAGCCTTGATTGTTATTCCACGTTCTCTTTCAATATCCATAGAGTCAAGCACCTGTGCTTTCATTTCTCTTTCAGATAGCCCACCACAGAATTGGATCAACCTATCAGCTAAAGTAGATTTTCCATGATCAATATGAGCTATAATAGAAAAATTTCTTATGTTTTTAGTGCCAGTCATAATATTTTTAATTTAGGATCTAACAGTTCCGGAAGTAGACTTTTCCACAGATTCAATTATTTTTGAACTTATTTCAGAAATGTCATTTTCGGCAAGAGTTTTTTCGTTAGATTGCAATGTAACCTTAATAGCAATAGACTTTTTGTCTTTTCCAAGACTATCATCTTCAAATAAATCAAAGATTTCAACATTTCTAATTAATTCCTTATCTACCTTAAAGGCTGAAGTAACAACTTCTTCGCTTTTTACTTTTTTATCAATAACAAAGGCAAAGTCTCTTGTGACAATCTGAAAATCACTTAAGTTAAGTACAGGCTTGTTGGTAGTTTTCTTTTCTGTGTTAGGCAGTTCATCAAGGTATAACTCAAATATATTTGTTTTATTCTTAATCTTAAATTGATTTGCAACTCTTGGATGTAACTCTCCAAAATATCCAGCAATTACCGAATTATTAATTTTTATCGAACCAGATCTTCCTGGATGATACCAGGAAGGACAGTCATTAGAGAGAGATATTTTTTTGTTACCTGGCATTAAATAGTCAATTAAGGAAGTTAAATCTTGTTTCACGTCATATATATCAAATTCCGTCTGCATATTCTTCCAAGATTTTTCTGTCTTAATTCCAGATTTAATTCCACATGCAACGTTCAACTGATCCTCAGGAAAGGTTGATCTGTACTGACTACCTATCTCAAAGATCGAGAATGAGTCAAAGTTTCTATTCTTATTTTTTTTAATTGCTTGAAGAAGATTGGGTAAAAGATTAGGTCTTAATATATCTAGCTCCTCAGAGATGGGATTTACAATTTTTAATTTATTTATATCGCCAAATACTTCACAATTTTTTGAGTCTGTGAAAGAAAATGTTACTAATTCATCATATTCAATTGAAGCAATAAAGTGTCTCGCTTTCATCAACTTCTTTTGTGCGTAATTTAAGATATTTTTATTAATTTTACTTTTTAGTCTAATATTACTTGTCGGAATATTTTCATATCCTTTAATACGAATAACTTCTTCACTTATGTCAGCTTCGCCGTGAATATCTTGTCTCCAAGAAGGTATTGAACATTTGATAACATCGCCTGTTTGGCTCGTTTCAATTCCTAAAGAACTAAGTATTGATATCAATTCTTTGTCAGACACTTCAAAACCAAGTCTTCTTGAAATATAACTACTGGAAGTTGATACCTCATTTTTATTTTCTTTTATATTTCCAGCCAACTCAACCTCACTACACTCACCACCACATACTTCAAGAATTAATTGTGTTGCAAGGTCTATCCCTTTTAAAGTTGAATTTGGATCAATGCCTCTTTCAAAACGATATCTTGCATCACTTAGAATTGACAAGTTTCTTCCCGTCTTGGCTGTATTAATCTCATCAAATAAGGCTGATTCAAGTAAAACGTTCTTTGTCTCAGTGCTGCAACCTGTACTTTCGCCCCCCATGATACCCCCTAAGCCTAGTACTTTTTTTTCATCTGCTATTACGCACATACCATTCTTTAGGTGATAATCTTTTTCATCTAGCGCTAGGAAACTTTCTCCATCATTTGCTGCGCGTACTATAATTTTGCCATTTATTTTGTCTGCATCGTATACGTGAAGTGGCCGGTTCTCGTCATACATTACAAAATTAGTTATATCTACCAGGGCAGATATTGGCCTTAAACCTATTGACTTAAGTTTGTTTTTAAGCCACTCGGGGCTTTCAGTATTTTTTACATTTCTAAAATATCTTCCAGCAAAAGCCGAGCATATTTTATTATCTTGTATTTCAATTTTAACTGGTGATTTAAAGGAGCCTTTTTCTCTAGATATTTTTCTCTCTAACAATTCCCCCATACCAGCTGAAGCAAGATCTCGGGCAATTCCTTTTACACCTAGACAATCTTGTCGATTAGGAGTGATACCAATTTCTATTACAATATCATTAAGGCCATAAATCTCTGAAAAAGATCTTCCAATAGTTTCTTTTTCCTCAAGTCGAATTATTCCATCATGCTCATTTGAGATGCCAAGTTCATATTCTGAACACATCATTCCATAGGATTCTATCCCTCTAATCTTGGCAGCTTTAATTTTTATTTGATTAACCGGAATAGTTGAGCCAACTGGCGCATAAACCACTTTCATGCCTTTTTCTACATTTGGTGCACCACAAACTACATCAACCTTTTCCTTACCAATATCAACTTTGCATAGTTTTAATTTATCCGCATTTGGATGTTTTTTTTCTTCAAGCACCTGTCCAACAATAAAATCCTTGTATGCTTTACCCGTATCTTGAATATCTTCAACTTCAAGACCGATAGAAGTGAGTTTCTTTTCAATTTCTTCGAAATGAGCATTTGTCTTAAGATGCTCAGTTAACCAAGAATAACTAAATTTCATCTAGCTTAAGTCTCCTATGATCGAAGGTATGTTTAAAGGTGAAAAGCCATAATGCTTATTCCATCTAAGATCACTATCAAAGAAAGTTCTTAAATCACTAATTCCGTACTTGAGCATTGCAAGCCTCTCTATACCCATACCAAATGCATAGCCTTGATATTCATTTGAATTGATATTTACATTTTCAAGCACGTTTGGATGAACCATTCCGCATCCTAAAATTTCCAACCAATCCTCGCCCTCTCCGATAATTAATTGATTTCCTTTCTTAGTATATCCAATATCAACCTCTGCAGATGGTTCAGTAAAGGGAAAATGACTAGGTCGAAATCTCATATTTAATTTATCAGTCTCAAAAAAAGTCTTGAGGAATATTTCTAAACAACCTTTGAGGTGGCTCATGTTGCTTTCTTGATCTATTACTAAACCCTCAACTTGATGGAACATAGGAGAGTGCGTTTGATCATTATCACATCTAAACGTTTTTCCAGGAGCGATTAATCGAATTGGTGGTTTTTGCTTTAACATACTTCTTATTTGAACTGGCGAGGTATGAGTTCGCAGAACATTTGGCATTCCATCAGTCTCAGTTTCAACATAAAAAGTATCATGCATTTGTCGTGCAGGGTGGTGTTCAGATGTGTTTAAAGCAGTAAAATTATTGTAATCGGTTTCAACTTCAGGTCCTTCAGCAACAAAGAAATCTAAGTCGCCAAATATAGTTATAACTTCCTCTATAACCTGACTGATTGGGTGAATAGTTCCGTATGACTTTGAAGTAGATAGAGTGATATCTAAAGTTTCAGAGTTAAGTTTTTTTTCTAATTCCTCGCTATTTAACTCTTCAGTCTTTGAAGCTATTATTTTTAGAACAGAGTCTTTAATTTTATTTAATTTTTCAGCATACTGCTTTCTTTCATCACCAGAAAGACTGGCTAGCTCTTTCATTTCGAGGGAAATAATACCTTTCTTACCAAGAAATTTTATCTTAAATTCATTTATGCTTTCGATATTTGTAAATTTATCTGAAGCTTTTTTTATTTCAGTTTCTAACTCTCTAAAATCTTTCATCGTAGAACAACAATATCAGATTTAGTTTTTTCTGTAATAATAATATGCTTGAGAATATGATGCCAAATGAATTATTTGGCTGAGGACTGAACCTGTTTTGCTAAATGCTCAAAAGAAGTAGGTTCATTCATAGCAAGATCAGCTAAAATTTTACGATCTAATTCGATGTTTAATTTTTTAAGACCATTCATGAAAACTGAATAAGAAATTCCATGTAATCTGGCTCCAGCATTTATTCTTTGTGTCCAAAGTGATCTAAACTCTCTTTTTTTTACTCTTCGATCACGATAGGCATACTGCATTGATTTTTCTACAGCTTGCTTTGCGACTTTAAAAGTATTCTTTCTTCTGCCTCTATATCCTTTGGCTTGCTTAATTACTTTTTTATGTCTTGCGTGTGCAGTAACTCCTCTTTTAACTCTTGCCATTATATCTTCCTATTTATTAAGCGTAGGGTAAAAACTTTTTAACTATTCGGGCATCTTGATCAGATAAAATTGTAGAACCTCTTTGGTTTCTTATCTGATTATTTGTTCTTTTAATCATACCGTGTCTTTTTCCACTTTGATATGATTTAACTTTACCAGAAGCTGTAAGCCTAAATCTCTTGTTAGCGCCTTTTTTTGTTTTTAATTTACTCATATTGGATGAACGGTTTATAGACCCTAGGTAAGAAAAAATCAAAAGTTTTTTATTAATGATAAGAATTAACTACTGCTGCTAATTTGCAGTGAAAATCATGGTAAATTGGCGACCTTCAAGTTTTGGCTCTTGCTCGATTTTACTTGTCGTACCCATTGTTTCGCGAATTCTTTCCATCAAATTTTCAGCAATATCATGATGTTCGAACTCTCTACCTTTAAATCGGATAGTAAATTTTACTTTATCGCCTGCAGCGATAAATTTTTGAGCAGCCTTTACCTTGAAGTCGTAATCGTGAACATCAATTCCCGGTCTCATCTTAATTTCTTTAATTGTAATTTCTTTTTGTTTTTTCTTGGACGTACTAGCTTTTTTTTGGGCCTCATATTTAAATTTTCCAAAATCAAGAATTTTGCAAACAGGGGGGTCAACTTGTGGTGATACTTCAACTAAATCAAGGCCTGCATCTGAAGCTTTTTGCATCGCCTCATCAGTATTAACAACCCCTAAGTTGTTACCTTTTTCATCAATTAATCTTACAGTGAAAGAAGTTATAAATTCGTTTATGCGAAACTTTGGACCTTTAGCAGATAGCTGGGCTCTATTATTTTTTCTTTGAAGTGCTATTTTAATCTCCTTTGTCTATTGATGAAACGGCATCATACATTTTTTTTGAAAAAAATCATTTAATTTTTCAAATTTAATTTTTTCTTGCTTGTCATTACCAAACTCCCTCAATGTTATAGTATTGTCTTCCATTTCATTCTTACCTAGGATTAATTGATAAGGTATTTTTTTTAGAGAGTTTTCTCTAATTTTATAGCTTATCTTCTCATTTCTTAAGTCCTTTTCAACTCTAATACCATTATTTTTAAGAGATGAAAAAACACTCTCTGCATATTCGTTTATGTCAGAAGTAATCGGCGCTACCACAGCCTGAACTGGTGACAACCAAATAGGCAAATTACCAGCGTAATGCTCTATTAAAATTCCAATAAAACGCTCTAAAGATCCAAATAATGCTCTGTGTAACATAACTGGATTGTGCTTTAAACCGTCTTCGCCTACATAAGTAGCATCAAGTCTTTCAGGTAAATTTAGATCAACTTGCAACGTTCCACACTGCCATTCTCTTCCAATTGCATCCTTGAGAATAAATTCTAGTTTCGGACCATAAAATGCTCCTTCACCTGGATTTAAAGTATATTCTAATCCTGTAGCTTCCATTGCCTCACGAAGAGCAGCCTCAGATTTGTCCCATACATCATCATTGCCCACTCTTTTTTCAGGACGGTCAGAAAATTTAATTGATACATTTTCAAATCCGAAATCTTTATAAATACTTAAAACTAGATCGCATACCTTTTTGCTTTCTTCGGTAATTTGGTCTTCAGTACAAAATATATGTGCATCATCTTGTGTAAATGCCCTGACTCTCATTAAACCATGAAGAGCACCCGATGGCTCATATCTGTGAACTTTTCCAAACTCAGCAACTCTCAAGGGGAGGTCTCTGTAACTTTTAAGTCCTTGTTTATAAACTTGTACCCCACCAGGACAATTCATTGGCTTGAGAGCATATACTCGATCCTCTCTTGGTTCAGTAGTAAACATATTGTCACCAAATTTTTCGAGGTGCCCTGATTTTACCCATAAGGACTTATCCATTATATCTGGTGTATTAATTTCTTCATACCCAGCCTCTTCTTGTCGCTGACGCATATAATCAATAAGTGTCCTAAACAATGTCCAACCATTGTTATGCCAGAAAACTGAACCTTGAGCTTCCTCTTGAAAATGAAATAAATCTAATTCTCTTCCAAGTTTCCTGTGATCTCTTTTTTCAGCTTCTTTAAGTATGTTTAGATGATTATCTAGTTCTTCCTGAGACTCCCAAGCTGTTCCATAAATTCTTTGAAGCATGGGGTTATTTGAATCTCCACGCCAATAAGCGCCTGCTACTTTAGTCAATTTAAATGCTTTTCCAATTTTACCTGTTGATTCTAGATGAGGCCCCTTGCAAAGATCAAACCAGTCACCGTGATAGTATACTTTGAGTTCTTCACTCTCAGGTAGGTCCTTAATAATCTCTACCTTATAGTTCTCTCCCTTATCAGAAAATAGCTTAATCGCATCTTCCCTGTTCATTACTTTGAATGAAGTCTTTTCGTTACGATTAACAATCTCTTTCATTTTCTTTTCAATGGTTCCAAGATCTTTTTCGGTAAACGGCTCTTTTCTGTCAAAATCATAATAAAAACCATTTTCAATTACTGGGCCAATCGTAACTTGCGTATCAGGAAACAACTCCTGTACAGCCATAGCTAAAACATGGGCAGTATCATGTCTTAAAGTATTTATAAATGGTTCTTCGTTACTCATAAGGCTTAAGTATTATATCATCTATCTATAAATGAGAATCTATTTTATCGAAGACTTCTTCCATACTAATATTTCTAATATTTTTGGAAGAAATTGATAAAAAACTGCCTGTTTCAATACTTACTTTCTCTGGTGTAGTGTGGCCACCAAATAATGCTAAACCTCTGCATCCTAAGTGAGCGGCTAAATGTGCAGGTCCTGTATCATTTGAAATTACATATTTTGCACCAATAAGCAATTTCGCTAATTGAAAAAAATTTGTTGGCTGATTGTTATGTAAACATAACTTTACATTATATTTTCTTGCTGCATTTATTTCTCCTGGTCCTGGAGCAATAACAATATCTATTTCAAATAACTTTGATTTAAGCTTTGAAATGAGCTCTTCATAATAAGGCCAGATTTTTTGATGATGTTTTGGAGAACAAAAAGGAAATAAAACTATGTAATTTTTTTTAATTTCAGAAGAAATATGAAAATCATCATCTATCATCCAAGAAACTTGGGGTTTTTCCGCGAACTGCGTATCTATTTTTGATCTTGATAATTGTAATTTAAATCTTTCTAAAATACTTTTTTTATCAAATTCTTCTTTTGTTTCATTAAATCTTAACATTGTCCTTGAAGAGATCCATTCAGAAGAAGATAGATACTTTCGATAAAATTCAGTTCGATGGGAATTTTGTAAATCAAAAATTCTTTCAAATTCATATTTGCTGAAAACTTTCTTCAATTGATATAGGTAAGTTAAATTCCATCGAGACTTCCTCTTATCTAAAATTACTTCATCAATAAAAGGGCACTTACCAAAATAATTATTAAATGCCGGTGTAGTTAAGATATATATTTTATGTTTTGAGTAATGCTCTCGAATATCTTTTAAACATCCATTTATTTGAATAATATCTCCAAAAGAACCGTGCTTAATTACCAAAATATTTTTAACCATTTAATTTATAACTTCTTTGTAAAAATTTATTGTTTCCTCACACATTTTAATTTTTGAATATTTTTCTCTAACATGTGCAATGCATGCTTCTGAAGTCTTTTGTGATTTATATTTTTCATTAGAAATTGCATCAATAATTTTTTTGCATAGATCCTCAGCGTTATTATTCTCAAATAAGTAGCCTGTTTCACCGTTATTCACTGTCTCGACTGACCCTCCATGATTTGACGCTATTACAAATTTACCCATTGCTTGGGCCTCAACAGAAATTCTACCAAAAGCTTCTGGATCAGTTGACGCAGATATTACTAAATCAGCCAAACTATAAAAATTATTCAGATCAGTTCTTGAGCCCACAAAATGCAGAGATTGTGAAAGGTTGTGTTCATTTGCAAAATTTTTTAGTGAATTCTTTAGTTTATAATTTTCATCAGGACCAACAAAAATTATCTCGAATTTATGATTTGTTTTTTTAATAATAGAAGAAATCGCTTGAAGAAGAAGTTTATGTCCCTTCCACCCCGTTATTCTTCCAGCAAGAAGGATCTTAATAGCATCATAATCAATATTGAATTCTTTTATAATTAATTCTACCTGCTGAGCTTTAACGTTATTTGGATCAAAAAAATTGAAGTCTATGCCTCTAGAAATAGTTCTAATATTATAATTTTTAGTTGGGTAACAATTATTTATATGATCATTAATAAATTCTGAAATTGCTATTGTTCCATTTGTTTTTAACATAATGGAGTTATAGTATTTTTTTAGTGGGTTACTAAAGTTGTATGTACCATGAAATGTAGTAATAAATTTTGCGCCAGTAACAACGCATGCAAAGTATGAACTCCATGCAGGTGCTCTACTTCTAGCGTGAACAATTGTTATATTTAGTTTTTTAATAAGTTGTATAATTTTAATTGTATTAAAAAAAATTTTAAGTGGGTTTTTAGAGTTAACGGGGGCATAAAAAACTTTTTCATTAGAGTCTTTTACTTCTATTGATTTAGGTCCTGAATGAGTAAGAATATAAGAATTATAGTTCTTCTCTGACAAAAAATTTGCAACATCAACACACCCTTGAGAAGCACCACTTACATCAAGATTAGGTATTACTTGTAATACGCAAATTTTTGATTGCATATAGTATTTCTAATAGTTAAATGATTAATAGTAAATCATTATGCAAAATAAAATTAATTACATCAATTCTTCTTTTGATGAACAAATCGCTTATTCAAAAGATGATCTAAAGTCTCATACAACAATTTTCTTCTTTGGAGGGTACAGCTCAAGCATGGATGGAACTAAGGCAACTGCTTTGAGTAAATGGTGCATTGAAAATAAATTGAATTTTTTGAGATTTGACTATTCTGGTCATGGCGTGTCAAAGGGTAGATTTGAAGACGGCGGAATTAGTAAGTGGTCAATAGAAGCAACTGAAATATTTGAAAAATTTAAATCAAATAAAAATATTATTATCGGTTCGAGTATGGGTGGATGGATTTCTTTGATCGTATCTAAGCAAAAATCAAATTATGTACATGGTCTAGTGGGTATAGCATCAGCACCGGATTTTGTTGTAGGTGAATGGAATAGGCTAAGCGTTGAACAAAAAAAACAAATTAAGTCTGAAGGTAAAATTATAATTAATTGGGATAAGTACGCTGAAGATTACACCATAACTTATAAATTTCTTGAAGATGGAAAAAAAAATATGCTCTTAACAAAGCCAATAAATATCTCTTGTCCTGTAAGGCTTCTTCATGGAAGGAAAGATCAGGTAGTAAGTTTTACAACCTCTGAGAAAATTATTGAATTATTGGAAAGTAAAAATAAAAAACTGACAATTATTGAAGATGGAGATCATAGTCTTTCAAGAGAAACTGATCTAAATACTTTATACAAAAATATCGAAGAATTATTGTAATGAATTCAACTCTTAATAATTATTCACTTTTGGTATTTCTTGGTGCTGTTTGGGGAGCCTCTTTTGTGGCCATAAAGTTTTGTAACTCTATGTTTAATCCAATTGAAATAGGGTTTTTTAGAACATTTATTGGGGCGATTTTTCTTCTTTTAGCAGTTCTATATAGAGCAGGAAACCTTCAGCTTTTTAAAGAAAATACTTTTACTTACGCAATCATTGGATTATTTAACGCCGCAATCCCTTTCACTTTGATCCCTTACGGATTATTAACTCTGCCTAGCAACATAGGTGTCATTATAATGTCAGCCAACCCTTTTCTTGCGTTGATATTGGCACATTATTTTACAGATGATGAAAAATTAAACCTTAGAAAAATGATAGGAACTATAATTGGTTTTTCTGGAGTTGTGTTCGCGGTTGGCGTGCAAGTTTTTGTAACTGATATGTCAAGTTTTATCGGCGCTCTAGCGATTTATTTAGCGGGTTGTTCATATGTGGTATCAAATTTAATTATTCGAAAAGTTTCAAACTTGCCTTCTGATATGGTTACGATGAATACGCTCGCATGGGGAAGTATATGGCTTATTCCATTGATGCTATTATTTGCTGAACCAATAAATTATGAATTGAATCTTACGGCGATTTCTGCATTGTTTTATTTAGGTATAATTCCAACTGGCTTAGCATTTAGTCTGAGACAAATATTGATTAGAACTGCGGGAACTACTTTCATGATGCAGGTGGCATATTTAATTCCTGTATTTGGAATATTTTATGGCTGGGCATTAATGAATGAACCACTGAAATTCTCATTATTAATTGGTGTTATACTTGTAGTAATTGGGATCGCAATTAGTAGATTACAAGTTGAGTCAAATACAGGAATTTAATTATTTAAATTAATGATTTGATTATAACCTTCTTTATATGAGGGATATTCTAAAATAATACCAAGTTCTTCTTTGATAAGCCTGTTGTTCACTTTTTTATTTTCAGAAAAAAAACTTTCTGTTTGCTCTTTTTTACTTAACGTTTCATAAAGAACTTCATTGGGTATGGTAATTGAAATCTTTTTTGAAATATAGTCAATCACATCATCAAGAGTCGACGGACAGTCGTCAGCAATATTGTATATAGAAATAGGATTCGGCTTATTCATTGAAGCTAAAATAATATTTGTTAAATCGTTGATGTATATTCTTGAAAAAAAATGTCCCTTTTTTATTATTCTTGTGAAATTTCGAGATTGAATTCTCCCAAGAATATTTCTTTCTGGTCCATATATGCCAGCAATTCTAAAAATATGTAAGGGTAGATTATATTTTTTAGATAACTGACTCCACTGATCCTCTGCAAGCTGGCGGCTAATTCCTCTTTTAGACTTAGCGAGTAATCTTGAGGTTTCACTCACAAATTGACCGTCATGATCGCCATAAACACTGGTGGCAGATAAGTAGCCAATCCATTTAAGATTAATTAATTCATGTAAATTAAAATTTATATTTTTTAAAAAAATATCACCACTTTGATCTGGTGGCACAGATATAACTAAATGAGTTATTTCATTTTTATATTTTTCGAGAATATTTGGGGTCTTCAAAGGGTCAATAATTTGAATGTTTTTTTGATTTATTTGTAAACTATTTAGCTTTCGAGAAGTGGCAAAAATTTTTTTATCACTTACCTTGCTTGCAAGATGTTTGGCTGTATATCCATAACCAAAAATAAAAATCATAAGTTTAATTTAACCATTCTTCTTGGACATTTTCATTTTTTTCAAGAGCGAAATATTTTTTTTTATATTTTTCGATATGATTACTATCAATTACTTGCTTTAATGACCAAACAGCCATTGCTCTTACAGTAGAAGATTCATCTTCTAAAAGTGCCTCAATATCTTTCTTGTATTTTTTTTCTTTACTATTTCCAACTGCGATCAATACATTTCTTAAAAATCTATCTCTTCCAATCCTTTTAATGCTGGATTTAGAAAACTTTTTTCTGAAATCTTCATCTGTTAAACTTAAAAAATCACCTAAATCAGGCTTGATAAGGTCATCTCTTGGATAAAAACTAATTTCTTTAGATTTTTTTGCAAATTTATTCCAGGGACAAACTGCTAAACAATCATCACAGCCATAAATTCTATTTCCAATTAGTTTTCTCATATTTTTATCTATAATTCCTTTATGTTCTATTGTGAGATATGAAATACATTTAGTCGCATCTAATTTGTATGGCTCAACAATTGCATTAGTTGGACATATATCAATACAGTTTGTACATGAACCGCAATGGTCAATTTCTGGGTGAGTATTATTTATTTTTTTATCAACAAAAATCGATGAAAGAAATAACCATGAACCAAAGTCTTTTGAAACTAGGTTTGTATGTTTACCTTGCCAACCAATGCCACCTTTCATAGAAATAGGCTTTTCCATAACAGGTGCTGTATCAACAAAGTATTTAAAACTGCAATCAAGCAACTTTGAGATTTCCATTGAAAGACTTTTCAATTTTTTTTTAATTATTTTATGATAATCAGAATTTCTCGAATAAACAGAAATTATACCCTTGTTTTTTTCAGACAATAACTCGAGTGAATTACATTCAAAATGATAGTTGATCCCAAGAACAATTATTGACTGAGCTTCATCCCACAAAACGTTTGGATTAGACCTATAATTGGATCTTTTCTCCATCCATACCATTTCGCCGTGATGATTTTTTTCCAAGAACTCGTCTAGTTCTTTTTTAAAATCCAAGTTCGGGTTTATATCTACAATACCAAAAGTATCAAAACCATGCTGCTCTATTATTTTTTTAAGTTTATTACTTTTATCTAGTTGACTTTCTTCAAATGATCTTTGAATTCTAATGGCTGAGGAAGAATGTTTACTATCTCTTTTGGACATACGTGAATAAATTTTTGTATTTCAGTTTCCCAGTTGTCTAATATGCTTTTCGCATGAAGACTTCCTGTATTTTGATAATGTGAAAGAATAATTTGGTTAAGTTCATTTGTCCAATAATCAGATGCTATAGTATCAAAAATTAGAGTTTCAGCGTTAACTCTCTGATTAAATTTTTTATCCTCATCATAAATAAAAGCCATGCCTCCTGTCATACCTGCTCCAAAATTATCTCCAGTTTTTCCAAGCACAACAACAGTGCCGCCAGTCATGTACTCACAGCCGTTAGAGCCACATCCTTCTACAACTGTAATCGCCCCTGAATTCCTAACGGCAAACCTCTCACCTGCTTGCCCAGCGGCATATAACTCTCCTGAAGTGGCACCGTAAAGAACTGTATTTCCGATTATTGTATTTTCATTTGTAACTAAATTACTATTCTTATGAGGTCGAATTGAAATAGTTGCACCAGATAAACCTTTACCAACATAATCATTTGAGTCTCCATAAAGATTTATTTTTAGTCCTTTAATAGCAAAAGCTCCTAGTGACTGACCCGCTGACCCCGTTAGATTGATGGTTAAATGCTCTTTATTAACTTCTTTATCTTTGAAAGTTCTGTATATAGTCGATGATAATCTTGTACCAACAGCTCTATCGGTATTTCTAATGGGATAGTTTAGTTCAGTTTTCTGACCTGTTTGTAAAAATTTAGATGCATCCTCAATAATTTTTTGGTCAAGTGTTGACCCAACGTCATTGATAATGGAGTGGTTAAAGTATTCTGCGTTTGGATCCTTTTCCGCTTGAATGAGCAATGAATTAAGGTCTAAGTCATCTAAATGAGTTGATCCCCTTGATATTTGATACAAAAGGTCAGTTCTTCCAATAATTTCGTTTAGGCTTTTGAATCCAAGTTTTGCTAAGATCTCTCTTACCTCTTCAGCTATATAGCTAAAAAGGTTAACCACTTTTTCAGGGCTACCTGAAAATCTCGCCCTTAAGTCCTCATCTTGGGTACAAACTCCAACTGGACATGTGTTTGAGTGACATTGCCTTACCATTATACAGCCCATCGCAACGAGTGAAGTTGTGCCAACACCAAACTCCTCTGCGCCCATGATTGCAGCAATTACAACGTCACGACCTGTTTTGATACCTCCATCAGTTCTAAGCACAACGTTTTGCCTTAAGCCGTTGAGTGTTAAAACTTGATTCACTTCTGTTAAGCCCATTTCCCACGGGATACCCGCGTATTTAATACTTGTTTGAGGACTTGCTCCAGTGCCACCATTGTGCCCTGAAATTAAAATGACGTCAGCTTTAGCCTTCGCAACACCTGCCGCTATTGTTCCAATTCCAGATGATGCTACAAGCTTTACACAAACTCTAGCATCTGGGTTTGCCTGTTTAAGATCATAAATAAGTTGAGCAAGATCTTCTATTGAATAAATATCATGATGTGGTGGAGGGCTGATTAGTGTAACACCTTCTGTTGAGTGGCGAAGCTTGGCTATCTCAGCAGTTACTTTAAATCCAGGAAGCTGACCACCCTCACCAGGCTTAGCTCCTTGCGCTATCTTAATTTCTATTTCCTCACAGTTATTCAAATATTCAGTTGTTACACCAAACCTAGCTGAAGCTACTTGTTTTACTCTTGAGTTGGCACTGTCTCCATTATTGAGAGGCTTCGATCTTTCAATCGATTCACCACCTTCGCCTGAACAAGAAGCACCTCCGATCCGGTTCATTGCTATTGCTAGTGTTTCATGGGCCTCCTTTGAAAGTGCTCCATGTGACATACTTCCTGTACCGAAGCGCTTTCTGATAGAAGTTATTGACTCGACTTCGCTTAATTCGATTGAACTTTCACTTTCTTTAAACTCGAGCAAATCTCTAATATTGATTGGAGCAAAGTTGCTCATGGAGTTTGAATATTTTTTAAACATCTCATAAGAGTCATCCGCAACCGCTGTTTGTAGAAGGTGTATCAACTTGCCTTCATAAGCATGAGTTTCACCACCGTTTCTGTACCGATATATACCACCGATAGGCAATGTTTGCATGCTATCTGAATACGCATAATTATGAAGATCGGTTAGTTTTTTTTCAATTCCAGATAGGCCAATGCCTGACATACGACTTTGTACACCAAGGAAATATTCATTGACCATTGAGCGGCTTAAGCCAACAGCTTCAAAATTAAATCCGCCCCTGTAAGCACTAATAACTGAAATTCCAAGCTTAGACATAACTTTAAGCAAGCCTTGGTCTACTGCTTTTTTATATCGCTCAACACATTCCTCGTAAGATAAATTTCCGAAAAGTCCCTTTTGTTGTCTTTCATAAATACAGTCTAATGCTAGGTATGGGTTTACTGTCGTGGCACCAACACCAATGAGTACTGCAAAGTAATGAGTATCCAGACACTCTGCAGACCTTACGTGCAATGATACAAAAGATCTTATACCTTTACGTGTCAAATCTGTGTGAACTGCAGCGGTGATCAATATCATTGGTAAAGATAATTTGTCGTGATCCGCACTAATATCAGACAGCACGATATGAGACTTTCCGCTTAAAACTGCAGTCTCTGACTCGAATTGAATACGCTTTATTTCCTCTTTTAAATTAAAATTATCCTTATGAACTGTACAATCAATCACAGTTGTAGATTCTTGTCCTCGAGTAGAAATCTTTTTGAACAATCCATTTGTTATAAATGGACTATCAATTACAAAAACATTTTCTTCATACGGATTGGGAGATAGAATATCTTGCAAATTTCCAAATCGAGTTTTTAAACTCATTCTGCTTTGCTCTCTTAGACTATCAATTGGAGGGTTTGTTACCTGACTAAACTTTTGTCTAAAAAAATGAGATAAAGGCCGATACTTGTCTGATAATACAGCAACAGGAGTATCATCACCCATGCTTCCAGTAGATTCCTTGGCATCACTTACCATTGGATGAAGAATAAGCTCTAGTTCTTCCATTGTGAAACCAGCCGCAATCATTCTCTTTCTTAATTTTTCAGCTTCTATAACTGTCGACTCTCTTGAAACTGTTACACTTTTATCTAGTCTAATTATTTTTTTGACATACTCTTCATAAGGAGCTTCTTTCGCAAGATAGTCTTTTAAATCTGAGTTACGATAAATTTTTCCTTCCTTTAAATTTATTCCAATTATATCTCCAGGGCCCAGTCTGCCTTTTTCAACAATCTTCGATTCATCAACTCTGACCATTCCTGTTTCAGAACCAACGTATATTATTTTATCATTTGATACAGAGTACCGCATTGGCCTTAAACCATTTCGATCCATACCACCAATAATCCAATTTCCATCAACTGCAGCTATTGCGGCAGGTCCATCCCATGGTTCAACAATAGCGTTAGAAAACTCATACATATTTCTATGCTCGATTGGCATCAGTTCACTTCTTTTTGACCATGCCTCTGGTATTAGAAGAGTTTTAACAAGAGGAACTGATCTTCCAGCTCTAACATATAATTCAAATGCGGCATCTAAGGCGGCAGAGTCAGAAACATTTTTTTCTATAATTGGTTTAACTTGTTCACTATCATCACCAAAAATTTCTGATGTAATTCTTGTTTGATGATTTCTCATCCAGTTTGTATTTCCAGAAATTGTATTTATCTCCCCATTGTGAGCCAACATTCTAAATGGCTGCGCCAAACCCCAGGATGGAAAGGTATTTGTAGAATATCTTTGATGAAACACTGCATAAGAAGAAACAAAATTATTATTAGCTAAATCAGGATAGAATATGGAAAGTTGTTCAGCTAAAAATAGTCCCTTGTAGATGATTGACTCAAAACTTAAAGAGCATACATAAAATCCATTAATTTGCTGTTTTGCTATTCTCTTTTCAAGTCGACGTCTTACTAGATATAATTCTTTTGAATAATCAAAATTATTTTCTCTTTCAATGTTATTAACGAACATAACCTGCTCAATCTCAGGTCTAGTTGAATTAGCTTTATCACCAATAACACTATTATTAATGGGCACCTGTCTCCAGCCATATATGTAGTACCCATGATCAAGAAGTTCCGACTCGATTATTGTTCGACATTTTTCTAATGCTGCATAGTCGTTTCTTGGCAAAAACATCATACCAATGCCTAGAGGCTCATCTCTTTTTTCATGACCAGTTTTAGCAATTTCGTCATCAAAGAAGTTTATAGGTATTTGCGTAAGTATGCCGGCACCATCCCCTGTCTTACCGTCAGCATCAACGGCACCTCTGTGCCACACAGCTTTTAGCGCATCGATACCGCCTTCTACAACTTCTCTTCTTTGCTTTCCATCAACTGATGCTACAAAGCCAACACCACATGCATCGTGCTCTTGTTTAGGATTATAAAGGTGCCCTTCTTCCAAGACTTGCTTATTTTTTCTGTATCTATTTAAATCTGAGCTCATGATGCTTTAACCTTACTAACCTCTGCCAGTTTTTTAGCTTCGATATAACTGTGTATTGAATTGGCCACATCTCGACCATCCCTTATTCCCCAAACTACTAATGAAGCCCCTCGAACAATATCTCCTGCAGCAAAGACTCCATCAATATCAGTCATCATAGTATTGAAACCAACTCTTACTGTGCCCCACTTTGTCACCGGTAAGTCTTTAACATTAAAAAGAACGGGTAAATTTTCGGGAGAAAAACCTAGAGCAGCTATGACCATATCAGCCTTCAAATTAAAATCAGATCCATCTATTTGTTGAGGTGTTCTTCTTCCATCGGCATCAGGCTCACTCAATCTCATTTTGACACATTCAATTTGGTAAGCATTTTTTATAACATTCATATTAATTGGAAGAGATTGCCACATGAATTCGATGCCTTCCTCTACAGCATTATTTACCTCTCTTGCAGAGCCAGGCATATTTTCTTTATCTCTACGATATAAACATTTCACAGATTTAGCCTTTTGTCTTACAGCAGTTCGTACACAGTCCATTGCTGTGTCACCGCCACCAATGACAATAATGTCTTTACCTTTTGCATCCAACTCACCTTCATCAAATTTCTTAACTTCATCTCCAAGTCCTTTTCGATTAGATGCGGTTAAGTATTCTAATGCTGGAATTATTTTACTTGTACTTTCGCCTAGGTTAATTTCTTTGGCTTTGTAAACACCTGTAGCTATTAAAACTGCATCATGTTTTTTTTGAAGGTCTTCAAATTTTATATCTTTTCCAATTTCAACATTGAGATGAATATTAATTCCAGAATCTTTTAAGTATTGCATTCTCCTTTGAACGATATCTTTTTCTAATTTAAAATTTGGGATACCGTAAATTAACAATCCACCAGCTCTATCGTAACGATCATAAACGTGAACCTTGTAACCTTTTTTTCTAAGCTCTTCTGCCGCTGCTAGTCCTGCTGGTCCTGCACCAATTACACCTATGCTATTTTCTTTTTCTATGTTCTTTTCAACCTTGAGAGGAGTAATCCATCCATTCTCAAATGCATTATCTGTTAAGTATTTCTCTACTGAGCCAATTGTAACGGATCCATGTCCTGATTGCTCGATTACGCAGTTACCTTCACATAATCTATCTTGAGGACAGATCCTGCCACATATCTCAGGCATATTATTTGTACTTGATGAGATTTCATAAGCCTCTTCCAACCTGTCCTCTGCGGCAAGCTTTAGCCAATCAGGTATATGGTTATGAAGTGGACAGTGGACTGTACAATATGGAACGCCACATTGTGAGCATCTGCTAGACTGCTCTTTTGCAGTATTTTTAATGAAATTATCATAGATTTCTCGAAAGTCTTTTTTTCTATCTTTTGATAATCTCTTATCTGGATACTCTTGATTTAGATCAGTAAACTTAAGCATAACTTTTAATTATGTCATAATTATTGACATATATAGAATCTCATTAATAATTTTAATAGTCTTATATCAGTCTAATATTATATTAATAGTCATACATTATGACATAAATAGAACTTTTGCTTGCCTATTTGGCGTAAAACTCTATTTTTTCATATCTATTATGCATATCTTTCCAGTAATTATTTTAGCAATTATTCAAGGAATAACTGAATTCCTGCCAATTTCAAGTTCAGCTCACTTGCTAATTAGTGCAGAAATGATGAACATAAGTGAAAATTTATCTCTCGATATAAGCCTTCATTTAGGCACTTTGATGGCTGTATTGATTTTTTTTAGAACTGAGGCACTTAACTTATTTAAATTTATGTTGCCTTTCCTTACTTCGAACAAAATATCCAAAACAAAGATGAATCAAAATTTAATCGTTGCATCATTACCGATAATATTTATTGGTGGCTTAGCTTATATATCTGGTTTTGCTGAAATCTTTAGAAATCTACAATTTATAGGTCTATCAACTATAGTCTTTGGTTTAGCGCTTTATTTTGCAGATATCAGATCTAATGAGGGAGGTCTTAAAGTAGATAATCTTTCTTATAAGAAATCTCTTATTGTTGGTTTTTTTCAAATTTTCGCAATTGTTCCAGGTGCTTCAAGGGCAGGTGTAGTTTATACGGGTTCAAGAATAGTTGGCTTAAATAGAGTAGAGGCTGCAAAATTTTCAATGCTTTTGTCAATACCTGTAATACTAATATCAGCCTCAATTCCTGCTATTGAAATAGCGAATGACTCAATTGCAATAAATTTTTTGTATTTATTTGCTGGTTTTATTATTTCTTTCATTATTGCGTACTTATCAATAAGTATATTGTTGAATTGGGTAAAAAATAATACGATGACGCCATTTGTAATTTACCGAATAATACTTGGAACAATAATTTTGATTTATTTCACTTAAACTATGAAATATATGTACTTATAATATTTTTTGGCGAACTTGGTTCAATTCCTAATTTTTCTAAACTATATTCAGTTTTAGAGACGACATTGTCTTTTCTAAGAAGTTTTACTTGATCAAACGTTATAAGTGGAGAGGGTAAGGGCAGCATCATAAACGCAATAAAGTTTGCAAAAGATAATGGAACTGGAACTATTAGTCTTTTGATTTTTAAAGTATCTAAAATTAATTGGTATATTTCTTTTAGACTCATTGTTTCTGGTCCACCAAATTCAAATATCTTACCATTATATTTATCATCTAAAATAAGTCTGTTTATAGCTGTGGCGATATCTTTAACATAAACACATTGGTATTTATTATTAGCGAACAACGGTACAACTGGTAAATTTTTTAATAATTTAGCTTGAACAGAAAAGAAACCGTCACCAGGTCCAAATACTATTGATGGTCTAATTATAATTGTATTGGGATAACTCTTTTGAATATTTTTCTCTCCCAAGCCTTTTGATTGTTGATATTTTGAGTCGCTTTCGATATCAGCTCCAATAGATGAAAAATGTATAAATTTTTCAATCTTATATTTTGCAGACAAATCTGCGATATTTTTAGGTCCTAAAGAATGACAATTTTCGAAAGATTGACCACCAGAACTATCATTTAAAACACCTACAAAATTTATGACAACATCCGAGTTTTTTATATATGGCTCAATTGTATGCTTAAGCATAATGTTACCTTTTACAATATCTAATTGTTCTATTGGCGCCATCATTCTCAAGTGACCAGCCAAATGAGGATTTCTGCATACAATTTTCAAATTGTGACCCTCATTTAGAAGTTGGGAAATACAATATTTAGCCAAAAACCCAGATCCGCCAATTAATGTGATCGTTTTTTTCTTCATATTTTTTAAATATACCTTTATGTACAGATTTGAAATAGAGTAAATCTTACACAATGCAAACTATTTTACATAAAAATGATTTAAGTAATGGCATTAATTTTTCAAACATTATTGCAGCTGACTGCGAAATGATGGGACTACAACCTAATAGGGACCCACTTTGCTTGATACAACTATATGATGGAAAAGGCGATTGTCATTTAGTTCAATTTATTGACCAAAATTTTGATGCTCCAAATCTGAAAAAATTATTAGGTAGCGATAAAACATTTATATTTCATTATGCCCGACATGATTTAGCGGCAATTAAACATGATTTAAATATCATGATAAAAAACATTTATTGCACTAAAATTAGTTCAAAAATAGCAAGAACTTATTCGCAAGGACATGGCTATAAAGACTTATGCAAAGAACTATTGAATATTGATATTTCAAAAAAACAGCAATCAAGTGATTGGTCAAATCCAAATTTGTCCGAAGAACAAATTAATTACGCTGCAACAGATGTAATTCACTTACATGAGATTAGAGAAAAATTAGACGAAATTTTAGAGAGACAAAATAGAAGAAAGCTTGTTCAGGCTTGTATAGAATTTTTGCCTACACGAGTTGAGTTAGATTTGAGGGGCTGGAATAATGATATATTCTCACATTCTAGTTAGAAAATGACAAAAAATATAATAATCAACAACGGTAAAGAAGTTATTAATACTGAATTACAAGGTATAAAAAAACTTAATAAGATAATAGATAAGAATTTTGACAAAGCTGTTAGGGCCCTCGCAAAAGTAAAAGGAAGAGTTATTATCACTGGAGTAGGAAAATCTGGTCATATTGCTAGCAAAATATCTAGCACAATGAGCTCAACCGGAACCCCATCACAATATTGTTCTCCAACCGACATGAGTCACGGAGACTTAGGCATTATTTCAAAAAAAGATGCACTTATTATAATTTCTAATTCAGGAAACAGTAATGAATTGGTAAATCTTTTAAATTTTGCCAAAAAAAACTCAATCTCAATTATAGGAATATCCTCAAATTCTGAAAGTGAGCTTATTAAAGCTTCAAATATTAGCTTAATTATACCAAATGCGGCTGAGGCATGTTCAATAGGAATGGCGCCTACAACCTCAACAACTATGGCACTGATTGTAGGAGATGCTTTATGTGTTTCTCTGATGAAATTGAAAAAGTTCAAAATTTCAGACTATAAGAAGTTACATCCTGGCGGATCGCTGGGAATACAGATGCTTCAAGTTAAGGACATCATGCATACTAAAAAGAAAATGCCAATTGTAACAGAGAATGCAAATATGAAATCTGTAATTATTGAAATGACAAAAAAATCATTTGGTCATGTAGGTGTAAAAAATAAAAAAAGTGAATTAATTGGAGTAATTACCGACGGTGATTTGAGAAGAAATATAAATAATCATTTAATTGAAAGTAAAGCCAAAATGATAATGACGCAGAGACCTAAATTAGTTAATCAAAACATATTTGTTATTGATGCCTTGAATATAATGAATAAAAATAAAATTACTTGTTTATTTGTAGTAGACAAAGAAAAAAATAAGTCTCCTATAGGTATTGTACATATTCACGATTGCATAAGATATGTTAATTAAGTTATTGAATCTAGATAATCTATTATCGTCTCTTACTATTTTATTTATATTAACGTCCCTTACATATAGTGAGGAAGTGTTTATTGAAATTGATAATCCAAGATTTTCCGAAAAAGGTTTAAGCGATAAAACCTATGAGATAAAAGCGGAGAAGGGGCTAAAATCTGATAATGAACTAAAACTATTTGCGATTGAGGGTAAATTTAAAACTGTTAAAGATGGCAAATGGATTTACTTAGAGGCTGACAAGGGAAATTATTCTCAAGATAATAATTTTATAGAATTACAAGAGAATATCATTTTTTATACTGATGATGGAGAAAAACTTAGTTCAAATTATGCAACATTTGATATGCAAAATGATATTATTGAGTTAACAGAAAATGTTAGTCACGAGAGTGTGAGGGGATTAATTTTGTCTGACAGTTCTATTATTACAAATAATTTTAATAAAATTACTTATTTTGGAAATGTTGAATCATTAATAAACACCTCAGAGTGATGTTTAAAAAATCTTTTAATATTATTATTATAAACTTAATACTAATAATAAATAGTTATTCAAATGAACTAAAAATTACTTCGGAGAATCTTGAAGTTGATCGTGAGAATAAGATTACAGTTTTTTTAGGTGATGTGTATGCATATAACAAAGATATAAAGATTTGGTCTGAGAAACTAATTGTTAAGTTTGATAATAAAGAGAATGAGATAAAGCAATTGAACGCTGAGAATTCTGTTAAAATAATAAAAGAGGAAATTACTGCATCGGGTGATATAGGCTTATATTATCCAAAATCAGAAATACTTAAATTATTGGGTAATGTAGAAGTTATTGAAAACAATAATTATGTTAAATGCGACGAATTATATCTAGATATAAAAAACTCTACCAGTATAATGAAAAGTAATTCATCGAATAGGATTGAAGCATACATAACTAATAATTGATATTTAAAAATGACAATAAAACCTAAACTAGTTTCATCCAATAATGGTCTTGTAGTTAATAAACTTAGAAAAACTCTCTCACAAAAACAAATAGTGAGAGATGTGAGTCTAAAGCTTGAACGAGGGAAGACGATCGGATTACTTGGCCCAAACGGTGCTGGAAAAACGACAACATTCTATATGATCATGGGCTTAATTGATTGTGATGGAGGTGAAATATTACTAGACGATATTCATCTTACATCTCTTCCGATGTATAAGAGGGCTAAATTAGGCATAGGGTTTTTACCGCAACAGCCATCAATTTTCAGAGGCATGTCAGTTGAAGACAACCTGCTATCGATACTAGAAACTCAGAATCTTCCAAAAGATCAAAAACAAAACATGCTGGAAGAATTACTCACTGAGTTTTCTCTCACACATTTAAGAAGAGCAATGCCTCACATGCTAAGTGGTGGAGAAAGAAGAAGAACAGAAATTGCAAGATGTCTTTGTTCTAATCCAAGTATAATACTTATGGATGAGCCTACTGCTGGTGTTGATCCTATAGGTATAGATGATATCAAAGTTCTCATAAAACAATTAATGAATAAAAATATTGGAGTTTTAATTACCGACCATAACGTTAGGGAAGTTTTAGATATTTGCGACTATTCTTATGTAATGCATTCAGGAGAAATAATTGCTGAGGGCGAAAGTGACACTATACTTGGCAATAAAGAAGCTCGTAAATTTTACTTAGGAGATTCATTTAAGTATTAGTGGTGGAGCTAGTCGGACTTGAACCGACCACCTCGTCACTGCCAGCGACGCGCTCTCCCAGATGAGCTATAGCCCCAATTATTGTTCTTCTATATTTTCGTGATCACTGTCACTTATATCTAAGTCATCAACCTCATCTGACATGACTTGATCATCACTCTCTGAGTCTTCAAGACTAATTGTATCGTCATCAATAGCATCTTCCATCTCTAAATCTTCAACCTCCGCGATAGACTCTGATGCATCACTTCCTACTAAATTAGTATCAGTAACTGTATCAACTTCATCTGTAAAAACTTGCTTAGCATTTGTTGGGGTCGAGTCTAAAGCGGGCTCGATATATTCAGTGCCACAATTAGGACAAACTGCAGGTTTTCTATTCAAATCGTAAAACTTAGTTTCACAATTAGAACATACTACTTTTTTCCCCCACTCAACTTTTGACATGATTATTCCTCGAATATTTACGGTGTAAAATTTTGATACAACTCAAAAATAAATAATATATAACTTTAGACTAAGAACATAAATTGACAATATAAAAGTGGTTAAATTCAAAGGTTCATTAAAAATCTCAGGAGATAAATCTATTTCACATAGAGCTCTGATATTATCAGCCATGGGTACAGGTAAAGCTAGAATAACTAATTTATTAGAATCAGAGGATGTTATGAGTACATTAAATATTTTACGGGAATTAGGAATTAGAATAATTAAAGAGGGTAATAGCTGGATTGTTTACGGCAATGGTACCGGGGGATTCATTGAACCTAGAAAACCTTTGGATTGTGGTAATAGCGGAACAACCGCTCGCTTAATGATAGGTGCAGTATCTTCAAATCCAATTAATTGTACTTTTATTGGTGATAATTCACTGAGTAAAAGATCGATGTCAAGGGTGACAAAACATTTAGAAGAAATTGGAGCAGTTGTTCATCTTACAAAAAAAGACTATTTACCTCTAATTATACATGGAAGTGAAAAATTGTTACCTATGAAGCACAATATTATGAAAGCTTCAGCGCAAATCAAGTCAGCATTAATTATTGCAGCCTTGAACATACATGGAAAAACAAAAATTGTTGAAAATATTGCAACCAGAGATCATACTGAGAGGCTTTTGAAGTTTCTTAATATTAAATTTAAAATTAAAAAGAAAAAGAATAAGACTTCTCAAATAGAATTAAACGGACCATATGAATTCAAAGCAAAAAATATTGATGTTGCAGGAGATCCCTCAAGTGCATCTTTTTTTATTGTAGGAGCATTAATTTTACCTAAGTCAAAGGTTACACTAAAAGATGTTATGCTTAATACATCAAGAATTGCTTTTATAAAGGTACTTAAAAGTATGGGAGGAAAAATAAAAATAAAAAAAACAAAACAAATTTGCGGTGAAGATATTGGCAATATAACAGCTGAATATAGCAAGTTAAAAGGAATTAATATTCAAGCTAAGCAGTCAGCATATTTAATTGATGAATATCCAATTCTATCTATAGCTGCCTCTCAAGCAAAAGGTAAAACAACAATGAGAGGCTTAGATGAACTTAGACATAAAGAGAGTGATAGAATAGAAAGTATTCTTCTCAATTTAAAAAAAGTTGGTGTTGCGGTTGAGGAAGAAAATAATAATTTACATATTTTTGGTAAAAAATTAAAAGTTAATAAAAACATAAAAATTAAATCTTTTGGAGATCATAGAATAGCTATGTCATTTTCTATTCTTAATATGCTTCACGACAATAAACTTAAAATCGATAATAAGAAATGTATCAATATCAGTTATCCTGATTTCACAAAACACCTAAATTATCTACTATAAAATTAATTATGGTTGAGATAATTGCAATTGATGGTCCCGCTTCAGTTGGAAAATCAACTCTTGCAAAGAAAATATCAAATTATTACGAAGTACCGTTGTTAAATAGTGGAAGACTCTATCGTGCAGTAGCATTTAAAATAATTAATAACAAAATTAATATTAATGATAAATATAAAATACTTCAGTACGCCAAATCTCTGACAGATGAAAACATAAAATCACATAGATTATTTTCTAGTAAAATAGATAAAATTGCATCTGAAATTTCCTCAAAAAAATATCTAAGAAAGCAACTAATGATCTACCAAAGAGAATTTCCAAGAAAATATGCTAAAGGTAAGAAATTTGCTGTTATAGAAGGAAGAGATATTGGAACAGAGATATTTCCACAAGCTAAAATCAAAATTTTCATGTGGGCAGATGCAAAAGTTCGAGCTAAAAGAAGGCAACTACAAATTAAAAAAAAGGGCAGAAAAACTGGCTTAAAGCAAATTTATGACGAAATAGTTGCTCGTGATATGAACGATTTAAACAGAAAAATTGCACCTCTTAGACCTGCAGTAAATTCGGTATTGCTAGATACTAGTTATCTTGATATAGAACAGGCTTTTAATGCGATTAAAAGAACACTTAATTAATTAATTATATGAAGCAAATATCCCTTAATGAAATCAAATCAACTGAGTTCGACTCATTATTAGCTGAGTCCATAAATAACAACAAACTTAAAGAGGGAACAATTATTAAAGGTACGATTGCTGAAATTGAAGACGACGCAATAATAGTTGATATTGGTGCTAAAGTAGAAGGAAGAATTTCTAAAAGAGAATTTGCATTTCAAAAAGATCAAAAGGAATTATCAATTGGCGATACTATCGATGTATATCTCGATAAAATAGAGAATCATAACGGGGAATGTATTCTCTCAAGATCAAAAGCTAAATCAAAAGAAATTTGGGGTGAAATTGAAAAATCTTTTGAGTCAGGAGAGCTTGTTGAAGGGGTAATCACTGGAAAAGTTAAAGGTGGTTTATCGTGCGAAATTGGGGTTACTGCTTTTTTACCGGGAAGCCAAATTGACACAAGGCCTGTTAGAGACGTCAGTCACCTAATTGACGTTCCACAAAAATTTAAGATTCTTAAAATGGATTTAAAGAGAAATAATATTGTAGTTAGTAGACGAGCTGTTCTCGAGGAAATGAATAAAGAAGTAAGGGAAGAAAGATTCCTTCAATTAAAGCTTGGAGATATAGTTGATGGTAAAATTAAAGCTATTACAGACTATGGTGCCTTTGTAGATTTAGGAAGCTACGACTCTTTACTGCATAGTAGCGATATTACTTATAAAAGAATAGGTCATCCTTCAGAAGTACTGAAGATTGATCAGCAGGTAAAAGTAAAAATTATTAAAGTTGACCCTGATAAAAATAGAGTTTCTGTTGGAATGAAGCAACTTGAAGAAGATCCTTGGAATAAAGTTAAAGATAAGTTTAATGTAAACGATAAAGTAACCGGTGTTGTAACAAATGTTGCTGATTATGGAGTATTTATTGAAATTGAAAATGGTGTTGAAGGGCTATGTCATAAAGACATGCTAACTTGGAGTGCAAAACAAAATTCAAAGCCTGGTAATTTATATGCAAGATCTCAATCAGTTGATTGTCAGATACTTGAAATTGATCATGAGAAAAGAAGATTAAGTCTCGGTATCAAACAATTAATGCCAAATCCTTGGCAGAAATTTAATGATGAAAATCCAATTGGAAAGATTTTAGATACATCAATTACAAATATAAAAGATAATATACTATTTTGTAATCTTGATGGGGAAATAGATGGTGCTATTTTTAGTAAGGATCTTTCGTGGGAAGCTGACCCTAAAGAAGAAATAAAAAAATATAAAGTTGGCGATCAAATTAAAGTAAAGATAATTTCTAACGATAATGAAAAGGTAGCACTTTCTGTAAGAGAGGTTGATGGAAATCCATTTGATGAAATAAGAGATAAAGTAAAAGGTGATATAGTTACATGCACGGTCATTGAAACTGGAGATTTTGGTGTGAAAGTCAAAATTGGAGATAAAGGGCCATCATCGATTATAAAAAAATCTGACCTTGCACTCAGAAAATCAGATGCGAGACCGGATCGCTGGGCTAAAAATGATAAATTAGATGCAACAATCACTTATATAGATATAGCAAATTATAAAATAAATTTGTCAATTCGTACCATGGAAGAACAAATTGAAAAAGAAGCAATGGAAAAATATGGTTCTAAAGACTCTGGTGCTTCCTTAGGCGCTATTCTAGGAAAAGCTCTTGGCAGAGACAAAAAAGAAGATTAAATATTCTTTACAATCAATCGTTTACAATACGTTTTAATGTCATATAATTATTTATATGAGTTTAATAAAATCAAAACTTATTCAAAATATTACTGAAGCAAACCCTCATCTTTTTGTAAGAGATGTTGAGAGAATTGTTAACACAATCTTCAATGAAATAACACAATCTTTAGCTGACGGTAAAAGAGTTGAATTAAGAGGCTTTGGAGCGTTTTCAGTTCAACACAGAAAACAACGTACTGGTAGAAATCCAAGAACCGGTGAAGCAGTTAATGTTGAGGAAAAATATATACCTCGCTTTAAGACTGGAAAAGAACTTAGATTAAAACTAAATAAACAAGAAAACTCTTCTAACGAGAGTTAGAAGGATTTCATAAAACAAAAATTTTGAGTAAAAACCCAATTTACTGTGCTATTGATACGAGTTGTATTGATGATGCAGATAGAATTATTAATGAAATTTCACCTTATATTGGCGGAATCAAATTAGGACTCGAATTCTTTACATCTTGTGGTGTCAGGGGTATTGAAAAAATTGCAAAATATGAACTTCCTTTATTTCTAGATTTTAAACTCTACGACATACCCAATACAGTAAAAAAATCACTTCAAAATATTCTTTCTTACAATCCTACATATACAACACTTCACGTTTCAGGAGGTTCCCGTATGTTAAAAGAATGTATCGATTTAAAAAAAGAATTAAATAGTAATACAAATTTAATTGGTGTCACAATGCTAACAAGTTTTGATGATGACTCAATCAATGAAATTGGTATGAGTGGCACAGTTAATAGAAATGTAGATAATCTTTCTGCGCTTGCATTTGACTGTGGAATGGATGGTATTGTTTGTAGCGCAATGGAGATCAGAAAAGTTAAAGAAACATTCGGATCTAAATTAAAAGTTATTGTACCTGGAATAAGAAATCAAACAGACAATAATAATGATCAAAAGAGAACTCTTTCAGCTAAGAAAGCAATTGAGTTTGGTGCAGATGTCATTGTCGTGGGAAGGCCAATAACTTCAGCTGACTCACCTGGAAAAGCAGCTGAAATTTTTTATCAAAGCATAAAGTGACTAAGGCTTACATTAAAATTTGTGGGGTAAAAGATATTAAAATTGCTAAACACGCAATTAATTGTGGTGCATCTTTTTTGGGCTTTGTTTTTTTTGAAAATTCAAGCAGAAATATATCAATCAGTAAATGTGCAGAAATTTTAGATGAAATAAATGGCAAAGTGAATACTGTTGCAGTAACTGTAAACCCAACTCCTAATGATTTAATGACTTACTCAAAAATGAAGTTTACACACATTCAATTACACGGAAATGAAAGTTTAAATGAAGTAAGAAAAATCAATGAAGCTTATAATTTTAAAATTATAAAATCTTTTAGCATATCGACAAAGTCTGATTTAGATAAAATAAGAGAATATTGTCCTTTCGTTGACCATATTCTATTAGACTCAAAAC
>QCMN01000002.1 GCA_003213715.1 Pelagibacteraceae bacterium AG-422-B15
AAGGTAAGGAAGTAGAAGTGGGTCAAATAGGAACTATTGAACTTAAGGGCGAAAATATTTTCAAGGGGTACTGGGGAATGGAAGAAAAGACCAAAGAATCATTTAAAGATGATGGTTTCTTCATAACAGGTGATCTCGCAAAGAAAGATGAAAATGGTTACTTTACTATTGTTGGTAGAGATAAAGATATGATTATAAGCGGTGGACTAAATGTTTATCCTAAGGAAATAGAAGATGTGATTAACCAAATACCCGATATATTAGAATCAGCGGTAATTGGTATAAATCACTATGATTTTGGGGAAGCAGTTGTAGCATTAGTGATATCAGATAATAAAAAATTAGAAGAACGCAACGTACAAGATTTATTAAAAGATAAAATAGCGAAATATAAGCAGCCCAAAAAAATCATATTTTTGGAGGAATTGCCAAGAAATTCTATGGGTAAAGTACAAAAGAATATCTTAAGAGAAAAATATTCAAATCTATTTAAGGGTTAGATGAAATCCATTTATGAATTTCATTTACAAAAACATCATCTTGGGTTGGATTTAAAATGCCTATAAGATTATGCTTATTTCTACCTCCATTCACGGCTTTTATATCTATAATTTTTTTTGGACCTGACCATTTATCAAATATTTTTTCGACTCTTTCAAAGTTTACTACACGGTCTCTCTTGTCGTAAAAAATAAGCATTGGCAATTGATCAATATCATTTTTTATTTTTACAGATGACAAAACTTTCCAGAATGCTCTTGGAAGCGAGCTTTCAAATTTATTAACCCAATATGGGCCCCATTCTTCATATGAAAGTCCATTGAATTTTGGAAAATTGAATTCGTGAGTTCTTTTAAAAAGAAGGCCTATCGATGCCAAAACGAAAATTGGTCTAACAGTAAGAGTCGGAGGAGCTATTAAAACAAGGCTGTGTATCTTACTTTTTAATTTTTGATCCTGAGAAGCGAGCATTGCTAATCCACTTCCAGCTGAAAAACCGATTAGTATTACTTTATCGCCAATTTTGTTTCCTACAGCAATTGCTTCAGCGGTGTCCTCTATAAAATCATACGCAGATACCCCTTTGGTCCCCTCAAAACCAACACCGTGCCCTGAAAGTCTAGATATGAAAAGATTAGCTTCGAGTTTGTCTGCTATTTTTATTAAGGATTCTTTTTGTTGGAAGCCAGTGGCAAAACTTCCATGTATATAAACTATAGCGTACTCTGTTTTTTTATTTGAAATTGAATTCCAAATAATTTGTTTCTTTGCATTTTGTTCAAGTGAGTCAATTTTTTCTTCTTTATCATTAATATAATCAACAACTTCATTATTGATCTGAATATTAGGAAATGTAATTTTCATTTTAATGAAAAGTTGAGGTAATATAAAAACAATTAAGAAAAAAATAAAAAAAACAATAAATGAGAAAAAATAAATCATGATACTCCTAATCATGTAAAAAATTTCTAATCATTGACTGGAATTTATCCATTTATTTATTAATTTGAGTAAGTACAAATTTTATTTCCATCTGGATCTCTGATGTATGCATAGTATACTTTACTATCGCTCGGTCTAAACCCGGGATCACCCTCATTTTTAGCACCTAGTTCGAGAGCAGTTTTATGAAACTTATCAACCTCCTGTGTTGACTTAGTTAAGAAGGATATTTGAGTACCATTTCCATATGTAACAGGCTCTCCATTTGCCGGTTTGGTTATATAGAACTCAACATCACTATTTCCCTCATGTGCGTAGCCTACACACACCTCATCCTCATAAATTGAGATTATTCCAATTACTGCAAGGACAGCATCGTAGAAAGATTTAGATTCTTTCAAATTACTCGACCCAACCATTACGTATCCTCTCATCATCTATCCTTTCTATGAATATTGCTTTGATGTTACTTCCTCAAGCATCAGAATCATTTTTGCTTTATAGTCTTCATCAGTTGCTGAGTCGGTTTCTAAAACAGAAAAAAAACTTGCAACAATTTTTGTTTCTAAGTTAATCATTAAAAATTGCCCACCATATCCAGAATGCCCAATCCAATTATTAGATTTCATAGTTTGATTTGCATAATAAACATATTTTTCATCTTTTAAGTGCATATATTTTGGACCTTTTTCAGAAACTGTATCATCAATAAATTTACTAGAGCCAGCTATTCTATTTCTGATCCCAAGACCTTTTCTTGAGAAAAGCAGTCCCATGCGTAGCAAATCTCTTGCAACAAGACAACCACCACCGGACAGCCATGGCATCCCACCTCTATCCGTTGCCATATACAAACCATCTTCAAGACCCATTGCTTCTACTGACGAGAGAAGCCACTCTCGCAGCTCTCTCCCACTTAATTTTTCAATCAGTAGAGCAATTACGTCGCTGTTTGCTGACTTATAAAATGCTTTATCAGAATTGTTTATTACAGAATTAGATCCATCTGTTTGAATACTGTTCAAGAAATCTTCTTGAAACTTTTCATCTTTATCTTCATCTGGTATTCGCCAGCCACCAACAGTTTCATGCATAAATGATGTTGAATACGGGTCAGTATAATCTTCGGTAAAAGCATTAATAATGTTCATATTTAATACGTTTTGAACCGTCGCTTTTGAATATCCTTCTCCAATATCTGGCAAATAATAAGAAATAGGTTTTTCTAGTTGCAATTTGCCTTTCTCAACTAATTCACCGACAAATAGATTTAAAAACATCTTTGAAATTGACATTATTGTATGCGGTGTTTCAGGAGAGAAATCTTTTGCATATTTCTCAAAAAATATTTCTTGCTCTCTCCCAACTACTAAAGAGCAAAAAGATTTATGGCTCGTCATTTCTCTTACTGAGTTTATTTTATCTATTTCATCTTTACTGTTTTCATTAAGCAAAAGAACGTAATCTGATCTTAACAAAAGACCATATCTGTTTATTTTATGAAGATTCCTATAGCCAGTTCTTCTATATTCCGGAAGGTTCCATTTAGCTTTATTGTCGCGTAATGTAACAAGAGTTGGGTTTGGAGTATCGACTAACTTATTAACCATTAATTATATTAGGTTTTATTTTTGAATGATTAAAGATTTCTTCATAATATTTTCCAATTTGTATTACTTTTTCATCTGATTTATTTTTCCCCATTAATTGCATACCCATTGGTAGCCCCTTATCATTAAAGCCAACTGGTACTGAGAGGGTAGGCAATTGAAACATACTTGCGAATACTGTGACTTCCATCCAGCGATGGTATGTGTCCATCCGGGTTTTTGAAATACTTTTTGGAAAATCTATTTCTTTGTTAAATGGAAACAATTGCGCTGATGGTAAAGCAATAAAATCATATTTTTCAAATATACCATCGACATACTTTTTATAATTATGATACCAATCAATTGAACTAGAAACTTGATCATCTGTAACTTTACTTCCTTCTTCGTATTCCCATTTAGCTGGAAAGCTTAATTTATCAAAATCCTTAATTTGTATTGCAGAAATATCATTAAATGTGATTTTTGATCTGAGAGTGCACCATGTCTCCCATAGTTTATCTGGATCAATATTAACTTTGCATTTTTCAAAAAATATTTTTTTGTCTGTTTCTACGAGTTTATTTAAAGAAGCTTCGCATAATTCAATAATTCCTTCTTCAAAAGAATAGTGTTCAACAAAGTTGTTAATCCAACCAATTTTTATTTCACTAGATAAATTTTTGGTAATTGACTGAAATGAACCCTCAAAGTTAAACGAGTAGGGATCTTCCATATCTTTTCCAACGACGGCATCTAAAAAAATACTTAAGTCATCAGGTGTTCTGGCAATTCCACCTGGAGTCGTCAATACAGGAAATTTACTGGTTTCTCTTTTATCAGATATCAGCCCAGGAGATGGTCTAAAACCATATAGATTTGTGAAAGCTGCAGGGTTTCTGCAAGAGCCCATCATGTCCGTACCATCAGAAAATGGTATGAGGCAGCTGGCTACAGCTGCTGACGCTCCTCCGCTTGAGCCGCCAGGTGATAGATTGTAATTATAAGGATTTGAAACTGGATCAAATAATTTATTCTTTGTATGAGATCCAATCGCTAGTTCTGACATATTTGATTTTCCAATAATTGTGGCACCTTGACGCTTTATTTTTTTTACAATTAAAGAGTCATTTTGTGGAAAATTATTTTGATATTCAAGTATTCCATAAGTAGTTGGCAATCCAGTGACGTCGAATAATTCTTTTGAAACAAATGGAAGTCCAAATAAAATTTGTTTTCTTGTAACATTAACTTTTTGTATATCCTGTGCCTTTGCTTTATCGATAATCCAATCTTTGTCTCTCAGTGACACAATAGCGTTAAGCTTAGGATTAAGCTTTTCAATATTGGACAAGTATTCTTGAAAAAGTTCTTCAACTTTTATTTCTTTTTTTAGAAATTAAATCAATTTGTTCCCGAACAGATAAATGAGTAATCATCTAAGAGGTTTTTTATCGAGCTCCAAAAATACTGATCTTGACGAGCTCTCTAACATCATCCAGTGTAGCTGAACGAGGGTTAGTGCCAAAGGCTGTATCAATCATTGACTTTTCAGATATTCTCTCAATACAATCTTCTGGAACACCAATTTCATTTAAACCCTTAGGTATCTTAATTCGGTCTAGTATTTTTTCCATGCTTTCGATGAAATGATTTGCAGTATGATCTCTATATTGCATTGCCTGAGCCATTCTCGTCACTTTCTCTTCCATATCTGGGAGGTTGTATCTTAGAACTGCTGGCAAAATAATAGCATTAGTTAGTCCGTGATGCGTATTAAATTCTGCTCCAACCATATGCGCAATAGCGTGCACAAGACCCAGCCCTTTTATAAAAGAAACTCCCCCCAAGCATGAAGCAACTAGCATAGCCCCTCTTGCTTCAAGATTATTTGGTTCCTCTACAGCTGTAATGAGCGATTTAGAAATTAAGTTTAGACTTTCGAGTGCGGCACCGTCACACAAGGGGTGAAAACCTGGCACACAATAACCCTCAATTGAGTGGATCATTGCATCTGCACCTGTCCATGCTGTAAGATTCGAGGGTAATCCCAATGTTAGTTCAGGATCGAGCAATGCTAATGAAGGCTTCAATTCAGGATGCATTATACAAAGTTTAATTCCTTGTTTGGTATCTGTTACCATTGCTGTACTTTCTGTTTCAGCGCCTGTTCCAGCTGTTGTAGGAATTGTAATAAGTTTAGGAAATTTGTTATCAGGTCCGATGACTTGAGGTGTCTTTTCCCACTCAAAGTCAAATAACTCAATATCATTATTAGCGGTTAGACAAATTGACTTGCCACCATCCATGGCACTTCCGCCGCCAATGGCAATTATTGCATCGTGATTATTATCATTGAAAAGTTTTTTTCCTGATGCAATTTCATCATCTCTTGGGTTAGGTGAAATTTTTGAGTAAATACCTGAATTAATTTTAGATTTTTTTAAAATTTCGACCAAGTTATCAATGAAGGGAAGATCAACACTGCCACTATCAGTGACAATAAGTGGATTTGTTATCTCATTCTCAGAACAATAAGTTCCTATTTCGGAAAATCTACCCGGACCATATGCTATCGGTACAGGGAAGCCCCAATCTTGAGGGGCAAGAATTTCTTCTTTATTCAAATTGAATAGCGTCATGGTTTATTTATTTTAATAAATTAAGATGTCATTGATTTTAAGACAATTGAACGATCAATTTCACCAATTAGTTCTCCTGAAACTGCATCGATTACAGGATATTTTTTGTCAGTGTCAGCTATCTGATTAATTAAAGTATCGATTTTAACGTCACTTTTAATACACTCATTGCCCTTGGCGAACAGAGTTTTTGTATCTTCGCAGCATTCTTTTCTTGCGCATTTACCCGCACTTAAAACTTTGTATTTTGGAACATCCTCAGTGAAATCTTTTACATATTGATCTACGGGATTTGCAACAATTTCCTCTGGTGTACCAACTTGAGATATTTCTCCATCTTTCATAATCGCAATATGATCACCCATTTTAATGGCTTCAGAAAAATCATGCGTGATGAATACCATTGTTTTTTGAACCATTTTTTGAATGCTAATTAACTCGTCTTGCATTTCCCTTCTTATCAATGGGTCCAGTGCTGAGAAAGGCTCGTCAAAAATTAGAATTTCTGGATCAACTGTTAGAGCTCTAGCAAGTCCAACTCTTTGTTGCATTCCACCTGATAATTCACGAGGATAATGTTGATCCCAACCTTCTAGCCCAACAAGGTTAAGCGTCTCCATTGACTTATCTAATCGATCTTTTTTCTTTACACCTCTTATTTCAAGTCCATAGCCTATATTTTCTATCACTCTTCGATGAGGGAAAAGACCAAAGTGCTGAAATACCATACTCATTCTATTGCGTCTAAGATCTGTTAAATCTTTATTACTCATTTGTGTCACATCTTGATTGTCAATTTTTACCTCACCCGCTGTTGGCTCAATCAGTCTTGATAAACATCTTACCAATGTAGATTTACCACTACCTGATAAACCCATTACAACGAATGTTTCACCTTTTTGAACTGAGAAGCTCACATCTTTAACCGCAACCACATGTCCAGTCTTTTCTTGTACTTCACTTCTTGAAAGGTTTTTATCTAAATTTGTAAGAACATTTTTTTCATTTGGCCCAAATAACTTCCATATATTTGTGCATACTATTTTGTCATTTTTTTCCATTATTTTTGAGTGCTTTATCTGCTGAATGTTATACTATGTGCTGGATTTTTGAATAACTTATTTTAACATCGTACTACAAAAATATGGCACTATCTCAAGATACTTCGTTTCAATTATCTACTAAAAGTAATGCGCAAAGCTTTCTTGTACCTAGCATAATATTAGCTGCCTTATTTGTTTCCATTTTGTTGGTATTTCAAGGTGAGGACGTCTCAGAATTCCCTGTTTTTATTACTGATGCTTTTACATTTACTGCTTGGGTAAACCAAGGTGAGGATTACCTTAAAGAGCATTATAGGTGGATCACAAGGCTTATTGCTAGTTATGTAAAAGAGGGTTACTTCATGTTAGAAGATTTTCTTCTAGATTCTTCTTGGTTATTTGTGACTGCGCTACTTTTGATTCCTTCATTGGCTTTCGGAGGCTTGAGATTAGGAATTTTAGTTTTATTTGGAACTATGTACTGGGGGATGGTTGGCTTGTGGGACTCAGCAATGGAAACACTGGCTCTAATGGGCTTGTCAGTTTTACTTTCAGTCATTGTCGGCATAATCCTTGGCATATTTTGCTCTTTAAGTGATCGGTTTGAGCGAGGCATGAAGCCAGTTCTAGACATAATGCAAGTAATGCCAGCGTTTGTGTATTTGATACCAGCAATGTTTTTCTTTGGTATTGGAGGAGCTCCAGCAATACTTGCGACTATGATTTATTCGATGCCGCCAATTATACGACTTACAAACTTAGGAATACGTCAGGTACCTAAAGAAACTATTGAGTCAGCTACTGCATTTGGTTCAACGAAAAGACAAATACTTTTTAAAATACAAATTCCTCTTGCGCTACCAAGCATAATGATGGGTGTTAATCAAACCATAATGATGGCGTTGGCGCTTGTTGTGCTAGCAACATTTATTGGAGCTCAAGGATTAGGCTCTGAAATTTGGGTTGCAATTAGAAAATTAGATGTAGGAGCAGCGTTAGAAGGGGGAATCTGTGTTTTATTAATGGCAATCATGTTTGATAGGTTTGGAAAAGCTGCAAGCAGTGAACCTGTGACATTGCCATCTGATAGCCAAAAGTTTTATCTTTTGCCTCAGTCATGGGAAATTTACTGGTGGGCAAAACAAATTGAAAAACCATTATTATTTATTAATCTTTTCACTTACTATATTTTTTCAGGATTAATAAAGATTTGCTCTTCAATAATAGGATTAATAATTTCTATTGTCAGTATTAACTTTAGTAAAATAATTACTGAGTTTATAAATGTTCATTATTTTTTCTTTTCAGGAATACTAATTTTACTTGGTATAAGTATATACGACCTGAACATTGCGCCAATTGGAACTTTCCCTGAAAACTGGAATTTGTCTATCCAGGATCAAATTTCATCTGGTGTCAAAGCCCTGACTGTTAATCCTACTTTCATTACCATAACTCAATCTATAAGATCAAGTGTCGTCATATATCTTTTGAGACCATTAGATACATACCTTACTTATCTTCCATATTGGTTTACAATTGGTGCGCTAGTTGTTATCAGCTGGAGGTCTGTAAACATAAAATTTGCAATTACAACTATAATTCTTCTAACATTTATAGGTGCATGTAATATTTGGACAGAAGCAATGATTACACTTTCATCGGTACTTATTTCAGTACTTCTATGTTTTCTCATTGGTGTTCCTATCGGAATTATTGCTTCTTACAGTAAAAGATTTCAGAATGTGAATGAGGTTATTCTTGATGCAATGCAGACACTTCCATACTTCTGTTATCTAGTGCCTGTTTTAATGTTTTTTGGCGGAGGATCATTTTCAGCACTTCTAGCAACAATAATATATTCAATACCTCCGATTATAAGACTAACTGTTTTGGGCTTGTCACAAGTTTCATCTACTTATTCTGAAGTCTCAAGGTCATTTGGAGGTAGCACTATACAGACTCTAAATAAAATTAAATTTCCTCTTGCTGTTCCAAGTCTTGTAATGGGTTTTAATCAAACAGTCATGATGGCTTTTGCGATGCAAATTGTCACTCCATTAATTGGAGGCAAGGGACTAGGTCTAGAGGTATTTAATGGTTTAGCACGCTCTGATACTGGAAGGTCTTTAGCAGCAGGAATAGGGATCTGTTTACTTGCAATGATAATTGATCGAATAAGCCTTGCATGGACAAAAAAACAAAGAGATGCATTAGGAATTTAGGTATAAAATCTAACTATACCTTACTTCTTTAGATTAAAAATTTCTTATAAACCAGTTTACTTATTCATCTTTTTTGGGTTAGAATTCTTCATTAATTAATTAATAAAGGGGAAAAAATAAATGAATAAGTCATTATTTTTAAAAACTTTTGCTGCCTTTATTTTATCATCTTTCTTGGTTTTGTCTGCAGGTACTGCGAACGCTAAACGTTTAACAGCAGCTGTAGCTGACTGGACAGGTGGAGAAATAACATGTCAGGTAGCTGTAAGTATTTTGGAACAAGAGTTAGGATATAAAGTTGAGCGAATTGTCTTTCCATCTGGAACAGGATTATGGGAAGCAATTTCAGCTGGAGACATAGACTTTGCTTGTGAGAGTTGGCCTGGTTATGCTGAAGCTGACGATGTAATGCTAAACGCTCCATTGATTTATGATGGTGAGGTTGTAGTAGAGTACTCAGGTACGGGAGAAGTAATTGCCTTCACAACCGGCATAATTGGAGCCTCAGATTACTATGTTCCTAAATATTTTGTTGACGCTAACCCAGACTTTAAAAACTGGGAAGATCTTAATAAATTCAAAGCAGAGTTTGCAACAGTTGAGACAGGATCAAAGGGAAGATTAATTGGTTGTCCTGTAGCGGGCTGGAACTGCCACGATCAAAAAAGACTGGATCTTTTAGGTCTTGATTTTGAGGCAGTAGAGCTAGGAACTGAAGTTGCGTTATTGGCTGAAGCTCAAGGAGCTTATGACAGACAGGAACCTTTTCTAATGTATTTGTGGGAACCGCATTTTTTCTTCGGTAAAAATGAAATGGTTGGTATTCAATTGCCACCTCACAACGCTTGTGAAACTTTTACAGAAGCTAACAACTGGAAAGATTGTGGTGTGGGTTCTTGGCCTGCAACGAACTGGCCAAAGGACTTTACTATGAATTATATGAATCCCGCTGTTATGGAAAAACCTGAAAATGCTGAAGCTCTTGCATTTTTCAAAAAAATGAAATTCCAAAATGGTGATCAAGCAAAAATGCTTGTTAGAGTTGACTCTGATGGATTATCTGTCGAGGAAGCTGTTCAAGAGTGGAAAGACTCTACTGACGAATGGCAAGCTTGGCTTCCGTAATTCTATTAAGTTAGAAAAAACAATAATTAAAAGGCCTTGTTATTTAACAAGGCCTTTTTTTTATCATTATGATAACTACATCAAGACATCCTTACTATTATACAATTAGCTTTGCATTATTAATTGCTGCGGGTATGTGGGGATTATTCTGGATCCCTCAAAGAGCTTTAGAGGCTGGTGGTTTAACAGGCGGTTGGGCAACAATTTCTCAAATGGTTATACCTTTTGCAATGCTGCTTCCAATATCACTTTGGAGGCTTTATAAAGGTCAATCTTTTGGCTTAGAGTATCCTTTGATTGGACTTTTATTTGGAGGAGGCATTGCTTGCTACGCTAATAGTTTTTTACTGACAGATGTAGTTAGAGCTTTAATACTCTTTTACATAACCCCCGTTTGGACAACTATTTTTGAAATAGTATTTCTTAGACAAATTCCTCGTTTTTATAGATACATAACATTAGTTCTTGCACTATCTGGTGTTTGGATAGTTTTTGGACAAGAAGGCGTGATACCCTTACCACAAAATTCCGGTGATTGGATTGCTCTATTAGGCGGAATTCTTATTGCCGCATCAGCAGTAAGAATGGAGATAAAAAAGCCAGAGGGAATATACCCAATTTTATTTTCGTTCTTTTTTTATGGTGGCTTATTTACATTAATACAATCATATTTCTTGAGCGACTACCTAGGTGATGCTCCATCAATAGAGTCATGGGTTGCAATGATGCCGTGGCTAATTTTAATTGCAATTCTATTTCATATACCGACAAATATAGTGATCTTAGGTGCACCAAGTAGAATTGGTGCAGGCATATTTTCTATAATTATACTTTTTGAAATAGTTGTAGGAACTTTCAGCGCCGCGGTATTAACAGATGAGCTTATTGGATGGCGAGAAATATTAGGCAGCTCTTTTATTATATTTGCTGGGTTAACAGAAATAATATTTGCATCAAAGACTGAAGAAGATGCGGGCTAACTATAATTGATTGAGCACTTTAATGTGTTCAACTGTAGTGCCGCAACATCCACCTATAATTTGCGCTCCTGCATCCTTCCACTTTTTTGCTTCAATTAAATAATCATCCGGAGAAATTACATTGCTCATGTCGTAGTGTGGAAAATTAAATACCGCTACTTCTGGATACGCCATAACAGGAAGGTCATATACTTCTTTAAGTTCTTTAATACTTTGTTCTATTACATTAATTTCACAATGCATTATTCCTACAGCATCCAATTTATGATGTTTCACATTACTAATCATTTTTTTAAAACTATAGTCATAGTCTGTAGTAAGGGCTATCAACCCGTCTTTATTTCTAGATGAGAATCCAGCCCACACAGGCAATCCAGCCTTACTTGCTGAATCAAAAATTATTTCAATTCGGTCTGGTCGATACATTAACTCGAGTAGAATAAAATCACACCCATTATCAGCTAGAAAAAAAGCGAGCTCATCAAAAGACTTTTGAAAATATTCGGGTGTGAGTTTTTTCTTAAATTTCTCTTTTTCCTCTTGTGTTTCAAAAGCATCTTCATATGGTATTTGATGAGATAAGGACCCAGCTATAAGTACATCATCTCTACCACATTCTTCCCTTGCTTCTAGAGCTGCATTTATCGCACTTAGATTTATTTCTTTAAATTGATTATCTACCCCTGCAGTTTCTAAGATCATCCGATTTGTTGCATAAGTATTAGTAGTTATAATACTTGAGCCAGCCTCAATATAATCTTTATGTATTTGTTTTAATGTATCGCTCTCTAAGGAGGCTGTACCACACCAAGAATTATCCATTTTAATACCACGGTTTTCAAGCTCCGAACCAGTGGCCCCGTCAAGAAGAATATTTTCTCCAGTATGAATACGTTTCATTAAATTTTCGTATCTTTCGCTCATCATTATTTTTTAGCATTTATAGTTTCAATAAGTAAGTAGAAACTTAGGAAAAGGATTTACTTTTTATGACTTTATGGTCTATAAGGTCTGATCATTAAGGAGAACAGAATGTCAAAAGGTATCATATACACCCCAAGGATTAGAAAATCACCTTTCTTTGAAGAGACACTAAAATATGGTGCTACCAATTTTACAACTTATAACCGTATGACGATGCCTGTTGGCTATACGACTCCTGAGGAGGAGTACCAATCATTAATAAACGATGTAACATTATGGGATGTGGCAGCAGAGAGACAAATTGAAATTATTGGAGAGGACGCCGCTAAATTTGTTCAGTATATGACGCCAAGAAATCTATCAACTTTTAAAGATGGGTTTTGTCGTTACGCATTTATGACAGATGAAAATGGTGGAATCATAAATGATCCATTAATTTTAAAGTTTAATGATAATAAATATTGGCTAAGCATTGCAGATTCTGATGCAATATTGTGGTGCAAAGGCGTTGCTTTATCTGGTAAGTTTAATGTTAAAATTTCGGAGCCTGAAGCTTGTCCGCTTTCATTGCAAGGCCCGCGCGCAAAAGAACTCATGAGAAAAGCTACAAATGATGATCCATTTATTATGGGATTAAAATATTATCAATTTATCGAAACTAACTTATTTGGATTAGATATCATCATTGCACGCAGCGGTTGGAGTAATCAGTTTGGATACGAAATTTATATAACAAGAGAAGTAGATGGTCCGGCATTATGGAATGCATTAATGGAAGCAGGAAAAGAGTTTAAAATTGTACCAAGTTGTCCTAATCAAATAGATAGAATTGAAGCCGGTATGATTTCCCACCAAGGAGATACCTCATTAGCTGAGAACCCTTTAGAACTAAACTTACCAAAATTTTATGATCTTGATCAAGAAGCGGACTTTGTAGGAAAAGATGCTCTCTTAAAAATAAGAGAAGAGGGCATTAAAAAACAATTCACTGGTTTTAAAATTTCAGGAAAGAAAATTGGTTATAATATGGCAAGAATACCATTGTTTGACAATAACTCTGAAAAAAAAGGATTTGTAACCAGCTGTATTTATAGCCCAAACTTTGGATGCAATATTGCCTTAGGGTTCATTGATATTGATTTAATTAATTCAGAAGAAGTTTATCAGATTGATCATGATGGAGAGAAACGAGAAGTTGAAGTTGTCCCTTTACCATTTAGTTCTAGACTCGAAAAAATGGAATAATGATTTCAAGAAGTAGAGTTAATCAACTTTTATTCCTCTCAATAATTATATTAGCAGTCGTCGCTGGTTGGGCAGTTTCTGAATTATTTAGAGACAATACTTCAGAAGTATCAAATGATATTGATTTAAAATTCACAGCAGTTGACCATTTTGGAGTTGATGTAAGTGAAAGAACTTACAGCGGATATAGTAAAGTATTCTTTTTTGGCTTTACTCATTGCCCAGATATTTGTCCAATTAGTGCAAATCTTATGAGTAATGCCATTGATCAATTAAATAGAGAAAACCATTCAATAGAAAATATAAAATTTTTCTTTGTAACAGTTGATCCTGCTAGGGATAACCCTGACCGATTAAAAGAATTTCTTAGCAACTTTAGCAATAATTTAATTGGTTTAACGGGGACACATGAAAATCTTATGCCAATATGGAAGGATTTTTTTGTACATGTAGAGCCGGCAACAAATTCAGAACATCAAAATTATCTAGGTACATCTGAACAATCTGATGAAATAAGTAATAAAGAAAAAAATTACATGGTTCAACATACTGCTTTCTATTATATTTTTGATGATAATGATGTATTAAGAAGCATACTTCCCTTTGGTTCTAGTATTGAACAAATGGTTGAAGATTTAAAAAATCTATAACAATGCATAAAATATCAATATTTATTTTTTTTATTTTATTGTGTTGTTCCGAAATAATAGAAACAAATAAATATAGAGAATTGGCATCTGAACAAGCATCAAAAAAAAATTGTGATGCTAATGTTGAGCTTCTTTTAAAACATGAAAAGACTGAATTATGGGCATCTTATCATAACAAAGATAAAAACTTATTATGCGTTTTAACTTGTGTTAACGATGTCTGTATGTTTTCGACAGAGAGAGATTAAGGATTGTATAAAGCACTAATAATAATTTTGTTTTTAGTTTCTACAAAAATTGGAGCTGCTCACCAATTTCAAAAAGATCATATTAATATAAATCACCCACACATTAAGTTTGTAATTTCATCAGGCCCTGCAGCTGGATATATGAAAATAGTAAACATGGGTTTCGAGACAGATCGTTTAATTAAAGTTGTTACCAACTTTGCAGATACTGAGTTACATTATTCAAGTGTAGAGAATGGAATAGTTATAATGAGTAAAGTTGATTTTATTGAAATCCCTCCACAAAAAGCTAAATCGCTCAAACCCGGCACGCACCATATAATATTTTCAAATTTTAGTATTGAATTAACTCATGGAATAAGTTTAGAAGGGTCTTTAGTATTTGAAAATGCAGGCGAGATCAAAGTGCTTTTTGAGGTTGAAACTCAAAAAAGTTTAGATGATCATACAGAACATTAATGAAAACATTTAAAATTGAATATATCACCACACTTTTTTTTCTCACCTTGCTAATTGCTTTAGCTTGGTACTATTTATTCCTCATGGCATCTAATCCAATGGACTCAATGATGCAAAATAAAAATCCAATGACAATGTCAATGGAAACCGCGTCAGAAAATGAAATGTCAATGAACTCGATGTCTGATACAGAAATGACTATGGACTCAATGAATATGAATGAAAAAAACTCATCAATCAATTTTCTTATGATGCCAATGACAGGAAAGTGGACAATAAATGATTTTATCGTGATGTTCGTAATGTGGACCGTCATGATGTTTGCGATGATGCTTCCATCTACATTTATCTTTTTAAATATTTTTAGAATGATGAGATCGAATATGCAAATATCGTCGAATATTATTATTGAGATGATAGTGATTTCATTCACTTATATTTTAATTTGGACAATTTTTTCACTTATTGCATGTACTCTTCAATATATTTTTCACAATAACGGAGTAGTCGATATGATGGGAACATTACAAAATAATATTCTTGCAGGATTATTTCTTGTTGGAGCAGGTGCATTTCAATTTACAAGTTTGAAAGATACATGTCTTGAGAAATGCAGAAACCCCTTATCGTTTCTAATGGCTGGTCCTATTAAAGGATACGGAAATGTTGCCTATGTGGGTCTAAAGCATGGTTTATTTTGCTTAGGGTGTTGCTGGGTTCTTATGCTTCTGCTTTTTGTAAATGGAGTTATGAATTTACTTTGGGTTGTCGCAATAACAATAATTGTATTGGCTGAAAAAATGCTGCCTTACGAGAAACTTAGCTCTAGATTTCTGGGCATTCTTCTTGTAGGTTGGGGGGCGTATTTAATACTTATTTAACTATATGACTGTAAATCCACTAAACTTACATTGGGAAATAAAAGGAAATTTTTTGCTGAATTGTAACTGCGATGTATTTTGCAATTGTCCGATGTCCCTGGGGAGAGCGGTTCCAAATTCACCAAATGGTAAATGCTTTTCATGGTGGGGAATTAATATCGAAGAAGGATACGCAGAAGAAAAGTGGTCTGGATTTAACCCTATCAAAAGAGAGTCTAAAGGAATTATGGATTTAAGTGGTTTAAATGTTGCTATTCTTTTAGAAGTTCCTGGCCCTTTAGGTTCAGGCGGTTGGACAGCAGGATTATATATTGATGAAAAAGCATCTGATGATGCAGCTGATGCGCTCGCAGTTATTTTCTCAGGTCAAGCAGGTGGACAAACAGGTTGGTTTAGACATATGATTGCAAACTTCCTTGGCGTAAAAAGATGTTCTATATCATATAAAGAAACCGACGATGGATGGTCGTTTACAATTCCAGAAATCTTAGATGGTCGAATTGAACATGAGCCAGGAAAAGAGAGAGGCGAAGTAGTAAAAGTATCAAACTTAAAATATTGGGTTGCGCCAGAAATAATTGTTTGCAAAGGATCAAAAAGAAGTAGGATTAGAGATCACGGCCGTAATTGGGATTTCACAGGTGGAAGTGCCGAATATTGTGCTGTTGATTGGGCCGGACCATAATTCATATGAAAAACAAAGCTAAAGTTGTCGTCATCGGTGGCGGTGTAGTTGGAGTTAGTACGCTTTACCACCTTGCAAAAAAAGGATGGTCTGATGTAGTTTTGTGCGAACGCAAAGAACTTACATCAGGTTCGACGTGGCACGCTGCGGGTTTGATGCCTTTATTCAACATGAGTTACTCTGTTGGTCAAATCCATAAATACTCAGTTAAATTTTATCAAGAACTTGAAAAAGAAACTGGTCAAGATGTTGGCTTTAGGCAAGTAAGTAATATTCGACTTGCTGAAAACCAGGATAGAATGGATGAGTATCGTCAATATGCAGGTGTTGCAGAAACAATAGGTGTTAAAGTCAATTTTTTAACTCCCGAAGAAGTTCAAAAAGTTTGGCCGCTTTGTTCAACTGAGGGCTTAGTGGGTGCTATACAGCACCCTGAGGATGGATACATACAACCCAATGATCTTACGCAAGCTCTAGCAAAAGGAGCAAGAGCGCTTGGAGCTGAAATTTACAGACAAACAGCAGTCATAGGACTTGAACAGTTACCAGATGATAGTTGGATTGTTACAACTGATAAAGGTGAAATCAAATGTGATATTGTTGTTTCATGCTCGGGAAATTTTGTCAGGCAAACCGGAGAAATGGTTGGATTAGATATCCCAGTGATACCTGTTGAGCATCAATATATCGTTACAGAAGCTCATCCTAAAATTCTAGAAAGACAAAAAGAAGGCCTTCCTGAAATGGGTGTACTTAGAGGATCTGACGGCGCATGGTATATGCGTGAGGAAGCTGGCGGATTAATTCTTGGACCATATGAAAATGGTGCACCATGTTGCTATGTCAATGGACCTAGCAAAGACTGTGAGTATGAATTATTCCAAGAAGACTTAGACAGACTTGGCCCCCATATAGAGCATGCCATTCACAGAGTTCCTATTTTTGGAGAAGCAGGAATTAAGAAAGTTTATAATGGTGCTATTTGTTATACTCCAGATGGAAGCCCAATTATCGGTCCAGCATGGGATAGAAAAAATTTATATTTAAATGACGGTCATTCGTTTGGCGTTACAGCTGCTGGTGGTGCAGGCTGGCAGATCGCAGAATGGATTGTTGATGGCGAACCGACCATTGATATGCTCGGGGTTGAACCCAGAAGGTTTGGCGATTACGCATCAAAATCATATTTAATCAAAAAAAATGAAGAGGCTTATGCTAACGTTTTCACAATCCATTATCCTGATGAAGAAAGGCCCGCAGGCCGGCCATTAAGACAAGCTCCTTGTTATGATAGGCTGAAAAATTTAGGTGCAGTGTTTGGTCAAAAGTTTGGTTGGGAGCGCGCAAACTGGTTTGCTCCTGAAGGAGTTCCACAAGAAGATGATTGGTCATTCAGGCGATCAGCTTGGTTTGAGCACATTGGAAATGAATGTAAAAATGTAACAGAAAATGTAGGTCTTTTAGATATGACCGCATTTGCAAAATGTAGAATAAGCGGACCAGGAGCAGAAGAATTCCTGGATAATTTAGTTGCTAATAAATTACCAAAAAAGATAGGAAGGACAAATCTCTGTCATGCTTTGAATTCTAAAGGAGGAGTACACTCAGAATTTACAATAATGAGAGAGTCTCATGACAGTTTTTATTGTGTTTCTGCTGGAGCTTGGCAGCGGATGGACCATGATTGGGTAAAAAAACATATGCCCGATGACAGAAGTGTAAAATTTGAAAATATTACAAATCAAATTGGAGTATTAGTTGTCGCTGGTCCGAAGTCGAGAGAACTTCTTCAAAGAGTATCTGAGGATGATTTCACAAATGAGGGTTTCCCATGGCTATCTGGTAAAAAAGTAAAAATTGGTGCTGCAGAAACACTTGCAATAAGAGTAAATTTCGTTGGCGAATTAGGATGGGAAATCCACTCACCAATTGAAGTACAAAATCATATATTCGATACATTAATGGATGCAGGAAAAGATCTGGGTTTAAAGCCTTTTGGCATAAGAGCAATGGACTCTTTGAGAATTGAGAAATCCTACAAACTAATTGGTACAGAATTATCAATTGAATACGCAGGATATGAGTCAGGAATAGACAGGTTCATTCACCCAAACAAAGGTCAATTCATAGGAAGAGATGCATTAGTTCAGTGGAGAGAAAAAGGTTTTGAAAATTCCTTCGTAACTCTTGAAGTTCATGGTGTCAAAGATGCTGATGTGCTTGGCAATAATCCAATATATGCTGATGGCAAAGTTATTGGTCGCGCTACAGGTGGAAATTTTGGCTTTCGAGTTAATAAGTCTCTCGCTTTAGCTATGGTCAATCCAGCTCATTCAGAAGTAGGCACAAAGTTAAAGATCGATATTTTGGGAGATATGTTTGATGTAACGGTAATACCCGAAAGTCCATACGATCCTGATAATCAGAAACTTAGATCTTAGCTACTTGAAAAAGTGTCAGAAGCTTTAAAAGTTTACGAACAGCTCTGTAAAGATAAGCATATTGAACATAATATTAAGCAAAAAGATTTAGTTATTGAATTAGATAAATTTTTGTTAGGTTCGAGCGGAAATTTTATAAAAAAACTATTTCGATACAATTTAAATCAAAAGAAATGCTTTTATTTATACGGGGGAGTGGGCATTGGAAAAACACTCATTATGGATTTATTCTATGATGACGTAAATTTAAAAGAAAAACAAAGAGTCCATTTTCATGAGTTTATGATTGATATACATGATCAATTACACCAACTCAGAAATGAAAAAAATTCAAGAGATTTTATAATTTCAAAACTTGTAAAAGGCATTAAATCGAAATCAAGTCTCATATTTTTTGATGAATTCCAGGTCACAAATATAGCTGACGCAATGATTCTCGGGCATTTATTTGAGGAATTCTTTAAAAATAATATTTTAATTGTATTAACTTCTAATTCCAGCCCAGAAGACTTATACAAAGAAGGGCTGCAAAGAGAACTTTTTATTCCATTTATTAATTTAATTAAAAATAACTCTCTAATTCATCATCTATCAATAGACATTGATTATAGAACAAGATCATTAAAAGAAGAAAAGAACTTTTTTTTATCAAATTCACCGGTTAGCAAGCTTAAAATAAATGATATTTTTTCTATCCATTCAAATAAAACTTCAGTCGAGGATAAAGTAATAAGTGTGAAGAAGAGAAATTTTGTTGTTAAGAATTTGTCTAATAGAATAGCTCGTTTTCAATTCAATGAAATTTGTGGCGATAACAGAGGCACTGAAGACTACCTCGAGTTAATTAAATTAATTGATAGATTAATCGTTGAAAATGTTCCAAATTTTGGAAATACAAATTCTAATCTTCAAGAAAGATTTATTAATTTAATTGATGTTCTCTATGATAATAAAATTAAATTATATTTAAGCACAGAAAAAGAAATAAGCGATCTTGGCAGTGCATATCATTTGAAAGATAAATTTAACAGAACCATAAGCAGACTTCTAGAAATGAAATCACAATAGTTACAAATGAAAATAGCAGTAATAGGAGCGGGAATTGTTGGCATTTCTTCAGCTAATTGGCTTAAGAAGTACGGTCAAGATGTGACCTTGTATGACATGAATGATCCTGGATCACAGGCAAGTTACGGCAATGCTGGAACTTATGCAAAATATGCAAATATACCAACTAATTCATCATCCTATTTTTATTTATTTCCATATTTATTGCTAAACAAAAACAGCCCCTTATTCATTAGCCTAAAACGATTAAGCGAGACATTTCCATGGATTATTAAATACTTGAGCAATTGCAGAAATGAAAAAGTTAACCACACCGTTCAACATTTAACAACTTTACTGTCACATATGGATGATGGTTATGAAGATCTATTCAACGAAGCAAATGCAGAAGATTATATATCAAGAGAGTCTATCATGTATGGATGGTCTACAAAATTATTTTTTAATGCTGCAAAACAAGATTTTCCTAAAAGAGAAGAAACAGGTGTTAAAATAACAACTCTAAGTCGAGATGATATTTCTGATCTTGAACCTAATATTAATAATATCTTTTACAAAGGGGCCTTATTTGAAGGTAGTTATTTTGCAAAAAGTCCGATCAAGGTTAGCGAAGCATTAATGAAACTGTTTATTAAAAAAGGAGGAAAATTCAAAAAAGAGAAAGTTATATCCATCAAAAAAACTGAAACTAATCAAATAAATATTAAAACAAACTCAGAAGAGACCCTGCACGATAGAGTCGTGATTACATCTGGAGTATGGTCTAATGATCTGCTTAAACATATAGGCGACAAAGTGCCACTGGAAGCTGAAAGGGGTTACCATTTAGTCAATCCAGAATTGAAGAATATTGTAAAAAGACCAATATCTTGGCAAGAACGAGGAACATATTTTACACCTATGTCTGACGGTCTAAGAACGGGTGGAATTGTTGAATTTGGAGCTTTAAATGAAACAAAAAATGAAAGAGTTCTTAACTTTTTAAACCGAGCATTAAAGGAAGTTTTTCCCTTAGCAGACCTTCCTCAAAAAACATGGGTAGGGTTTAGGCCGTCGGTGCCTGACTCTCTTCCAGTGATTGGACAATCTCCAAAAAACCCTTATATTTATTATAATTTTGGCCATCAACATATTGGGTGGTCATTAGGTGGCATATCAGGAAAACTGGTTGCACAACAAATTTGCGCAAACAATACAGATTTAGATTTGTCACCGTATTCTGTAAAGAGGTTTAAGTTATGAAATACTCACTATACAATTTAGTTAAGAATTCATTTTCTTATCATGAGAATTGGGAAAAAGCATGGAGCAGTCCTGATCTTAAACCTGAATATGATGTAGTAATAGTTGGAGGTGGCGGTCATGGATTAGGAACTGCCTATTACCTAGCAAAAGAATTTGGTGTTAAAAATATTGCTGTTCTTGAGAAGGGATGGATTGGTGGGGGTAATACTGGACGTAACACAACCATAATAAGATCAAATTACTTATGGGATGAAAGTGCAGCTCTTTATAATCATGCTGTTAATTTATGGGAAGGCCTTTCTAGTGAGCTTAACTTTAATGTAATGTTTTCACAAAGAGGTTTATTTCACTTAGCGCACTCGGTTCATGACATGCAAGAAATCACAAGGAGAGGTTATTCTAATTATTTAAATGGTATTGACGCTGAAATTCTAAATCAGGATCAAGTTGCAAAAAAAATACCTCATATTAATGTTAATGGCAGGTATCCTGTTTTAGGGGCCTTACTTCAGAGGCGAGCAGGAACAGCGCGTCATGATGCTGTAGCATGGGGGTATGCACGAGCGGCAGAAAATCTTGGTGTCGATATAATTCAAAACTGTGAGGTTAAAGGAATAGATATATCAAATGGCAAGGTTGTTGGATTACAAACAACAAAAGGTTCTGTTAAAGTTGATAAAGTTGGTCTCGTACCTGCTGGACACTCCTCAGTATTAGCTAATATGGCAGGTTTTTCTCTCCCAATAAACTCTGTACCCTTACAGGCTTTAGTAAGCGAGCCTGTTAAACCAATTCTGGATTGTGTCATCATGTCAAACTCCGTTCATGTTTATGTAAGTCAATCAGATAAAGGTGAACTAGTTGTTGGAGCAGGTTCTGATGCCTATAACTCATATTCTCAGCGAGGATCCTTTGATATGATTGAACATATGATGGCTCCCTTAGTTGAATTATTTCCAATATTCTCAAGACTTAAAATGCTTCGCAGCTGGGGAGGCATTGTAGATGTAACCCCAGATAGAAGCCCAATAATAGGCAAGACCCCTGTAAAAGACTTATTTATTAACTGCGGTTGGGGAACTGGGGGATTCAAAGCAACTCCAGGGTCAGCTCATGTATTTGCTGAGACAGTTTTTAGAGGAGAGCCAAATGATATTGCAGCTCCTTTTTCATTAGAAAGACATTTCTCAGGAGCCTTAGTTGATGAAGCTGCAGCGGCAGCAGTTGCTCATTAATTATTTTTTTTATGTTTATAATTAATTGTCCATATTGTGGGGAAAGAGATCAGACAGAATTCACATGTCACGGCGAAGCTCACATTGCAAGGCCAGATAACCCATCTGAAATAAGTGATGAAGAATGGGGCAAGTATCTTTTTTTTAGAGAAAATCCAAAAGGAACCCATTTTGAAAGATGGACTCACGATCATGGATGCAGACGATGGTTTAATGTAATGAGAGACACTGTCACAGATCAAATAATAAAAACATATAAAATGGGTGAAGCGAAGCCGGTGATATCAAATGAGTAATCAAAATAGGACAATTTACGGCGGTAAAGTAAACAGGGAAAAGCCAATTAACTTTGTTTTTAATGGAAAGTCTTATATTGGGTATCAGGGCGATACGTTAGCTTCTGCGTTATTAGCTAACGATGTTCATTTAATAGGTAGAAGTTTTAAGTATCATCGCGCAAGAGGAATTTTAACTGCAGGTTCAGAGGAGCCAAATGCAATTGTTCAATTAGGACTTGGAGCACGAACAGAGCCAAATATTCGTGCAACAGAAGTAGAGCTTTATGAAGGTCTAGAAGCTTCTAGTCAAAATTGTTGGCCATCAGTTAATTTTGACATTGGAGCAATGAACAACTTTCTATCAAGAATATTCCCTGCAGGTTTTTATTACAAAACATTTAAATGGCCTCCAAGCATGTGGTTATTTTATGAGCATTTCATAAGAAAAGCTGCTGGGTTAGGTCAGTCACCTACAGCAAAAAACCCAGATAGATATGAACAGAAATTTTATTACACTGATATCACTATTGTAGGTGGTGGCATCTCAGGTTTACTCGCAGCTTTGGGCGCAGGTCGATCGGGGTGTAAAGTTTTGCTTATAGATGAAAATCCCGAATTAGGAGGATATCTCCTCGATTATAATTTTAGTATCAATGAAAAAGACGGAAAAAAATGGCTGAAAAAAATCATAGATGAATTAAACGGCTTAGCTAATGTTGTAATTCTCAAAAGAACCACCGCAATGGGGTATTATGATTACAACTATTTAACGGCTTTAGAAAAAGTTACTAATCACCATGTAGAATTTTCAAGCACTTTACCAAGAGAGAGATATTGGCGCATACGTTCAAAAAAAGTTATTTTGGCACAAGGAGCTTTTGAAAGACCACTTGTTTTTGCCGACAATGATAGACCTGGTATCATGATGGCGTCTGCAGGTCAAAAGTATCTCTCTAGGTACGGAGTATTACCAGGTAAGTCAGTTGTACTTTTTACAAACAATGACCATGCTTATTTAACCGCTTTTGAGTTTGTTGAAAAGGGGGCTAAAGTAACAGTCGTAGATACAAGAGATCTTTTAAATGCAAGAATTAGTGAAAAGTGTAAATCATTAAATATAACAGTTTTTAAGTCATATTCAGTTATTAAGACCTATGGTGATAAGAAAGTAAATAGAATAGAAATACAGCAAGTTGATAAAAATCAAAATCAACTAACAGGAGAAGTTGAAAATATTCATACTGATTGTGTATTAATGTCTGGTGGATGGAATCCAGCAGTCCAACTGTTCAGCCAATCAAGAGGTAAACTAAAATATGATCTAAAGATAAATACTTTTGTTCCTGATAAAATCATCGAAAACCAAAAAATAATTGGTTCGAATAATGGTCAGTTTAATCTGCAAGAAAATCTTAATGAATCATTTGAAGCAGGAATAGCAGCAGCTAATGAACTTAATTTCAATAGCGTTGAAAAAGTTAATTGGACTGGAAAAGAAGAGATAGAGTTCACACATTCTGATGTTGAGCCATATATGTTAGGTAAGAAAAAAGTTACAAAAGGATCTAAACATTTCATTGATTTTCAAAACGATGTAACTGCTGCAGATATTTTTCTAGCGCAACGAGAAGGCTACATCAGTGTAGAACATACAAAAAGGTACACAACAACAGGGATGGGCACTGACCAAGGAAAAACATCCAATGTTAATGCATTGGCTTTGATGTCTCATATTCATAATAAACCTGTAGACGAAATAGGTCACACAACTTTTAGACCGCCTTATGCCCCTCAGACGATTGGAGCTATAGCCGGAAGAAGCGTTGACAAGCTTTTTGACCCTGAACGAAAAACATCAATGCATGAATGGCATGTTGAAAATAAAGCTGTATTTGAGGATGTTGGGCAATGGAAAAGACCATATTATTTTCCTCAAAACAAAGAGGATATTCACCAAGCAGTCAAAAGAGAATGTTTAGCAGTAAGAAATAGCTTGGGCATATTAGATGCATCAACCCTTGGAAAGATTGATCTTCAAGGGCCTGATGCCGCCAAATTCCTCAATATGATTTATACAAACGCTTGGTCAAAACTTGAAATCGGCTCATGCAGATACGGATTAATGTGCAATGAGCATGGCATGATATTTGATGATGGGGTTACAAGTAGGTTGGGAGAAAATCACTATCACATGACAACGACAACTGGTGGCGCTGCGAGAGTAATGTCCTGGTTAGAAGAATTTCTACAAACAGAATGGCTTGATATGAGAGTATTTTGCACCTCAGTTACTGAACAGTGGGCTGTGCTATCTATATCGGGACCAAATTCAAGAGAATTTTTAAAAGATTTAACAAATATTGATTTATCAAAAGAAAATTTTCCATTCATGAAATTTAGAGAAGGAGAAGTTTGCGGAGTTAAAGCAAGAATATTCAGAATTAGCTTTACTGGAGAGTTAAGCTATGAGGTAAATGTTCCTGCACGATATGGACGTTATGTTTGGGAAAAATTTATGGAACATGGGAAAAAATACAATATTACTCCATATGGTACAGAGACAATGCATGTATTGCGAGCTGAAAAAGGATTTATAATCGTTGGACAAGATACAGATGGAAGTGTCACACCAAGTGATATGAATATGGATTGGATCGTTTCAAAAAAGAAAGAAGATTTTCTTGGAAAGAGATCCTTTACGAGACCTGATACCGTTAGACATGATAGAAAAAAATTTGTTGGACTCTTAGTTAACGACAAAAAAACGATCCTTCCGGAAGGATCACATATCGTTGAAAAGGCATTAAAACAGCCACCGATGAAAATGTTAGGACATGTTACATCTAGTTATTACAGTCCTACTTTAGGTTATCCAATCGCTCTAGCGATGTTAAAAGATGGCTTTAGTAAAATGGGTGAACAAGTAGTTGTACCACTTATGAATGGCAAGATTATTGAAGCTACTGTGACAGATACAATATTCTACGACAAAGAAGGTAAGAGAAATAATGAGTAATCAACCTCAAATTTTTTCCCCTCTTACACAAAAAGAAAAAATCGCTTCGGATAATATTTCATTGGAGCTAATTGATTTTATAGGAAAAATTAATGTGAGATTAAAGGAAGATGATGTGCAAGCAAGAGATGCAGTAGAAAAATACCTTACATATAGCCTTCCAAAAAGTGCTGGTGAAGTCACTGGAAATAATGAGACTAGAGTTTTGTGGTTAGGACCAAATGAATATTTGTTATTAAGTGAAGATGAAAAAAAAGACAATGTTATCAATGGATTAAGAGAAATACTTTCAGATTCATTTTGCGCAATTACCGATGTATCTGATTATTATTTGACGATGAGGCTTAGTGGCCCAAAAAGTATTGAAGTCTTAACAAAAGCTTGCCCTCTTAATTTTGATCAATATCTCACAAAAGGGAATTCTTGCGCTCAATCATATATAAGTAAGGCAACAGTCCTCATTGACAGATTATCAGATGACCTAGTTTTTGATATATCAGTTAGATGGAGTTTTGCTGATTATTTATGGGATTGGTTAGCGGATTCAAGCAATGAATTTATTTTAAGCGAAAAGTAAATATTGTGAAAGTATCATTATTACTTGCTTTATCTCGATCAGTTTTTAAAAAATGCCCGCAATGCGGAGAAGAAAAAATTTATAAGCAATATTTGAAACTAAAGCCTAATTGCAATAATTGTAATGAAAAGCTTTCAATTTATAGAACGGATGATTTTGGTCCTTGGCTTACAATTATTATTGTTGGACACATCATTGTTCCTTTAGTTTTATATATAGAACAAAACTATTCACCTCAGTTATGGTTGCAGGCAATTACATGGATACCAATTACAATAATGACTGTGCTTTATATGCTTCCGATATCAAAAAGTATATGCCTGGCTATATTATGGAGCTTAAGGGATAAATAATTATGAGATTGGTTTTGTTGTTCTTATTTTTATTTTATTCAGCGCCTGCAAGCACTGAAAACCTGTCACAAACCCCGGCACATCATTTATCGGATGGAACTTATGCAAACACTAATGGAGTACCATATGAAAGTAGTTTTAAAAAACTAATGCAATGGAGTTGGGAGAGAAGAAGTAAGGATTTATCGATATTTAAATTTGAAATGGAGAAACCAAATTTTAAAGAAATATATAACAATGATAACATTGTTACTACATGGATCGGGCATGAGACTTTTTTATATCAAAACAAGGATATAAATGTGCTTACAGATCCACATTTTACTGATCGAGCCTCACCATTAAGTTTTGCTGGACCAAAGAGATATATGCCACCCGGTATGGAAATTGATGATTTACCAAACATTGACGTCGTAACAATTTCTCATAGTCATTATGACCACCTTGATTATAGAAGCGTGAAATTAATCTCGGAAAAATACGAAGATGTTCTTTTTTTAGTTCCACTGGGTCTCGAAGAATGGTTCATAAATAAAGGGATAAAAAATGTGAGAGAACTAGATTGGTGGGACTCAATTAAAGTAAGTGAAACAGAAATTACTTTTGCTCCTGTGCAACATTGGTCGGCAAGGGGCTTATTTGATAGAAATGAAACTTTATGGGGAGCTTGGCATTTTAAAAACTATTATCACAGCTTTATTCATTTAGGTGATACAGGCTATTCTGATGATTTTAAAGAAATCAGAAAAAGATTGGGGTCAGTTGATTTAGCTGCTATTCCAATCGGTGCTTACGAGCCAAGATGGATCATGGAAGTTTCACACATGAATCCTGAAGAGGCAGTTATGTCTTTCTTAGATTTAGAAGCTTCTAAAGCCATTGGTATGTCTTGGGGAACATTTATTTTAACCGATGAGCCTGTAAGAGAGCCGCCTCAAAAATTAATTGAAGTCGTCTCAAAATACAATATTTCTCAAGATAGATTTTTCACATTAAAGCATGGAGAAACTTATTTGGATAATTGAAGTTTAATTTTTGAAAGTAAGTAAAGAGACAAAAAAGAAATATAAAAGCCTAATATTAATGAACTTAAAGCCGTTTCAAGCTCTAGAGATAAGTTCACTTTTTCAAAAGCTAAATTTAGATATTCATTAAATAAAAGAAATAAAACTAATGCCAAAATGCATGATGCGTAGTGAGCAATTGCATTAGAAGTACGAACAAAATTAAATTGTTTGTGGTCAATATCTTTGCCGATAAAGAAACCAATCATTAGACCTCCGATTGCTATTGCCGCTTCATTTCCATGCGCGGTCGGCCATGTAAGGTAAAATAAAAGAAAGATTACAACCAATGATAGATATTTTGTAAAGGTATTAAATGTAATATTTCCTCTCTCAATGTTTTTGTAGATAAGGTCTGCAATATAAAGAGTAACTAATCCAACAACCAAGCCTCCTAAAATATCCCCAATGTCATGAACTCCCAAGTAAACTCGGCTTAGAGGCACTCCAAAGAGAAAAATTATTGAAAGTGATTTCACAAATACATTTTTCACATTTAAGGCTATATAAAGCCAAATCACGACCGCAATTTGAGTGTGACCGCTCGGAAACCCGAATGAAGTATCAGTTTGGAGCCATGGATCAATATTAAGAGCAAAATCTGGCCTTGGATCTTGAAAAATATCTTTCAGAAATGAATTTATAATTGCGGAAAAGAAAACTATTACAAGAAGCTTGCCAAAAACTTTTCGGTCATAACACCAATAAATAAACGGGATAAACATGAATAAAAAATCTCGATATCCCAACCATGTAAAAAATTCAAATATAGGAGTTAAATAGGGTGTTCGAATATTGACTACCCAACTAATGTCATTAAGTAAACTATAAATCATGAATATCTGTTGTATTTGTGGTTTTATTAATTATATATCAAAAAATCATTAATTAGATATTTAAATGAAAGCAATAGGATACAACTCATACGGAGATATTGATAATCTTGAAATTTTAGAGGTTGCTGAGCCAAGACCTAAAAGATCAGAAGTAATTGTAAAGATCGAGGCCGTATCGCTTAATCCAGTTGATATCAAAAAAATGCAAGGTGGATTTAAGCCCATAACCAATCTGAATAAATTTCCTATATTCACTGCCTGTGATTTCAGTGGTGAAATTACTGAAATTGGAAGAGATGTAGGAGCTTTTAAAGTTGGTGATAAAGTATTTGGTATGACAGATATATTATTCAATGGAAGTGCCGCAGAAAAAATTAAAATTTCTCAAAAGTTAATTTCACTTGTACCAAAAAATATCAAGTTGCACGAAGCGAGTGCCATTCCTCAAGTAGCAAACACATCGTTGCTAGCATTGCGAAATATTGCCTCAATTCGAAAGGGACACAAGATCTTAATTAATGGTGCATCCGGAGGAGTGGGTTCTTTTGCAATTCAAATGGCAAAAATATATGAAACAGAAATAACTGCGGTAACAAGTGATAGAAATTACGAATGGATTAAAAATGATTTTAATATAGATGACGTAGTTGATTATACAAAAGAAGATATTTTATCTTCATCAAAAAAATATGATATCGTTTTTGACGCAAATGGAAATCTATCTTTTCCCAACGCATCAAAAATATTGTCGGCTAACGGTATATATGTGACTACAAAAAATAATATCTACAATAATATAGATGTGGCAAAACAACTGTTTCAAAGAAAAAAATCAAGAGTTGTATTATCTGGCAGAACATCAACTGCAAATTTAGATTTATTTAGAATGTGGATTGAAGATGGAAAGATTAAGCCCATCATCGAAAAAATATTTTCTTTTGATCAATATCTTGATGCTTATAATCATCTCAAAAGTGGTCGCGCAAAAGGCAAAATACTTTTAACCTTTAATTAAAATATGTCTGACATTGAGGTCAAAAATATTATTAATCCTGTTCCCGCAACAGACGGTGCTGGAGTAAAATTAAAAAGAAGTATAGGTGTGGAGCCAAATTATTTTGATCCTTTTTTAATGTTGGACGAATTTGGTTCTGAAGACAGCAAGGACTATATAGCTGGTTTTCCATCACATCCTCATAGAGGAATAGAGACAGTGACTTATATGCTGGCTGGAGAATTTGAGCATAAAGATAGTACTGGCGGAGAAGGAAGAATGACAGCAGGTGATGTGCAGTGGATGAAAACTGGCAGTGGAATTATTCACTCCGAAATGCCCGCTATGAAGGAGGGCAAGCTTCACGGTTTTCAGTTATGGATTAATATGCCTGCTAGCTTAAAAATGAGTAAGCCTGAATATCATTATATTGATGCCAACGAGATGAGTATGCATCACGATGAAGATAAAAAAATTAGAGTAATTGCTGGAAAATTTGAGAACGCTGAAGGGCCGATTAAAAAGCATAATGTTGAGCCAATATTCTTTGATGTTGAACTTAAGCAAAATAAGCAGTTTAGTTTTTCAATACCCAAATCGCATAACAGTTTTGTTTACTTGGTTGATGGCAGAATAAAAATCGGTAACCTTTCTCATGATAATATTGAGGGATCTAAACTAGTATTGTTGACAAATGGCAATAATTTGAAAGTATTCGCTGAAACCAATGCTAAGTTTTTATTAATCGCAGGTGAACCAATTGGTGAAAGAATTGCTCGTGGCGGACCATTTGTAATGAATACCAAAAGTGAGATCATTCAAGCGATTAATGACTATAATAATGGAACATTTGTAAGATAAGGAAAAATATGAGTATTTATGACATTGAAGTAAAAGACATTGATATGAACTCTATCAAAATGGAAAAATTCAAGGGAAAAACTCTATTAATTGTAAACGTAGCAAGTGCTTGTGGTTTTACACCACAATATACTGGCTTACAAAATCTCTATGATAAATATAAAGACAAAGGGTTAGAAATTTTAGCATTTCCCTGTAATCAATTTGGCGCCCAAGAAAAAGGGACGAATGAAGAAATAAAAGATTTTTGTGACACAAAGTATAATGTATCCTTTCGTCTGTTTGATAAGATTGATGTTAATGGAGAAAATGCATCACCTCTTTTTGTTAAGCTTACTGAAGAAGCAGGCAGAGAGATACAGTGGAATTTTACAAAGTTTTTAATCAATAAAGAAGGTGAATTTGTTAGAGGTTTTGGTACACAAAAAAAACCTGAAGAGATTGAAGAGCATATAAAAGCTATTATTTAAGATGTCAGACAGATTAAAAGAAATTTTTGTTGAACCACAAACTTGCTATAAATTTACTGAAAAGGAAGTTGCAAACGATACACTGAATGAACTTTATAATCTTGTTAAATGGGGCCCAACCTCGTTTAACTCTAGTCCAATGAGATTAAAGTTTCTTAAAAGTAGTACCTCAAAGGAAAAGCTGTCAAAATTAGTGAGTGATGATAATATTAGCAAAGTTATCAACGCACCTGTATGTACAATTATTGGAATGGATATAGAATTTTGGCGTGATCTTCCCAGAAACTATTTACGTGAGGATGCTAAGCAATATTTTGAAAATGATACAACCAAGTCTGAGGTTACAGCTTTTAGAAACTCATCAATTCAGGGAGGTTACTTTATAAAAGCAGCAAATTCCCTTGGTTTATCAGTAGGGCCAATGTCTGGCTTCTCAAATGATCTGGTTGATAAAGAATTTTTTAATGGCACAACAATTAAAAGCAATTTTCTATGTAATTTGGGATACGCTGCTGAAGGTGGTTTTTATGAGAGAGCCCCGAGGTATGACTTTTCTGATATTGCTGAAATAATTTAAGCGGCAATCAAATTTAGATATGTATCTTCTAACTTATTGATATCTCTCGCTCTTATAAGTTCATTCACTTCTTGTTTAAATTTTTTAGATCCTGGAACTCCAAAACAAAGTGAAAGTAATGGACTGAGCAATTCATAGGTAGATACAGTTTCAATATTCATTTTAATATAATCAAAATACTTTTTCACGACATCGGACTTGTTAACTTGAATATTACTTTGACCATAAAAAATATGATCCACGTCTTTAATAAAAAAAGGGTTTGCCTGTACTGCTCGACCTACCATCACTCCATCTAAATATTTCAATTGTTCAATACAGTCATCAATATTTGTCAAACCTCCATTCATGACAAATTTAATATCAGGAAATTCTTTTTTGATATTGTAAACAAATTCATATTTAAGTTCAGGCAATGTACGATTTTTTTTTGGATCAAGACCTTTAAGAAAAGCTTTACGGGCATGAATAAAAATAACTTTCACATCACTCTCAAGAACTGTAGAAATGAAATTTCTAAAAAAATCATAAGAGTCAAATTCATCAACACCAATTCTACATTTTAATGAAACATCCATTGAAGTCTCTTCTCTCATTCCACTTAAGCAATCTCTAACCAGTTCTGCTTCTTTCATCAAACACGCCCCCATTTTCCCTTGAGAAACTTTTTTAGAGGGGCAACCAACATTTAAATTGATACCTTGATAATCAAACTTATTTGCTAAACTTGTTGAATATTTTAATAAGCCTATATCAGAACCACCAACTTGCAGGATGACAGGTCTTTCGATATTTTCTTTTCTAAGAAGTTTTTTGTAATCGCCTCTGTGTAAAGCTTGACTGGCTATCATTTCAGTAAATAAAACAGCTTCTTTTGAGATAAGACGGTACATGTACCTTGCGCTTGGAGTTGTTACTCCCATCATTGGTGCTACAGAAAAGCGATAATCAACGTTCAAATTATTCATAATTTAGTTTTTGCCTAACAGTTATAAGTACTCCACTACTTACAATACAAAGAATTCCAAAGCACACTATTATGTTTGGAATATCTCTAAAAAATAAGACGCTTATTAGCATATTACTGACAATTTCAAAATAGTGAAATGGAGCTAAAATGCTTGCTTCAGCATTTTGATAAGCTTTTATAAATATAAAATGCACCAGAATCACAACTAAACCAATTGAGCCCATCAAAATAATCTGACTAAAATTAGGATCACTGTCCCAATAAAAAGGAAGAAAGATAGTCATTATTAGAGCCCCAGGAATTGCGGTATAGCACAGGCTTACCCATGGATCAGAAGTAAAGTTTACGCGGCGCGTGTAAACAAGATACATTGCATAAAAGAATCCTGAAAATAAGGCAAATAAAGAAAAATAATTAAACTCACTAAACCCTGGCTGTATTACTAAAAGAGTTCCAAAAAAACCAAAAAATGCACAAAAGATCTTTAGTGAATTCAATTTTTCTCCCAAAATAAATGAAGACATGAATACCACCACGATGGGAGCAATGAGCATTATGCTTAATGCATTAGCAAGAGGGATTTGTGAAATTGATGCATAAAAGAATGCCGTTGCAAGAAATATAAAGGTACCTCTGATTAATTGATGCTTTGTTGATTGATTAACAAATTCTTTTTTTCCTTTTAAAAAATAAACAAGTGGTACTAAGAAAATAAAATGGCTGAAAAAACGTCCCCAAATTATTTCAAGTATACCAATATCCTCGCTTAAGTACTTAGCAAGTGCATCATACAAAGGAGCTATTAATAATCCAAGGCATAACAAAGATATGCCCAAAATAACGTTCTGCTCTTTAAGCATGGTTTATTTGTTTAGTTCACGCATGGCCTGATCAATTCCCTCAATTGTGAGAGGAAACATTCGATCAGAAAAGATCTGCTTTATAATGGAAGTTGATGCAATTCTATCCCAATATCGCTCAGGTATCGGATTAAGCCAAATCGCATTTTCGTATACGTTTAACATTCTAGTTAGCCAAGTTTCACCAGACTCTTCGTTCCAGAACTCTACACTTCCGCCAGGGTAGGTTATTTCATACGGACTCATTTCAGCGTCTCCAACAAATATTACTTTATAATCAGATGGGTATGTGTGCAGAACGTCCCATGTTTTGATATTGTCATTGTATCTGCGATTATTATCTTTCCAAACCGCATCATACAAGCAATTGTGGTAGTAGAAATATTCCATGTGTTTAAATTCTGTTCGTGCTGCAGAAAATAGCTCCTCACAGATTTTAACATGTGCATCCATTGATCCACCAACATCAAAAAAAAGTAATACTTTGATTTTATTTCTTCGTTCAGGCATCATTTTAACATCAATGTAACCTTTATGAGCAGTAGACTTAATTGTATTATCTAAATCTAACTCAGTTTCAGCTCCTTCGCGCGCAAACTTTCTCAACCTTCTAAGAGCAATCTTTATATTTCGAGTACCAAGTTCTATATCGCCATCTAAGTTGCTAAATTCTCTTTTATCCCAAACTTTTACTGCCTTTTTATTTTTTCCTTCTTTCTGACCAATTCTTATTCCTTCAGGGTTATAGCCGTATGCTCCAAATGGAGATGTTCCACCTGTTCCAATCCATTTGCTTCCACCTTGGTGCCTCTTTTTTTGCTCTTCCAACCTCTGTTTGAGTGTTTCCATTAACTTGTCCCAACCACCCAAGGACTCAATCATCTTTTTTTCTTCATCAGTTAAATACTTCTGCCCCATCAGTTTTAACCATTCTTCTGGTATTTCTTTTGTTGTTTCACCTTCAGGGTTCTCTAACCCCTTAAATGAATGCCCAAAAACTCGATCAAATTTATCTAAATATCTCTCATCTTTGACTAATGCCGAGCGGCTTAGATAATAAAAGTCGTTAACATTGAATGAGTCAACAACACGCTTATTCATCGCCTCCATCAACATCAAGTATTCCTTTAATGATACGGGTAAGCTCGCTTGTTTGAGGTCAAAAAAGAAATTAATAAACATATAATATTATTTTATAGAGATTCTTACTCTACTCAACATTCTCATTCTCTCTACGAGATATGAAAGCTAAACGCTCAAATAAATGAACATCTTGTTCATTCTTTAGCAAAGCTCCATGTAGAGGTGGTATTAGCTTTTTTGGATCCTTTTCTCTAAGGATTTTAGCATCTACATCATCCGTCATGAGCAACTTTAGCCAATCAATTAGTTCAGAGGTAGATGGCTTCTTTTTAATTCCTGGAACTTCTCTAATATCGTAAAATATTTTAAATGCTTCTTGAATTAGATCTTTTTTTATATCTGGATAATGTACTTCAACGATCTCTTCCATCGTATTTGGATCAGGAAACTTAATATAATGAAAAAAGCACCTTCTAAGAAATGCGTCTGGTAATTCTTTTTCATTGTTTGATGTTATAATTACTATTGGCCTATTTTGAGCCTTAATTGTCTCACCAGTTTCGTAAACAAAAAATTCCATTTTATCTAATTCTAGTAGCAGATCGTTTGGAAATTCGATATCAGCCTTGTCAATTTCATCTATTAGTAGGACTGGCCTTTTATCGCTCTCAAAAGCATTCCATAACTTACCTTTGCTAATATAATTTTTGATATCCTTAACTTTTTCATCTCCAAGCTGCGAATCTCGCAATCTTGTAACAGCATCATATTCGTAGAGACCCTGTTGAGCTTTAGTTGTGGACTTAATATGCCAAGTGATTATTTCAGCATCTAGAGATTTTGCTACCTCATGAGCTAGCATTGTTTTACCAGTGCCTGGCTCACCTTTAACTATTATTGGTCTTTCAAGAGTAATAGCGGCATTTACTGCTACTTTAAGATCCTCTGTTGCAATATAGGAGCTGGTTCCTTCAAACTTCATATTATTAAGATTAATTTCAGAGAAACATATTATATTTCAGTGATTTATCAATCATAAAAATTGTAATGATCCGTTGACTTAAATAATAAAAACCACTAAAAGCACCCAACTGTTTTTAATCTTAATTCTCAAGGAGTAAATATGGTCAAACTTCCAAAAACCTACAAGCCAACAAAATCTGAAAAATTCATGAATGCAAAGCAAAAAGAATATTTTAGAACCAAGCTTAAAAATTGGAAGGATGAGATTTACAGAGAAAGTAGAGAAACAGTCGAAAATCTACAAGACTCAATTGCTCCAGCTGACATGTCTGATAGAGCCACCCAAGAGTCAGAGAAATCCCTTGAGTTAAAGTCTCGAGATAGGCAACGTAAATTAATCGCAAAGATAGATGCTGCGCTTGCTAGGATAGAAAATGGAAGCTATGGCTATTGTGAAGTTACTGGAGAACCCATAAATATCGAAAGATTAGACGCTAGGCCAGTAACTACTCTTAGTATTGAAGCTCAAGAAATGCACGAGAGAGACGAAAAGCTTCATTCTGACGATTAAATAGTTATTAACAGCGAAAATCAGCCAATTTTAGATATATATTTAAGTTAATCTAATTGAGTTATATCATTAGATAAAGAATCATCTGTTGATAAAAACTATAAAATTTAAGAACATTAATTGAACAAATTATATTTTATCGTTATTTAACAATAGTTTATAGGGTATTGTAAAATGAGAACAAAATGTGTACAAATGAATCATATATTAAAACTAAGTTTGGAGAAAGCACATGACAAAAGCAAATTTAAAAGTGGTAGACGATAAAAAGATGGATAACTCAGAAAAAGCAAAAGCTTTAGACGTAGCAATGTCACAAATTGAGCAAACTTACGGAAAAGGCTCAATTATGAAACTTGGCCAAAGGACCGTTATGGATGTTGAGGCTATTTCAACTGGGTCGTTATCTTTAGATGTAGCTTTAGGCATAGGTGGACTGCCAAAAGGTAGAATAGTAGAAATTTATGGACCAGAATCATCGGGAAAAACAACTCTTGCATTACATGTCATTGCCGAAGCGCAGAAAAAAGGTGAGAATTGTGCATTTATTGATGCTGAGCATGCATTGGATCCTGCTTATGCAAAAAAACTCGGCGTAAACATTGATGAACTTATCATTTCGCAGCCAGATACAGGTGAGCAAGCTCTTGAAATAACTGACTCACTTGTTAGATCGAAGGCAATATCAGTTCTAGTTGTCGACTCTGTTGCAGCATTAACCCCTAAAGCAGAAATTGAGGGTGAAATGGGAGATGCGCACATGGGTCTTCAAGCAAGATTAATGAGTCAAGCATTAAGAAAACTTACAGGCTCTGTTTCTAAATCTAATTGTATGGTAATATTCATTAACCAAATTCGAATGAAAATTGGTGTGATGTTTGGTAGTCCTGAAACAACAGCTGGTGGTAATGCTTTGAAGTTTTACTCATCGTGCAGATTAGATATAAGAAGGATAGGAGCAATAAAAGATAAAGACGAAATTATTGGAAACCAAACAAGAGTTAAGGTTGTAAAAAATAAAGTTGCTCCGCCGTTCCGCGTAGTGGAGTTTGACATTATGTACGGTGAAGGAATCTCAAAATTGGGTGAGCTCATTGATTTGGGTGTAAAAGTCGGCACCATTGAAAAGTCAGGTGCATGGTTTTCTTATAAAGGAAATAAGATTGGCCAAGGACGAGAAAACTCAAAGATCTTTTTAAAGGATAATCCTGCGGTAGCTAATGAAATTGAGTCAATAATTAGAGGACAATCTGAGGAAATACCTGAGCAAATTGGAGAAAATGAAGAAGTCGAAGATACTCCAGAAGAATAAGAAATTCTTATAAATTGATCATAGCAAAAAGGCGCTTGAAGCGTCTTTTTGCGTTTTAGTCATCTCGATGTTATACCTTAACTATGAAGATTAATAGTTTAAGGGACTCATTCATATCTTACTTTGTTAAAAATGGACATAAACATGTTCATTCAAGTCCCCTTGTGCCTCAAAATGATCCTACTCTGATGTTCGCTAATTCAGGAATGGTTCAATTTAAGAATGTATTCACAGGATTAGAGAAAACAGATTTCAACCGTGCCGTAACGGCTCAGAAATGCATTAGGGCAGGGGGAAAACACAATGATTTAGAAAATGTAGGCTATACTCTAAGGCATCACACTTTTTTTGAAATGTTGGGTAATTTCTCATTTGGAGATTATTTCAAAGATGATGCGATAGATTACGCATGGAGATTTATAACTTCTGAACTAGGAATAAATAAAGATAAGCTTTGTGTAACTATTTATCACGATGATGAGCAGGCTTATAATGCTTGGAAGAAAATTACCGGTTTCAGTGATGATAAAATAATAAGAATTTCTACAAAAGATAATTTCTGGTCAATGGGAGAAACAGGACCATGCGGACCTTGCTCGGAAATATTTTATGATCATGGTGAAAATTATATTGGCAAACCTCCTAGTGAAGCTGATGAAACGGGCGATCGATTTGTAGAAATATGGAATCTCGTTTTTATGCAGTATGAGCAAGTCGATTCAGAAAATCGTATTGATTTACCACGACCCTCAATAGATACAGGTATGGGCATTGAGAGAATAGCCGCAGTTATGCAAGGCACTAATGATAATTATCAAGTTGATAGTATATTAGAAATTATTAATCATTCTAAAGAATTAACTAAAAATGATAACGAAAATTTAATATCAAGCCATAGAGTAATAGCTGATCACCTCAGATCTTCATGTTTTTTAATTGCTGACGGCGTCCTTCCATCCAATGAAGGCAGAGGTTATGTCTTAAGGAGAATTATGAGAAGAGCAATGAGGCACGTACACATTCTAAATTACAATGATTTACTGATGCACAAACTGGCACCAACTCTGATTTCAAATATGAAAATGTCCTATCCTGAACTTGAAAGAGCAGAGTCTCTAATAAATGAAACATTGAAATATGAAGAACAAAGGTTCAGAGATTTATTGTCCAGAGGAATTAAGCAACTTGATACAATGATCGATAATTTGAATGGAAAAACTATTCTAAATGGGCAGTCAGCTTTTAAGCTGTATGACACATATGGCTTCCCAATTGATTTAACGCAAGATATTTTGAGAAATAAGAAAATTGAGGTGGATATTGATGATTTTAAGAAATGTTTGGAGGATCAAAAAGAAAAAGCAAGAAGCAATTGGACTGGATCTGGTGGCACAGCTACAGATAAAATTTGGTTTGAGTTAAATAAAAGTTTATCCCCTACAGAGTTTTTAGGCTACACATCTGAAAAAACAGAAGGAAGTATTATTTCTATAATAAAAGAAGGTGTATTAGTTGATAGTTTACATAGCAGTGATAACGGATCGCTAATACTCAATCAAACGGTATTTTATGCTGAGTCTGGCGGTCAAATTGGTGATACAGGAACAATAGAATCTGATAATTTTGAATTTGAAGTTTCAGACACACAAAAAAAAGGAAACCTATATGTGCATCACGGAAAAGTAATTAAAGGAGATATCAAGAAAGGTACAGGCGCACATTTGTTAATTAATTCTGCTAGAAGAAGTTCATGTAAGACTTATCATTCTGCGACACATATTTTACATCAAGCATTAAGAGAAGTTTTGGGAGATCATGTGACCCAGAAAGGCTCTTTAGTTTCGTTTGATAAATTAAGATTTGATTTTAGTCACCATAAATCTCTTTCAGAAAGTGAGATATCTAAAATAGAGCAGATTTCGAATACAGTTATTGAGGAAGGATCAGATGTTGAAACTCAAATTATGACACCAGATGACGCTGTAAATGCTGGAGCACTTGCTCTATTCGGAGAGAAATATTCTGATGAGGTAAGAGTATTAAAAATAGGAAAGATGAGAAATAAAACTTTCAGCATTGAATTATGTGGCGGCACACATGTTGAGAATACAAGTCAAATTGGGAAATTAAAAATAGTTAATGAATCTTCGGTTGCTTCAGGAGTTAGAAGGATAGAAGCTCTGCGCGGTGAAGACCTGAAAGTTTATCAAATGAATAAAGCTGCAGAGAATAAGAAAATAGAAGAAAAGAAATTAATTTCCGAAAAAGATAAATCAAAATCAAAAGAGGAAGTTAATAATTTAATCAAAGAAGTTAATGATGAAATTTCAAATAATAAAAGCACCATCATTATCTTCTGTGAAAATTCTAAAAGCTCTGCGTTAAGACCTGTAATTGATAATGCCAAAAGAAAATTCAAAAATGGTGGTATTATTGTTTTAGGTTCAAAAAAAGACAATAAAATCAGCTACCTAGTTGGTGTAACAGACAACCTCACAAAGGTCATTGGTGCAGATGATATTGCTTTGTACGCTTCTTCAGTTTCTAACGGAAAAGGAGGAGGTGGCAGAAAAGATTTTGCTCAGTCTGGCGGCGATTTAATTGATGAAACGGACCAAAAAAATAAAATACTGAAATTTATTACTGATAAGTTGGATTAAGGGCTTTATTTAAATTTCGTTCAATTATTTCAAGAAAGTCTTCAGTACTGTGCCAATCTTGCTCATGAGGCATAAGGAGCGCCAAATCCTTTGTCATCGAGCCACGTTCAACTGTTTTTACACAGACTTTCTCAAGAGTATCAGCAAACTGAATTAGTTCATCATTATCATCAAGTTTCCCTCTATACTTAAGACCTCTTGACCATGCAAAAATTGACGCTATAGGATTTGTCGAAGTTTGTTTTCCTTCTTGATGAAGCCTATAGTGCCTCGTTACAGTTCCGTGAGCAGCTTCAGCCTCAATGGTTTTTCCATCAGGTGTCATCAACACACTTGTCATTAATCCAAGAGAGCCAAAACCTTGAGCGACAGTATCCGATTGAACATCGCCGTCATAATTTTTACATGCCCAAACAAATTTACCATTCCATTTTAACGCAGATGCGACCATGTCATCAATTAATCTATGTTCATAATCAAGTTCCAGAGATTTGAATTGATCAGCAAATTCTTTATCATAAATTTCCTGAAATAAATCTTTAAATCTTCCATCATATTTTTTGAGAATAGTATTTTTTGTCGATAAATAGACTGGCCACTCTCTCATGAGAGCGTAATTCATACATGATCTAGCAAAATCACGTATTGATTCATCGGTATTATACATTGCCATCGCAACGCCACTTGATTGAAATTCATAAACCTCTTTTTCAATCGGTTCTTGGTTGGGGTCATCAGGTGTCCACTTAATACTTAATTTTCCTTTACCAGGAACCTTAAAATCCGTCGCTCTATATTGATCGCCAAATGCATGTCGCCCAACTACAATTGGATCAGTCCAACCGGGTACAAGTCTTGGAACATTTTCACAAACTATTGGCTCTCTAAAAACTGTACCGCCAAGGATATTTCTTATTGTTCCGTTTGGGGAACGCCACATCTCTTTTAGCTTAAATTCCTTTACCCTATCTTCATCTGGTGTGATAGTTGCACATTTAACTCCTACACCATATTTTTTTATAGCATTTGCGGAGTCTACTGTAACCTTGTCGTTGGTTTTATCTCTATTTTCAACACCCAGGTCATAATATTCTAAATCAATATCAAGGTACGGTAGGATTAGTTTATCTTTTATAAACTGCCATATAATTCTTGTCATTTCGTCGCCATCAATTTCGACAAGTGGGGTTTTTACTTTAATTTTCGACATTAATTTCTAATTCTTTTGTGAGGTCACTATAATTATTGATTACCTTATATGCTTCTTTCATATTTTCTCCAGCAAAATCCTTCTTTATTATATTTTCTAAAAGAGTAAAAAGATCTCTCCAAAAATCGTTAAAGTTATAAATAAAGATGGGTTTTTTATGAAGTCTGAGCTGCTTCCATGAATAGATTTCAAAAAACTCTTCCAAAGTCCCAATGCCACCAGGAAATATTAGAAATGCATCTGCGTTGTTATACATTTCTATTTTTCTTTCATGCATAGTTTCAACAATTTTTATATTATTAAGGCTGTCATTTCTTTTTTCAATTTCAATTAAATGATTTGTAATCACTCCATATACATCGCCACCGGAATTAATGGCACTATTTGATAGTACTCCCATTAGCCCCATATTACCTCCACCATAAACCAACCTTATTTCTTTTTTAGCCAATAGATTTCCAACTTTTTTGGCCTCTTCTTTATAAATGTCATCGACTTTATTAGATGAACTGCAATAAACTGCAATTGACTTCATATTAAATAGCTTCTTCTCTTACAACTGACGGAGTATTGATCCTGTTTCTTCTTGAAAACATAGATTTTAATTTTTCAGGCAATGCAAGTAGAGAAGGGGTTACAAATAATGTAGCTATTGTTGCAAAAGAAAGTCCAAAAACAATAGCCCATGCTAAAGGTTGCACAAAATAAGTTTCAGGACTTTTGTATGATATTTCTCTTTCAAAAACATCTACACTAATTTGCAATGCTGAAGGAAGTAATCCAAATACTGTGGTAATTGTCGTAAGAAATATGGGCCTTATTCTACTCTTAGCTGACTGAATGATTGCCTTCATTTTGTTTTCTTCATTCTTTCTAATTTTTCTATAACTATCAATTAGAATAATATTGTTATTTACAACAATACCTGTGCAAGCAACTATGCCAAGGCCCGTCATAACGCCACTAAATGGCATTTGTAAGACAATAAGTCCTACAAATATGCCAGTTGTTGATAACGCAATTGAAAATAAAATTAAAAAAGTGTGATAAAAATTATTAAATAACGAAATAAGTATTATAAACATTAGTAATAATGCAATACTAAAAGCTGAAATTACAAAGATAAGTGACCCTCTAGAGTCTTCTGCTTCTCCCACAAGTTTAACATTTACCTCAATTGGTAGGTTGGCTATTTTGAGCCAGTTTTTTATAGTTTCAATGTGTTCGGCAGTATAAAAACCTGAGCTAGTATTCGCATCAACCATCAAAACTCTTTCAGCATTTTTCTTACCAATTGAAAAAATTTTATTTTTAGGCTTTTGACTTACAAATTCAGATACTGGCAGCTGACCTCTACTGGTATTGATATAAATATTTTCAACTTGATCAAGAGTTCTTAAGTCATCTGGTAAAAAAAGCTTAATATCTAATTCTTTATCGCTGTCTGTTGGTCTTATTGTTCCTATCTTAGTTCCTGTTGTCGCTAAATTTATTATTGAGCCTATGGATTGGATAGATACATCATATTTTCCTGTTTTACTTCTATCTATTTCATATAACCACTCAATACCTGTAACTGGGTATTTTATTTCGGCATCTTCAATTCCAGGAATATTCTGAAGTTTGTCTCTAACAATAATTGCAGCTTGATTAATTAGTCTTTTATTTTCCGCAGTTACCTCTATTTCTATGTCTTTAGGTCCTACGATGGAAGAACTATATGTATTTCCTTTTATTCTCGCTTCATAGCCATTAAGCTTATCCAGTTCCTTTTGAATATTTGGTAATACAATATCACTATCCGGTCTTTGGTCAGGAGGCAGCAGTTCTAACCAAATTCTTCCAATAATATCTGTGGGAGAGTCATCAAATAACCAAATCCTATTTCTATTCATTGTATTTGCTACATAGTTTTTAACGTACGGATTTGCATCTATCACTTCACTCACTTCTTTAATATAATCTCCGGTTTCATTAGGAGAAAGATTGCCCCTTGCCATTACTTCCACTCTGGCTGTTGTAGCTTTATCGTTAGGAAAAAAAATGACACCACTATTAAATTTGCTGTAAAGTAAAATTACACTTGTAAAAGTAAGTAAAGTTAAAAATAGAACCAATACAGGTCTTTGAATTGCTTGAGCTAGAGTGTTCTCATATATTTCAATAAATTTATTATCTCTTCTTTTATTTTCCTCTTTCATTTGCGCTGTTTTACGCTCAATCATGGATCCTACCGCGGGTAGGAATATCAATGTGACTACTAGCGAGGTGGACAAAACAACAATTACTGTAAGAGGGATTACTCTTAACCATTGTCCAAGTGTATCTGGCCAAAATAGGAGAGGAAAAAATGCCGCAATCGTCGTTAACGCCGAAGCAATAATTGGCCAGAACATATTATACGAAGAGTTTATGTATGAGTCCCTTCTTCGAATGCCCCGTTCTTGTTCTGCCCTAGCGTATTCAGTTATAACGATGGGGCCATCAACAAGTAATCCTACTGCCAATATCAGCCCAAAAACAGTCATTAAGTTATAGGTCATTCCCATCGAGTCCAGTATCAATATTGAAAAAAGATAAGTGGTCGGAATTGACAAACCTACAATCAAGCCACTTCTTATTCCTAAGGCAGCAATTACAATGATCATTACAAGTATTACTGCCGTGATTACTGTATTTTCAGATGACTCAATTCTTTTCTCTATTTCTGTAGATTCATCATCTACAATAACAGCCTTAATAAGAGGATGAAACTTTCCTTCGTTTTCAGCTAATACTTTTTTTACATCAATGTATGTGTCTAAAATATTAGTACCTGACTTCCTAGATACCTCTAAACTTAAAGCGGCATTTCCATTTACTATGACTGTATTCTTTTTCTTATCGTAAGCTCTCTTGATGTCTGCAACATCGGATAAAGTTAATGCAAAATTATTTTTAGCATTTAGTGGAAGATTGCTAATTTCCCTGTAATTTTCATAAAGACCTGGAATTTTAACTGAAAAATCTGCGTTTTGATCAGATAATACACCTGCTGGAATTATATTATTATATGCTTTAAGAGCATAATAAACATCAGATATATTTAAGCCATACTTTTGCAATAATGAAGGATTGAGAGTTATTTTTATTATTTCCTCGCGCTCGCCTTTAATTTCAACCTCTGTTACATTGTCAATCAATTCCAACGCATCTTTATATGAGTTTGCTGCATTTTGTAAGACCTCATAAGGCACATTACCAGATAACCCAATATAGATTCTCGAGAACATAGATGAGTCATATTCTTTTACTTCTATAATCTCCATTTCACTTGGAAGTATATCACTAGCATCTGTAATAGTATTTCTCACAAGCTTTGCAAGGTTTTCGTTTTCAGTATCTAAATTAAAAGCAACCATGAATGAAGCTATGTTATCTTTAGAAATAGAAATTATTTCTTTGATATCTTTTAAAGTCATTAACTTACGTTCTAAAGGCTCTGTTATTAATTTTTCAATTTCATTAGAAGACATGCCGTCATATTTAATTATCACTGCAACAGTTTTTAAATCTATTTCAGGCATTTCTTCTTTAGGAAAGGTTGCGTATGAGATTGTTCCTAAAAGAATAATCATTAAAAGAAGGGTAGAGATCGTCTTTTTTCGGAGTAGTATGGTTGATAATATATTTCTTAACATAAGTTATGCATTAACAGTTTTAGGCTGCGCTTTTTTAAAATAAGATCTTATGTGTGAGGGAAGAATGAGTAGACAGGGTGTTACTATTAATGTTAGGAACGCCGAGAAAGATAATCCATAAACAATGCATTGGGCAAGTGGTGTCCAAAAACCACTCACATTTGAATCGTATTCAATTGTTCTTAATATAGGGTCAATACTATAGTTCATTGCAAGAGGAATTAGGCCAAGCATGGTTGTAATCGTTGTGAGGAAGATAGGCCTTAATCTTTGAGCACAAGCTTTTAATATACTATTAAATAAATTGTCATTATCTTTTTCTCTTACGAAATTAAATGCATCAATCAAAATAATGTTGTTGTTCACTACTATGCCCGCCAAGGATACTACTCCTACACCATGCATAATTGCTGAGAAAGGCTGATTAAATACCAACAGTCCGAAGAAAACACCTGCTGTGCTCATTATAACAGCAGTTAAGATTATGAAGCTTTGGTAAAAGCTATTGAACTGAGTGACCAATAATGCAGCCATTATAAGAATTGAAATAATGAATGCCTGCGTCACAAACTTCATTGACTCTGTTTGCTCTTCATTTTCACCTCCAAATGCAATATCAATATATGAAGGGTAATCTTGCTCATCTGCCCACTTTTGAATCTCACTAACCTTATCAGCCGCAATTACACCCTCCGCAACGTTTGCTTTAACGTACATTGCATTACGTGTGTCATATCTTCTAATGTAGCTGACATTTTTTTTCGGTTTCTTTTCAACAAAATTACTAATTGGAATTTGTCCTGATCTCGTTTCAATCATTATGTTGTCAAGTTGATCAATAGATCGTTCTTTGTCAGCATACCTGACAAAAATTTCAAGTTCGTCATCAACGTCATCAGGTCTGTATTTTCCAATCATTATACCATTGGTTACTAAGCTGACAGCTTTTCCAATTGTAAATATATCAGCGCCAAATTGGGCAGCTTTTGGTTTATCAATTATAAGTTCCCAATCAACTAAAGGCACCGGTAATGTATCCTCTACACTTACGAGTCCAATTACATTTTCATCTATATAATTTCTTACATCCTTAGTCACTTTAAGTATGCTTGAACTGGATGGGCCTGTTATTCTTATTTCAACGTCTTTTCCAATAGGTGGGCCTCCCGATTGTTCAGAAACTTCTATTTTAATTCCCTTAATATTATCAAATTGATCTCTTAATTCCGAAATAATTTCATGACCATTTTTTCTTTGATTACGATCAACAAATTCAAAATACGCAGTTGCAATTAAATCTTCAGAGCTTCCGCCTCCACCAGCAACCACATTGCTGAATTGACCGGTTTGAAGAAAATAATTTTTAATGCCAGTATGTTCATTAACAATAATTTCAACATCGCTTGTGAGTTTATTTATTTCATCGATTGAAAGATTTCCTCGAGCGTAGATTTTTATTTGACCAAAATATGGATCACCGGTAGAGAAATATATCATTCCTTTTCCAAAGGAAAAGAAACTTGAAATAATTGTAAATAGAATAATAAAAACCGACAAAAGCGTTAGGATTGGTCTTTTTAATAGTTTATCAAGTATAGATACATAGATTCCTATATAGCCACTGATATCTTTAAGATTAAAATTTTGATCTGACCCAAGTTTTTTAAAGGAATTTGCAGATGCATTAGAGGGCTTCCCTAATACACTTCCAATCACAGGTACGAACATTAGACTGAAAATAAGCGCAATAAATAAAACGACAAAAATCGTTACTGGCAGCATTTGCATAAACTGCCCACTAATGCCTGGCCAGAAAAAAAGTGGTATGAAAACAGCAAGGGTTGTTGCCGCTGACGCTACAATCGGCCAGAACATTCTTTTTGCAGAGTAAATATAGGCTTTTTGTCGATCAAAGCCCTCAAGCATCTTTCTATCTGCGAGTTCAACAACTACAAGCGAGCCGTCAATTAACATCCCAAGAGCAACTAAGATTCCGAAAATAACCATGAAATTATAATCATAACCAAGAACATACAAAACAAATAAAGCAATTAGAATTGATACCGGAATTCCAGAACCAACAATTAAAGAGGATCTAATTCCTAAGGCAAGCATAGTTACAATAATTACAAATATTGTAGCAAGTAGAATATTACCTTGTAATGAATTTACGTTATCTTCCATAATTTCTCTGGAGTCCATAACGTAAGTAAAGTTTACATCGCTAGGTACTTTAGATTTAAAGCTTTGAACAACTTCATCAACTTCGTTAATAGTATCAATGACATTTCGCCCTCTACCTTTTTTTATTAAAAGGGAAATTCCTGGTTCTCCATTCACTTTAGTGTAACTTTCTCGGTCTTTAAAATTTCTTTTGATAGTTGAGATGTCAGCCAAATTTACTGTACTGTTATTAGTTGATCGAATGGGTAACTCATATACATCTCTTGCTGTTTCAAATAATCCAGGTACATTTACAGCAAATTGACCTTGTCCAGTTTGTATTTCACCAGCAGTTACAACTTGGTTGTTATTAGATACTGATGTAATAATTTCAGCAAAAGAAATATTATAGTTCTCCATCTGTGATCTATTAAGTGTAGCCTCTAATTGCTCTTTCCTTGCGCCTAATAGCTCAGCCTCAAAAATAGAAGGAATAAGTTCAATTTCTTTTTTTATTTCTTGAGCAAGGTTAAGTAAATATCTTTCAGATGCAGTTGGCGAGTCAATTGACACTATTACAGTAGGTTGATCTTCAAATGATACTTCACTTACAACAGGTTCTTTGGCATCATCAGGAAATTTTACCTTAGCATCATTAATAGCATCTCTTACTTTATCCAGTGATTTTTTCATTGTTTCAGCTGCCTCAAATTGAATTACAGCTGCTGCGTAGTTTTCAAATGCAAAACCTTGAAGCTTATCAATTCCTTCAATAGCCCTTATTTCTTCCTCAATTGGTTTCAAAAGAAGTCTCTCTGAATCTTGAGGTGATATTCCGGTTAGCCCAACTCCTACATAAACCACCGGCACAACAATCTCAGGTTCGTTTTCAATTGGAATGTTAACTCTGCCAAATATTCCTGCGAATATAAGCACTATAAGTAGGGCTATAGCTGTCCGTTTCCTATCTACTAAGAATTCTATCATTAAATTTAATTAACAATTTCAGCATTTACTATCTGACCATTAATCACATACTCTTGACCAACGGTTATCACAGTAGCTTTTTCAGGCAATCCTGTTACCCAAAGACCATCCACTGTATCCTCTACAATTTGAATGTTTGAGAACTTTACCTTTGTATCAATTAATACTTTCACTCCTAATTCGCCTTCATCATTAAGTGATATAAGATAAGATGGAATAAGGTGAGCTAAAACCTCTCTTAATGGAACCAACATATCAGCTGAAAGTCCTTCTCGAATACTTCCGTCTTTATTACTAACTGTTGCCTCAATTTTATAAGTTCGTGTACTTGGATTGGCACTTTTACTTATATAGCTTATTGATCCTTGAAGAGATGTTGCGTCAATAAGATTGATATCGACTTTCTGACCAAGTTTTATTTGATCAACATTTTTTTCTGTCACCTCACCAGTAATTACCATTGGGTTCAGTCTCATTATTTTTGCACACGGGGAAGCTGGAGTAATTAAGTCTCCAATTTCTAAATAGACATCTTCAATAAAACCATCAAATGGAGCTCTAATTAAAATATTATCAAGTTCATTCATTGCCATTTCTACTCTAGCAATAGAAGCCTTTAGAGCGGCATCTGCTGTGGCTACAGCATTTTCTGATCTGTAACCTTCATCAGCGAGTGTTTTAATTGCATCATACTGAAGCTGAGCTTTGTTTTTTGAAGCTTCAGCCTCATTCAATGCAGCTGTTCTATTTTCATCATCAAGTTTGCAGATGATTTCATCTTTTTTAACGAACGATCCCTTATTAATTGTCTCTATAATCGTTGAAGTAGTCTTAGGCTTTAACATTACAATTTTATCTGCTTCAGTTCTTCCTCGAATAGTTAAAAAATATGTTTTTTTCTGTGAAGAAAATTCTTGTGCCCTTACAGATATTATTTCCTCACTTGTAACTACTTCAGAAACATTACTTTCGGCCTCATCACCTCCAATTAGACCGGAGAAGATCCAAAGAATGACGACGATAAAAATAACAAAAGCAGAAATATAATTTATTGGTATTTTTTTAAACATTTTAATTTAACTTTCCTCTATTTTTTTCCATATAGTTTAATCCTGTTTCAATTAATGCAGATGCCAAACCTCTAATAAACGATACTGATTTCTCATTCCTTATTGCATCTAAATTTCCCGGAACAGGGCCATCGTATTTAAATTGTTCAAGTTTTTGCCTCAAATACAAAACACGCTCATTTAATACAGTATTCATTGTTTCTTTTGGTAAATATTTTGAAAATAATAAGAGTAAAAAAAATTCAGACTTAATTTGGTCTCCGAAATTTCCTGAACGAATATAAGAAGATGCATCACCTAGTAAATTATCTTTCATTAATTCCATTCCCTTTTTAGTTATTGTGTAAACTTTTTTATCAGGTTTTTTACTTTGAGAATGTTGTTTACACGATACATATTTATCGGCTTGCAAGTTATTTAAAGTTGGATAGATAGTTCCAAAGCTTAAACTGTAAAAATCTGATAATGGACCTTCAAACATTTGTTTAATTTCATAACCAGATCTTGGCCCAAGCGATAGAAGTCCTAAACAAAGTGTTTCTTTTTGCATATTAATTTATTCCCAGCGATGACAAATTTAGAATACCTGACATATACATAACTTGAGCTTTTGTAATTTCACGGTCTTTTTGCTCTTGGAAGTACTTGATTTCTGAATTAAGCAGACTTTGTCTTGCTGTTAGTACATCAAGGACGCTTCTTTCTCCTACTTCTTCTTCTATAACAGTACCTTCATATGCAGTTTTATTAGCCAAAAAATTCAATTTAGCCGCTTCAACTGTTTCGTCAGTAATAAGATAGTTTTCCCAAATGTTCTCTGCCAGTGAAAGCGTTTCGTTTGTGGTTTTTTGTATAAGAATTATTTGACTGTTTTTTTGTTTTTTTGCTTTTCTTATATTAGACAGAGATTTTCCTGATTTAAAAATTGGCCATGTGACTGTTGCTTGCAATTCTTCATTTGTAAGTTCATCTATAGTTGTAGAATACTCCTCAAGTTCTGTTTTTGATGCCGTAACATTAATTTGTGGGTACAGGGCTGATCTAGCTACCCCAATATTTGCGTTGTAAACATCAAGCGTGGAGTTAACTATTCTTATTGTAAAATTATTTGAAATAACTAATTCTCTATACTTTTCATATGTATCAGGGATCTCTGAACGAATTTCAGAAAACGTTAAATTGTTTGGTTTAGTTCCAATTAAATTATAAAAGGAATTCATTGTATTTTTTAAATTTATTTTTGCATCGAGAAGATTAATTTTTGAATTATTAAGAAAAGCATCTGATTGTGCGACATCAGTCTTAGAAGCTAATCCAACCTCAAACTCCTTGCTTGTTGCATTAAACCTCTCGCTCACCGAATTAAAGTTATCTTTATTTGATTGAACTATCTTTTGCGCAAGCAATACATTGTAGTAGGCGTCTATTGTTTCTAAAATTATGTCTTGCGTGACTTTAGATTGTGTAAGATTTTGAATATGCAATTGTTCTTTTGTGGAGAGTGAACTATAAAATCGACTAAAACCACTAAATACATTTTGTGAAAGAACAATAGATTTACTGCTAGGGGATAACTCGTAACCATTTGTAGCACTTCCAGACTGACTCTTAATGTCGGAGTAATCATTTTCAGACATACTGCCACTTAGAGTTATTGTTGGAAAGTAGTCTGTTGTTGATTGAAGATAATCTTCCTCAGCCATATCAACATTTATAGCTTCAATTTTGAGTGATAAATTATTGGATAGTGAGTCATTGACCGCTTCCTTAAGACTCAAGGCCTTAACGGAAACATTTAATAATAAGAAAACCAGTACAATGTGTATTATGTATTTCATCTATATCCTTAAAAAAAGAGCGTATATATATCAGAATGATATATATAATCAATACCTATATCAATTTGATATAGTTTAAATCTTTGAGTTATCAAATAGGTTTTTTTCAGCTATAAATGATTGAAAAATAACAATTTTATGAAAATCAAGAATAAGTCCTTTTCAGATAAGAGTAAAAAATGGCTCAAAAGGCATTTAGAAGATGAGTATGTAATAAAGTCCTCTAAAGATAATTTTAGATCTCGAGCGGCCTATAAATTAATTGAAATTATTGAAAAATTTAGACTTCTTGATGGCTTAGAAAAAGCTTTAGACATTGGATCTGCCCCTGGCAGTTGGAGTGAGGTTCTAAAATCTCGTGGCAAAAATCTTAAAAAGATAGTGGCTTTAGATCTATTGGATATGAACCCCATAAGGAATGTGGATGTATATAAAGTCGATTTCTTGTCTGATAAATGCTCAAAAATATTAGCCAAATATGACAAATTTGATCTTATAGTGTCTGATATATCTCCAAATTTATCTGGTAATAGATCATCAGATTTTTTGCTTTCGCTTGAATTATTAGAGAATGTAGTTGATTTTGCCTTAAAAGAATTGAAACCAGGCGGAAATATGGTTTCAAAATATTTTAGATCAGGTGATATTTCAGAAGTTATATTAACTTGTAAAAAACATTTTAAAAAAGTCACTTCCTTCAAGCCTAAGTCAAGCCGCAAAGAATCGAGTGAGATATACTTGGTTTGTCTTGAAAAAAAGTCACCTATTGATTGACATAAATTAATAAATAATTTATTCCTCAGAGATGGAGCACTCCAGTATTAAAAAATCTCTCTCATTTGATGACGTTCTTATTAAACCTGCGCGATCATCTGTGCTTCCTTCAGAAGTAAGCACTTTTACAAAAATTACATCTAATATTTCATTGGGTGTTCCTCTTATATCTTCCGCAATGGATACGGTAACTGAATACAAGTTAGCTATTGCAATCGCCCAGTCTGGTGGAATGGGGATACTACATAAAAATATGTCCATAGACGAACAGTCACAGAATGTTTCAAAAGTAAAAAAATTTGAAACCGGAATGGTAATTGATCCACTAACGATACTACCATCGGCAACGTTAGCTGACGCTCTAGAATTAATGAAAGTCAATGAGATTTCAGGCATACCTGTTGTTGATGAAGGTGACAAATTATTAGGTATTTTAACAAATAGAGACGTACGATTCGCAACCAATATGTCTCAAAAAATAAGTGAATTAATGACTAGTGAAAATTTGGTCACTGTCAAAGATGGAATTTCAACAGATGATGCCCAAAAATTACTACACAAGCATAGAATTGAAAAATTATTAGTTGTCGATGATAAGGGCAAATGTATTGGTTTAATTACTGTAAAAGATATAGAAAAAAGTCAGCTTCATCCAAATGCTTCGAAAGATCAAAAAGGCAGGCTGATAGTTGGAGCAGCAATCGGAGTTGGTGAAGAATCAATTCATAGAGCAGAACAGCTTGTTGATGCTGGCGTAGATGTTCTTGTCATTGACACTGCACACGGTCATTCAGAAAAAGTTATCAGCACCTTAAAAGAAATAAAATCAAAATTCTCAACAGAGGTAATTGTTGGAAATGTTGCCACAAACGAAGCCACCGAAGAACTTATTGATCAAGGAGCTGATTGTGTAAAAGTTGGAATAGGTCCGGGATCAATATGTACCACTAGAGTGGTAGCTGGAATTGGTGTACCCCAATTTTCAGCAATTTTAGACTGTGCTGAAACTGCAGCAAAAAAAGGAGTGCCAATAATTGCGGATGGTGGAATTAAATATTCTGGTGATATAGCAAAAGCCTTAGGCGCAGGAGCAAGCGGAGTTATGATCGGCTCACTCTTTGCTGGAACTGACGAGTCTCCAGGGGAGGTATATTTATTCAAGGGAAGAAGCTATAAATCATACAGAGGAATGGGATCGCTTGGCGCTATGGCCAGGGGATCAGCAGATAGGTATTTTCAAGAAGAAATAACTGAGAGCAATAAGCATGTTCCTGAGGGAATCGAAGGAAGAGTTCCTTACAAAGGACCTATATCGCCAATTATATATCAGCTTGTTGGAGGCTTAAAGGCTTCTATGGGATACACTGGTTCAAAAGATATAGTAGAATTTAAAAAGAATGTTAAGTTTGTAGAAATTACTGGAGCAGGTCTTAAAGAAAGTCATGTACATGATGTCGATATCACAAGAGAGTCACCAAATTATCCGACAAACATATAAACGTTTAATGAAAGTACTATTGGTAATAACCATTTGTATTTTGCCAACAAGTATATTTGCCTCAAATAGTTTTTATGCATCGGCGCTGAATGTTTTCAATGAAGAAAATTTTGAAAAGGCAATAAAATATTTGGAAAAAGATATTGTTTTTAATCCCAAATCATCTGAGTCATATATTTTATTAGGTAAATCATATGAAGGCTTAGAAGATCAGGACAATGCACTTAAATATTATGAAATTGCCTTTACGCTTATTCCACATAATCTTGAGCTTAATTTTTTAATAGGAAAAGTATCTTATGAATTAGGTCTAATTGAGCAATACGCTGAGCAAATATCTAATCTTGAAATATTATGCGAAACTTCATGCGAAGAAATCGTCAAATTAAAAGATTTGGCGGAATAAATAATGATATTTATTGTTGATTTTGGATCTCAAGTTACTCAGTTAATAGCAAGAAGAGTAAGAGAAGCTGAAGTTTATTGTGAAATTGTGTCAAGCAAATCACTTTATAATCAAATAATAAATAGAGGTTGTTCGGGGATAATTTTCTCAGGGGGTCCAGCAAGTGTTCATAAGTCAAATACTCCAAAAATTGATAAAAGAATATTCAATTTAAATATTCCAATATTGGGAATTTGCTATGGTATGCAATTATTATGTTACCAACTTGGTGGGAAAGTAAAAATTTCAAAAAAAAGAGAATTTGGTAAAACACTTATAAAGCCATCAAAAAAAAGTGTTTTATTCTCAGGATTTAGAAAAGGAAAGAGCTCGAATTATGTCTGGATGAGCCATGGCGATAAGGTTATTAGTCTACCAAGAGATTTTAAAAGTATTGCATCAAGTTCAAATACTAAGTTTGCAGCAGTCGAGAATAAAAAAAAATCTTATTACGGTCTACAATTTCATCCTGAAGTTGTGCATACACCCAATGGCCATAAGATCATCGAAAATTTTATATTTAAAATTTGTAAGATAAAAAGAAACTGGAGTATGAAAAATCATTTAAGAAATCAGATTACTGAGATTAAACATTCAGTTCATAAGGATCAGGTAATTTGTGGATTGTCAGGTGGGGTGGATAGTACTGTTACTGCAGCTATAATTTCAAAAGCCATAAATAAGCAATTAACATGTATTTATGTTGATACAGGTTTAATGAGACTGAATGAAACAAAAGAGGTATTAAAAATGTTTAAAAAACATTTTAAATCTCGATTAATAGTCAAAGATTCAAGAAATACATTTATAAAAGCCCTAAAGGGTGCCACAGATCCAGAAAAAAAGAGAAAAATAATAGGTAATCTTTTTATTAAAATATTTAACCAAGAGGCAAACAAAATAAAACGTGCCAAATATTTAGCTCAAGGAACTATTTATCCTGATGTAATCGAAAGTCAGAGCTTCCATGGTGGTCCCACATCAGTTATTAAATCTCATCATAATGTCGGCGGTTTACCAAAAAGAATGAAACTTAGACTTGTTGAACCTTTAAGAGAACTTTTTAAGGATGAAGTTAGAAAATTGGGGCTGGAGATGAGACTCCCAAAAAAATTCATTAACAGACATCCATTTCCAGGCCCCGGATTGGGAATAAGAATATTAGGTGAGGTAACAGCAGCTAGAGTAAAAATTTTACAAGAAGCCGATAATATATATATCGAAGAAATTAAAGAAGCAGGTTTATACGATAGAATTTGGCAAGCATTTGCAGTCCTGATGCCAATTAAAACTGTTGGTGTTATGGGTGATCATAGAACATATGAACAAGTCTGTGGATTAAGAGCTGTTACGTCTGTTGATGGAATGACTGCAGATTTTTATCCTTTTAAAGGTGAATTTTTGAGTAAAGTTTCAACAAGAATAATAAATGAGGTTAAGGGCATAAATAGAGTGGTATATGATACTACTTCAAAACCACCTGGAACTATTGAGTGGGAGTAATTTATGAAGGTCCTAGCATTAGGTGGAAGTGGCGGCATGGGAAGATATGCAGTTCAATACTTGCACAACATAAAACAGATTGAAAAGATTTATGTAGCAGACATTAATTCTTTATCGGCAAAAAAGTTTGCTTCACATTTTGATAATAGAGTTGAAGGTTTAAAATTAGATATCAGAGACTTGGAAACCCTGAAATCGGAAATGTCAAAAGTTGATATTGTAGTCAATACGACCGGCCCATTCTTTTTATTTGCAGAACCCATACTCAAAGCTGCAATTCAAACTAATACTCACTACTTTGATATCTGCGATGATTGGGAGCCAACCGAAAAGATGCTTCAAATGAATGGAGATGCAAAAAAGGCAAATATCACAGCTATTATAGGTCTTGGAGCAAGTCCAGGACTAACAAATATATTGGCTCATATAGCAATATCTGAACTTGATGAAGTTAGAAAAGTTTATACAGGCTGGGATATGTCTGCCACAAAACCAGAAAGTGAGTCATCTCAATCGGGAGTTAGTGCTGCAATGGTGCATGGTATAGAGCAAATGATTGGAGAGGTAAAAATTTTTAAAAATGGAAATTTTGAAATGGTAAAACCTCTTGAAGAAATCAAGATTGATTATCCTGATATTGGGAAAAGAAGCACATATATTTTTGGACACCCTGAGGCCATAACATTTCCGAACAATTACCAGGATATTAAAGAGTCTTATAATTTAATGCATGGTATTGAGAGTAGTTTTATAGCAATCTTAAAAACTATTAGATTTTTAATAAATATGAAAATTATAACCAAAAATTTTGCTGCAAGAATTTTGACGTGGCTTGAAAGTCTAAATGGTCCGGATATGGTAGATTATAAAAAAGAAAATCTTCCTAGCATTTATGGTTACGCAGAAGGTTTAAAAGGAAATAAATTTATATCAATTGGAGTTACAATTGATGGTGATATTAATAGTTTTTCTATGGGTAAAGCAACCTCACTGCCTTTAACAGTTGGTGTCCAAATGTTTATTGATGGTAAAATTAATAAAAATGGAGTTCATACTCCAGAGTCGCCAATTATCGACCCAAAAATTTTTTTTGATTACTTTAAAAAAGGAGCGGGTGATAATTTTATATTAAATACTATAATTACAAAAAGAACTTAATTAAATAGAATTGAAGGTAATAATGAGAGTAAAAACATGATTAAGTCTTTAGATCACTTAATTATAGCTGTGAACAATCTTGAGGAAGCAGAGCAAAATTACCAAAAAATATTAGGCATAAACCCATCATGGAGAGGTCATCATAAAGAGTGGGGAACCTCAAATTCATTATTCAATTTACAAAATACATATTTAGAACTTTTGGCTGCAACTGGAGATGGAGTAGGTGCACAGCTTGTTAAAAATAAAATTAAAAATGATGGTGAGGGCTTGATGGGAATAGTTTTAGGAACTGATGATTTGGAAGCCGTAAGAAATAAACTAATTGCTCTTGGTTACTCACTTCCAAGTCAATCGAATGGTGAAGGAATAAATACCAATAATAATTCTAAGAGATCATGGGTTAATCAGTTTTTACCTGTTGAATTAACTCGTGGTTTATTTTCATTTATTATTCAACATAAAGAAGGATATTTGCTTGAAGCAATGAAGTTTTCAGATAATGCAATAAAGAAACTGGATCATGTTGTAATAAAAACTAATGATGCAGATAGTTTTATAGAAATATACAATAAGATTTTTAAAATAAGGCTTGCTTTAGATAAATTTATTGAAACTTGGAAGAGAAGAATACTTTTTTTTAAATTAAACAAAACCATAATTGAAGTAATTGAAGAAAAAGATAAAAACGAAACTCCCAAAGATAAATTGTGGGGGCTTGCATGGGAGGTAGAGGATATAGTTAAAAAAAAAGACGAATTGGTAGCATCTGGCATAAATATATCTGAAATCAAAAAAGGTGTAAAAGAGAATACTTTAGTTATGACCGTCAAATGTCATACTCATAATGTACCAACACTATTTATTCAACACGTTTAGCACATGCCTGAGAAATTATTCTGATCTAAATAATAATTTACCTTTTAAGACTGACACTAAAATGATAGGTGTAAATGAACCTAAAGAGTAAACTGAATATAAAATAATTAATTGATGAATAACTTATTTGTAAGAATATTAAATTTTTTTAAATCAATATTTAAATTTAATCTAACTGATTTCAGTTGGATTAAGACATCTAAATTTATTGAATTAGATAATATTGATGTATCTGAAGATCCTGTAAGACCTGAACTTGATGTAAAATGGAGAACCTCACATGATAGAAAAATTTATGGTCTGGAATACAATAATCAAATTGAGGGTATCATGTGTTTGGCGTTTACTAAGGACGTTCCTCATTCAGTAAGAGAGTTAGATTTGATGAGTCGCTTGGCCGTTTATGAGCAAAATGCAGATACAATTATTGCTTACACTGTATGGTCTCGTAAAAAAGGAGCTGGAAGAAAAATTATGGAAGAGGCTTTGAAATTTGGTAAGGAAATGGGATACAAAAGAATAGTTACACTTTCTCCATTAACGCCTATGGCAACGCACTACCATATAAGAAATGGAGCTAAATTATTGGGGCACAATCCAACAACTCAAAATTTTGAATATAAGATTCAATAAATTCGGTTGGTATGGAAAGTCTAATTATTTAGACTATATTTTAGTTTATGCCCAAAAAAGATATTAATATTTTCTGGTTCAGACAAGATTTGCGTCTATTAGACAATCCAGGATTATATAATTCGATTAAAAATGGGACAACGTTGCCAATTTTTATATTTGATGATGAAAACTCGAAAGAACATATAAATGGTTCTGCTAGTAAATGGTGGCTTCACCATTCATTAATTGCTCTAAAACAATCTTTAGATAACAATTTGAGTTTATACAGAGGTGATCCAAAGAACATCTTAATTAAACTTTCTGAAACTTATAATGTTAAAGAGATATTTTGGAATAGATGTTATGAACCGTGGCGAATAAAAAGAGACAAAAAAATCAAAAGTTTTTTTGATGACAAAGAAATAAGCGTGAACACATACAATGGATCTCTTCTTTGGGAACCTTGGAATGTGGTCAAAAATGATGGTACTCCATATAAGGTATTTACTCCTTACTACAGAAAAGGTTGTTTGAATTCTGAAATGCCAAGAACACCAATACAAAAACCTAAGTTAGACAATTTACTGTTTGATAAGATGAACAGTATTAGTATAGATGATCTGGAACTAATGCCAGGACACAGTTGGCATGTTGCGATGGAAAAACTATGGACTCCAGGAGAGAAAGGCGCCCATAATAAAATTGATGTCTTTATAAAAGAAGGCCTTGCTAACTATAAAGATGGTAGGAATTTTCCATCTGGAAACAACGTTTCGCAACTTTCACCTCATTTACATTTTGGAGAGGTGTCACCAAACCAAGTTTGGTATCGATCAAAAACCCAAGAAGGAAAAAAAGAAATTAAAAGAGATTTGGATCATTTTTTAAGCGAACTTGGATGGAGGGAGTTTTCTTTCAATCTTTTGTATCACTTCCCAACTTTACCAAAAGAAAATCTTCAAAAGAAATTTGATAAATTTCCTTGGGACAAAAATAAAGATGCATTAAAGAAATGGCAAAAAGGACTAACAGGGTATCCAATAGTAGACGCTGGTATGAGGGAACTGTGGCAGACAGGGTATATGCATAATCGTTTGAGAATGGTTGTAGGTTCATTTTTAGTCAAAAATTTATTGTTGCATTGGCACCACGGCGAAAGATGGTTCTGGGATTGTTTAGTTGATGCCGATCTTGCTAATAATAGTGCAGGATGGCAATGGATTGCTGGCTCAGGAGCGGATGCAGCTCCATATTTTAGAATCTTCAATCCAGTTATGCAGGGTCAAAAATTTGATCCAGATGGCAGATATACAAAAAAATATATTCCTGAACTTAAGGATATGCCAAATAAGTATTTATTTAATCCTTGGGAGGCACCTAAAGATGTCTTAGATTCGGCAAATGTTAAACTTGGTAAAGATTATCCAATGCCAATTGTCGAGATTGGTTCCTCTAGACAAAAAGCTTTGGAAGCGTTCGCTACTACTAAAAGTTAATTATTAAATCAATTTTTATAAATCGATCTAAGCAAAGTTTTTGCCACAAAATTATAATAATGTATAGTCTGTACTTATGAGCGCAGAAACAATAATAATTATTGTGCAAATGGTTGCAGCATTTGGTGTAGTTGTTTCTGTTATTTATTTAGGAATACAAATACATCAGCAAAATGAAATCACAAAAGCGCAGTTTGGACACTCTTTAACACATAGAATGTATGAGAGGTATTTTAATACATCGAAAGATAAAGAATTTAGTAACTTTCTCTCAAAAGATTGGGCTGCAGGCGAATTAGATAACGCAGATAAATGGAGAGTAGCAGTTTATGTAAATGCATTACTAGTGGATATTTTTGATACATATGAAAAAGTTGAAAAAGGTTTTGTTGATGAAACTCATTTAAAAATGAGAATGCATATGTTGAAATTGGGCACCATGAAAGCTCCTATTGCACAATCAACTTGGAAATATTGGAGGGGGATTAAATCAAAGGAATTTGTTGAATGGTTTGAAACTGAAATTTATGGCGATCGAGCAACTTTTAAAGAAGGTTACCAAGAAGAAATTATACCAAACGTAAGAAGGGATTAAAATAAAGGAGGTTATTAAGTGAGAAGAATTGTTACAGGACATAATGACAATGGCAAATCTGTAATTAAAATTGATGGTCCTCCAGCACGATCTATAGGAGAGGAAATTGGAGGTTTATTCGAGATATGGAATGAGGACGGAAATACTATTGATACAAAAAGCAGTAAAGACAGAGCTGATAATGATATAATTTTATCCCCGCCACAAGGAGGTTCAAAATTTAGATATTTTCAAATAATGCCAACTCCTAAAGGTGTTCCACTCGAGGCGCTAAATAAAATGGCTGAGGAAGCCTTCAGTCGTATTGGTGCAGCTCATCACCGGGTTGATGTAACAAAACATCCAGCGATGCACAAAACAAAGACAATTGATTATATTATACTGCTAAAAGGAGATGTAACTTTAATTTTGGATGAAGAAGAGGTAAAAATAAATCCATTTGATGTCGTTGTACAGCGAGGCACAAATCACGCATGGGTAAATAATGGCTCTGAACCTGCTCTTCTAATAGCCGTATTAATAGACAGTGAATTAGCAGAATAATTCCAAAACTAAGCTTTCCCTAGATTTTTTTAATTTATCAAGTATAAACCGATCCCATGTTAAGAAAATCAGCTAGTGATATAAAATCTCTCAAAAGAAAGAGTCCAATTGTATGTCTAACTGCCTATACGGCACCAATTGCCAGAGCTATTGACGAACAGGTTGATTTAATGTTGGTTGGAGACTCGCTTGGTATGGTTCTTTATGATTATGAGAATACACTGCAAGTTACGCTTGAACAAATGATTAAACATGCAAAATCCGTTGTTGGAGCTTCAAATAAATCTTGTGTAATTGTTGATATGCCATTTGGAACCTATGAAGAATCTGTTGAAAAAGCATTTATGAATGCTGCTCGTGTTATGAAAGAAACTAATTGCAACGGCGTTAAGCTTGAAGGCGGTCAAAAAATGTCCAAAACAATTGAACATCTTACTAAAAGCTCAATTCCCGTCATGGGCCATATAGGACTTCAGCCACAGAGTGTATTGATTGATGGAGGATATAAAGTAAGAGGAAAAGTAAAATCTGAGTGGCAAAAATATATTGATGATGCAATTGCTGTTGAAGAAGCGGGAGCATTTTCAGTGGTTTTAGAGGGTATGGCTGAGCCTTTAGCTGCAGAAATAACTTCGATTTTAAATATTCCTACTATTGGAATAGGAGCATCTCCAAATTGTGATGGCCAGATATTAGTAACAGAAGATATGTTGGGATTAACAAACGTTGCTCCAAAATTTGTCAAAAAATACGTTGATTTAGATAACACTATTAAGAAAGCAGTAAGTAAGTATGCTGAAGAAGTTAAAGATAGAACTTTTCCTTCATCAGACCATATCTATCATATGCGTCCACAGATTGTAAGTAATAACGGTAAAGATCAATGAGTGATATTTTAAGACAGGTCGATGAAGATCTAAGAAAAGAAAAACTGTCTAATCTTTTTAAAAAATACGGTTTATATGTAATTTTAACTCTAGTGATAATAATAGGGTCAGTTATCGGATATCAAGTAATGGGTTCAATTGATAAATCAAAAAATGAAAAACTCATTGAAACATATATTAAAGCAACAAACAGCAAAAATATTTCAGAACAATATTCTTTATTAGATGAGCTAATTAACGCTGATAACAACTATATATCAAGTATAGCTGAATTAAAAATTGCAAATTTAAAGATAGAAAATGGGAATATTAAAGATGGGATTCTTGATTTAGAAAAATTAACTGACGATGAAAAATATGATCCAATAATTGCAGATTTAGCAACATATTTTCTACTTTTATCAAAAATTGATAATTTGAGCGAAGAAGAATTTATGAGCTATCTCACTGATGAAAGAATGCGTGATAGTAACTTCAAATATCTATTTAATGAACTTATCTCATTTAAAAAGCTTATTCTTGGAAAAAATGAAGAAAGTAAAAAAAATTTCCAGAATTTAATCAATAATCCAGATGTCCCTGTAGAGATTAAAATAAGAGCTAACAAATTTATTGAAATTATAAATTAGCATGCTCAACAAATCATATATATTTTTATTTATATCTTTCTTTCTTATTTCATGTTCCGGGAATGATGAAACCAATGAAACTGCCAGTGGCTTTCCTGTTTTAAGTTACAGTGCAGAAATCTCTGAAACTCTAAATCTTGATCCTGGTGACATACTGATAAATGAACCAAAAGAAGTAAATTTTTGGTCTCAGCATTTTTTGAATCCATCAAACGATCTAAATAATATTTACTCAGATGCCTCTTTTAATGATAAGTCAAAAATTATTTCTGGTAAAAAAGGGCCAGTAAATATTATACAACCCATATTTTTTAACGATAATCTGTGCCATGTGTTAAGCCAGGGCTATATTGAATGTGTAGATACCTTAACAAGAAAAACATTGTTCAAAGTAGATGTTAGAATTGAGGGAATAAAAAAATATGAGATTGTTAGAGGCGGTATTGCCTATTTTGATAATCAATTAGTGTTTGTAGATGGATATGGTCAAATAAAATTATTAAACGCTGAAGACGGTAAAGAAATTTGGTCAACAAAAATAGAATATCCAATTTTATCGCCACCGCTTATATATAGAGGATACATATATTTTATTTCAGCTGACAACAGAATTTTTTCAATTGATGTGACAAGTGGAGAAGTAAATTGGTCATTTCAAACAATTTCAGAAACAAAGAAAAATTTATTTACCTCATCTCCAGTAGCATTCGAAAATACAATTATTGCCCCTTTTAGTAATGGAGAGTTGGTAGCTTTTATTTTTGATACTGGCCAGCCTATCTGGTCAGAAAATGTCTCAAAAATATCAATGGTCAGTAATTTTGATATTAAAGATATATCAGCTAGCCCTGTGGTATCAAACAATACTATTTATTCATTAAGCTCGAATGGAAAGCTTGTTTCTGTTAATGCCACTAACGGACAGAGAAATTGGGCGAAAGATTTGTCAGGGTATAGAACGCCAGTTATTACAGGGAATCAAATATATATTATTAATGAAGATGGAAAATTAATTTGTTTGAACAAAGATAGTTCAGAGGTTTACTGGATTACTGAACTATCAAAGTATAAAAAAGGTCAAAAGGCTGAAAATTTAAATCTTTGGCTAGGTCCTTATTTAATAAATAATTTAATTTATAATATTTCATATTTTGGTGAGTTAAAAGTAGTTTCACCCATCTCAGGCGAAATACTTTTAACCGAGTCAATTGGAGTTAAAGGTGCATTAGTCCCACCTATAATCCTGTCTAATTCAATTTATTTGTCTGACGAAAACTCCAACGTTTATGAATTTAAGTAAAATTAATATAGGCATTATTGGAAAGCCGAATTCTGGAAAATCAACATTATTTAATACATTGCTTGGTGAGTATATTTCACCTGTTGGCGATGAATATGGATTAACAAAATCCCTCATTAAACAAAAATTTACTCACAAAAATTTCGAATTTATTATTGTTGATACGCCTGGGCTGCGAAGAAGAAGTAAAGTAAAAGAAGAGCATGAATTGGCTCGCAATTCAGAAGTTATTAAAATAATTAATAATGTCGATGTCACAGTACTTTTAATCGACTCACTAGAAGGTATTACAAGACAAGATTTTCGTCTTGCAGATTTAGCATTAAGTAAACATAAAATTTTATTTTTTTTATTTAATAAGTCCGATATTCTTGATGATAAAAGAAAATACCAGTTAAACATCAAAAAACATTTACGCAACAATTATAGTAAACACAAATTAATTAATATTGATTTTATTTCTGCAAAAAATAAAACAAGAATATCAAATGTTTTAAAAGAAATTATTCTAAAAAAAGAATTGATTTCAATAAAAATTAATAAACAAAAACTAAACAAATTTATTAACTATTTGAACAAAAAATCAACGTTACCACGATTTAATAAAATAGAAATAAAACCTAAATATATTGTTCAATTAGAAAATAAAATTCCAAAGTTTAAAATATTTATAAATATTCAGAAAAAACCACCACAATTATTTCAAAAATTTTTTGATAATTCTTTTAGAAGCTATTTCAAACTTGATGGCGTACCAATTTTGTATGATTTCAAAACTTCAAAGAATCCTTATATCAGGTGATTTCGATTATTTCTCCTGTACCAGCTTCCTTTAAAATATAATTTACAATTTTAGCAGCTACTTCTTTTGGATCACTTATCTTAGATTTATCCTCGCCAGGCATTATGACATCTCTTAGTTTTGTATTAACGGCAAGTGGACAAAAAATACTTGTTTTTATATTTGTACCTTTGTTTTCTTTTGAATAGGTCAATAAAAGCTCATTTAACGCTGTCATAATAGGCTGATAAATGCCCCAGTAATATTCTTTTGAAGGGTCTTTTAGTGAGGAAACTGCAGCTATATAGGCATTATTTGAACTTTTGAGCAATGAATGAAAACTCTTAACCATTCTAAAATTCGATAAGAAATTCAAGTTTATAATATTCTTAAAATTCTCTAGATCGATTGACTCAACAGGAGAAAGTTCGTTAATAATTCCTGCTGAAAGAACTAATATATCCAAGGAAGTATCTTTGACCTGTATTTGTTTAGCCAAATTCTCAATTACATTTTCATCACATAAATTTAAAGGAACAATTGTACACTCACAATTATTTTCAATTATTTTGTCATGAACAATTTCAAGTTTTTGTACGTTTCGAGAACATATGTATATATGTTTAGCATAGGTAGATAACTCTATTGAAATTTCTTTTCCTATTCCTGAGGACGCACCTGTTACAAGGCAGTTAAGTTTTTTCATGTTTAATGTATTAAATTAAATGTCATTAATATTCCTTGGCATTTGATCAAGTAGATCAACCCCGTAATTTACTATTTCTTGGAAAGTACCTGATTTAATAATCTCTGGTATTAAATTAGAGGAAAAATTGCTATTTATGAAAAAAATTATAAGAATAAAAATTATATATCCCCGTAAAATTCCAAGAATACCACCGAAGGACATGTCAATAAATAAAGATTTCCTAGGTTGTAATATTCCAATAATCATACGATTAATAAATGATATTAAAATATAGGCTGTAATTAAAGTGAAGAAAAATATCAGTATATCAGAAAGAGTTATATTAAGTATGTATTGGTCAAAGAATGGCCTTAAAATATCAAAACAATTTTTTATTAAATAAAAGATAATTATCCATTTTATAAGATTTAATAAGCTTTTTATTAATCCATTTTTTACTCCAAATATAAAAGAAACTAAGATAACTAATAAAAAAATAAGATCATAAGGATTCAATAACTGAGCAAGATCTAAATTCATTATTTTATTCAATTAAGTTTTTTTAGTAGAACTGGCAATAGTGTAAGACTTCCAAAAAGTGCAACAAGCATTGCAAGCGCAGTAAATATACCAAAATAAATAGTTGGGTAGAAGTTTGAAAATATCAAAATAGAAAAACCAGCAATTATAGTATATGAAGTGTTTTTAATTGCCACACCAACAGTTTCATTACACTTGATTAAAGCTTCATCGTGATTGCCGCTGTTTAAAGATATATACTCTCGATACCTGTAAATATAGTGTATGCAATTATCTACAGCAATTCCGATAGTAATTGCAGCAATTGTGATAGTCATTAGATCTAGAGGAATAGACAGTAGTCCCATTGTTCCAAGTATTACAAAGCACGCAATCAGATTAGGTGTAATGGCCGCTAAAGCAGTCTTTAAAGATTTAAATAAAAAAAATAGCATTAAAAAGATACCCAAGAGAACTATAGATAATGTTTTTATTTGGGAATCAAACAGACTTTGAAGCATATTATTATATAGAATCAAGATTCCCGTAGTTGAAACATCGATATTTGTATCGGAGTAATTAGTATTTATATAGTTATTAAGATCTTTGATAAAAAGCGATCTATTTAGTTCAGGGTGTGTATCAATTATTCTCATGGTAATTCTTGCTTGATTTTTATCTAGTAATACATACGGTTTGATGATCTGATCTTTAAGGTCATTCGGCAATTTTTTATAGAGAACAGAAAGTTCAAGAGTATCAAATTCTTTATTTGCATTAAGTTTTTCAGCCGTTCTAACTATTGAAGCAAGAGATAAAACCTTGCCAGCAAAAGAATATTGCTCAAGGTGATCATGAATTTTTTTAATAACATTAACCTTTTCTTCAGTAAACCAATAATCCGCAGGATCATATTCAATACCAAAATCAAGGAAATCATCTTCAAAATCTTCCTCAATTGTATCGTTCGCTATTGAATTAAAGTTTATTACTACATCCAAGGGAGTTGTTCCGCCCAGTTTATCATCAATTAATTTCATGCCTTTATAGATTTCAGTTTCTTTTTTAAAATAATCAACAAAACTGTTTTCAACCTTTAATTTAGTGGCGCCGTATATTCCTAAGCAAAAAATAAATATAAATAGAGTTAATAAAATATTAGGAGATTTGATTGCTAAAGATGCGAATATACTTTCTTTTTGATTAAGGTAGGTATGGTTTGCTGTATTAAGATTAAGAAGAAATATAACAACTGGCAAAAATGAAAAACTTGTAATGTAAGTTATTATTAAGCCAACACACATCATTAAGCCAAAATCCATAACTGGCTTTATTCCGCTTGTGTAGAGAGTCGCAAATGCAAATGTAGTTGTCAATGCTGCAAATAGACATGGCTTATACATGTTTTTAATCGTCAGCAAAAGAGCATCCTTAATAGATTTTTCATTATCTTGCATTATGAATTGTCTATATCTAACTACGATATGTACAGTCATTGATAGAGATAAAATTAAAATCAACATTATGAAGTTTGACGAAATAACAGTTACTTTCCAATCCATCAAAGATACAGTGCCTATCATCACAATTAATGAAGCTAAGCAATTAGATATACATGCAAGCATCCATAGTGGATTTTTAAAGACTATGAAGAGGACTGCTAAGATAAAAACAAGAGCACCAAATCCAAATACGATTATATCATTTTTAACGTATGTTATTGTATCGTCTGCAATCATGGACACCCCACCGAGATGCATATCTAGTTTATTTTCAAATGTATTTATTATCTCCCTTATTTCGCTAATATTATTATGACGCTTTTCATCAAAATTTTTTTTACTTATCTGATAATCTAAATTAATTTTTTTTAAATTATCTATATCCTCTTTTGAGGGTTCATCTAAATTTCTAAGCCTTTCTCTTTCTTGAATTAAGAGTTCATGTTTTTCATCTTTTTTAAAGTTAATTAGTACAGCAGTACTTGATGCATCTTCACTGATTATAAGGTTTTTAAAAATAGGACTATTTAATAATTCTTTTTCAGCATCAATCAAATCAACGCCAGGTGATTCAATTGTCAGAACTTCATTAATTAAGTCTGTTAGGCTTTGATCATTTACTTCTAATAATGGAACATCAAAAATAGACTGAATACTTTCAACCCAATTTAATTTACCAACTCTTTTAACAAATAAGTTTATTTGATTTAAATTATCTTTTGTTAGGATCCTTTTTTCATCTGTAAAAGTAACAATTAAAAAATCATTTGACCCATAATCATCAATAACTAATCTATATTTTTTAAGGTCTTCGTCTTGTTCCAAGATTAAAGTATCTGATGATGCATCAAGCTGAAAATCTTTTGCACTATAGGCAAAAAATGAAATTATTAATAATAAAACGACTAGAGAGGTATTTGTGTATTTATTGAATAGGGATAAATAAAATTTTTCCATTAGTTATGAAATATATCTTCTTTCATATCTTTTGCCTAGATTAGTTAGTATTTCATAAGGAATAGTATTTATTGTTTTTGCAATGGTATTTATTGAAAACGTGCTTCCGATTACTTCAAATTCTTCATTCATTATATTTTTTTTTGTTTTTATATTTGTTAAGTCGATTGTTATCAGATCCATTGATACCCTTCCCACCAAATTAATTTTTTTATCTCCCAGTAATATTTTATAGTTGTTTGAAAAAAGACGATTAAAACCGTCTGCATAACCAAAGCCAAGAGTGCCGATTTTCATTTTTGATTTTGCCTTAAAAGTTGCCCCATATCCTATTGTATCCCCTTTATATATTTCTCTTATTTGGATTAGTTTTGCTTTTATAGAGACAACATTTTTATAAATAATTTTTTCGTTTATTTGACATTGACCTCCATAAAGTGAGATTCCAGGCCTAACCATATCAAAATGATATTTTTTACCTAGTAATATTCCTGCAGAATTAGACAAACTACATAAACAATTAGGAAAATGAGATTTAATAAAATTAAATTTATTTAATTGTATTTTATTCAATTCTGACTTTTTATCATCAGCGCAAGAAAGATGACTCATTATTAATCGAAGTTTAGATTTCTTGATCAATAATGCTTTATTTTTTAACAGATTTTCTGTTTCATTTTGATCAAGACCAAGACGTGACATTCCAGTATCAAAGTGAATAGCGATATTAAGAAAACAATTATTTTCTTTTTGATAGTTTTCTATTTTTTTTAATTGTGCAAGGTTATTAATAACAGGAATTAAATTAAACTTACGAATATTTTTTAATTCTTTCGTTACCAATCCATTTAAAATAAAAATAAATATTCTTTTATTTAATTTACGTAAAAATATTGCTTCGTTTGTAGTGGCAACAAAAAAATACTTGCAGCCCTTTTTTATTAGGCTATTAACGACCTGATCGGCACCTAGTCCATAGGCATCAGCCTTCACTGTGGCTGCAATTATACATTTTCTACCAACAATTTGCTTAATGATATTATAGTTTTTATTAATTGCTTTTAAGTTAATGTCTAGAAATGTATTTTTATCAACATTAATCATTCTTGAAAATTATTCGTAGTTGTTGGTGTGATCTTTGCTAATAAAATTTCCAAACCTAGTATACTTTGCATCAAAGCTTAATTTTATATTACCCGTTGGTCCATGTCTTTGTTTCATTATAAGTAAATCAGCTTGACCATGTATCTCGTCCATTTTTTGTTGCCATTCTATGAATTCAGCAGTTCCAGGTGATGGGGCGTTTTTTTCAAGATAATATTCTTCTCTGTATATAAACATGACAACATCTGAGTCTTGTTCAATTGACCCTGACTCCCTTAAATCAGATAACTGTGGTTTCTTGTCTTCTCTTTGCTCTACTTGTCTTGATAACTGAGATAAAGCAATGATTGGTATGTTTAATTCTTTTGCAAGTGCTTTTAATCCTTGAGTTATTTCTGAAATTTCTAAAACTCTAGACTCATTTCTAGATGTTTTGCTCGGTCTTAATAGCTGTAAATAGTCTATGACTATTGCACCCAAACCATTTTTTCTTTTTAACCTTCTAGCCCTCGATGAAAGTGTACCGATGTTTACTGCCGGAGTATCATCTATAAAAAGGGGGATTTCTAATATATCTTTTGATACAGAAACTAAATTATCAAGATCATTTTCTGATAAATTTCCTCTTCTTATATCGTTTGAACTAATTCTTGCCTGTTCTGATAAAATTCTTCTGGCTAATTGTTCAGATGACATTTCTAATGAAAAAAAAAGTACACTTGCATCCATATCTTTTGAGATGTGAGCGTTTCTAGCAATATTAAATGCGATGTTTGTAGCTAGTGAGGTTTTTCCCATTGAAGGTCTTCCTGCAATTATTATTAAATCTGAGGGGTGAAACCCTCCAAGTTTTGCATCAAGGTCAGTGAAATCAGATGAAATTCCAACAACGCTACTATCTTTTTCAAATGCTTTTTTTGCTAATTCAATCGCTTCTTCAACTGAAGTTTGAAATGTTTGAATTTGGTTTTGAGAGGTTCCTTTTTCTGAGATTTGATATAAATTTTTCTCTGCTTCCTCTATAAGATCTTCTGGTTTTTTTTCAATTTCACTTTCAATTGCATCATGCTGAACTTTTCCACCCAATTCATAGAGCCCTCTTCTAACAGCAAGGTTATAAATAATATGAGCATAGTTTTTAGCATAATCAAGAGATACCGCTGAATTTGCAAGTCTTACTAAATAATTTGAACCTCCAATTTCTTCCAAATTCTTTTCAACTTCAAAAAAACTTTTTAGAGTAATTGGCGTTGCAATTTGTCCTTTGGAGATCATTTTGCCAATTACATCAAAAATTAATTTATGAACTGGCTCATAAAAATGCTCAACATTGATAGTTTCTGATATATCGAAGAAAATTTCGTTATTTAATAATATTGCTCCAAGTATACCTTGCTCGGCTTCGATATTATGAGGTAACTCTTTTAGAGTATTATTCTGTAATTGAAATGATGTAGACATAATTCTGCTTACATAATATTAAATTGGTTAGTCTGTCAGCAGAATTAATTAAAAAGATATTAACAGATATATAATATTGTTAATATTAGTAGAGGATAAGGTATATCTGTAAAGATGCCTTTTAAATAATTGAAATATTGCGAAATTAATCTTAGATTTTTTTTGTTATCTCTAGTTTGAGTGTAGCGATTATATCATCATAAATTCTTAAGGTGACATCATGACTTCCTATCGCACTTATATTATCTAAAACAATATTTCCAGGCTCAATATCTATAGAAAAATCATTAATCAGCCTGTCACTGATTTGCCTTGGACCAAGATTGCCATAAAGATTGCCGTCTTCATTTGCTTCCATCTGGATATTAATTTCTTTACCGTCCAACTTAGCTTTTAACTCATTTGCCTCAGTAATTTTTTTCATATTATTTTCATTGATTTGACTCATTTTTGAATTGAGGTCATTCAAATTCTTTTTATTGGCTATAATTGCCTTTTTTTGAGGAATTAAAAAATTTTTTGCAAACCCATCTTTAACGCTAACAACTTCACCTGCTTTACCAAGTTTATTGAGTGTTTCTAACAAAATTATTTGCATATTATTTTCCGGTATAAGGTAAGAGAGCAAGATATCTAGCTCTCTTTATCGCATTAGAAAGATCTTTTTGTTTTTTAATGGAAATATAGCTTATTCTTCTTGGTGTAATTTTTCCCTTTTCTGAAATAAATCGTTTAAGACTTGATACATCTTTATAGTCAAAAACCACTTCCGAACTTTTTGAAAATTTATCCATAACTCAATATTAATCCTTGTTTTTTACCATGATGGTCGGTGTATCACAAAAATCTTTTACCTTAATTGATAAGTACCGAATAATCTTATCATTTAAGTTTAGCTTAGTATTAAGTGTGTCAATTTTATCTTGTGGCAATTCAATATTCATGAACTCATAAAATGCTTTTTTGTTTTCTTTTATTGGATATGCAAGACTTCTTAGTCCCCAGCTTTCTTTATAGACAACATTTCCATCAAGCTCACCAAGAGTTTGTTCGTGAACTTTTATTGCTTCTTCAAGGTCAGAAGAGCTTAGGTCTTGTCTAAGCATAATAATGTGTTCAAATAAAGCCATTTATAATTTGTATTTGGTGTTAAAAATGGAATAAATATTCTATAATCATCTTTTAAGCAAGCATTCTTTTTTAATGAAAACGGCATTAATTTTTCCAGGTCAAGGCTCACAATATGTTAAAATGGGTCATGATTTCTATTCAAAATATGATGTATCACGTAATATTTACGAACGGCTAAATGAATCCATTGGCAGAAACTTATCCAAATTAATTTTTTCAGGTGAGGAAGAAGAACTTCTTCAAACCCAAAATTCTCAGCCTGCAATTATGGCCACAAGCATTTGTATATTTGAGGCATTAAAATATGAAAATCTTTTAGATATAAAATCTTACGGTTGCGTTGCTGGACATTCTCTTGGTGAATATAGTTCATTAGTTGTTAATCAAGGTTTGAGATTTGAAGATTCTGTAAAACTTCTCAAATTCAGATCTAAGGCAATGCAAGAAAGTATGCCTCTTGGAACTGGGGGGATGATCGCTTTGATTGGCTGTGCCGAAGAAAATATTGAAAATGTAATGTTGAACGCAGAACAATACGGAAAGATATTTATTGCAAATGATAATTCTAAAGGTCAAATTGTTTTAAGTGGTGAAATTTCAGCTGTGGATTACATATCATCAAATGCAAAAGAATTAGGAGTAAAAAAAGCTATAAAGTTGCCAGTGAGTGCCCCATTTCATTGTGAATTAATTAATAAGGCTTCAATAGCAATGAAGGAAGAAATACCTAATTATTCGTTCAATCCCTTTACTGTTCCATTATATTCTAATGTTACTAGTAAAGTATGTAACGAGAAAGAGATTGCTAATTTACTAGTTGAACAAATAATATCAAAAGTTAGATGGCGAGAAATAGTTGAGAATATGATAAAAGATGGTGTTCAAAATTTCATTGAAATAGGCCCAGGTAATGTACTTACCAATTTAGTTAAAAGAGCGTCCAAAGATCTAGTTGCTATTTCAATAAGCAAGATGGAAGATTTTGATAAACTTGATAATATAAAACTATGAAAAATGTCTTAATTACTGGAGCAACAGGAGGAATAGGGCAATCCCTCGTGAAAGTCTTCCATGTTAATGGGTATAATATTTGTGCAACAGGAACGAATGTTGAAAAACTTAGTTTTCTTGAAAAAAAATATGAAGCTCGCTTCAAAGGTATACAATGTGATCTTTCAGATGATGATCAACTTAAAAGACTAGCAGAGGAATCAAATAAATATTACGGAAGCACAAATATCTTAATTAACAATGCAGGAATAACTAAAGACAACCTTTTTCTCAGGATGAAAGATGATGAATGGAACGATGTAATAAATATAAATTTAAATTCAAATTATAAACTTACCAAGATAGTTATTAAAGATATGATTAAAGCAAAGTGGGGCAGAATAATAAATATCTCGTCTGATGCAGCTAAAATAGGAAATCCTGGGCAATCTAATTACGTAGCTTCAAAGTCGGCAATTGAAGGCTTAACAAGGACAATAGCAAATGAAGTAGCTTCAAGAGGAATAACTGTAAATTGTGTGGCCCCAGGGTTTGTTAAGACTGAGATTCTCGACTCAGTAGATAAAAAAAGACTGAGCATGATGGAGGAAAAAATACCACTAGGAAGAATTGGCAATGTTGATGAAATAGCTTCAGCAGTTTATTATCTTTCCTCAGAAGAATCATCGTATATTACCGGTCAAGTGCTTCATGTTAATGGTGGCTTGACAATGTGATGCATATCGTAATAAACATGAATAAATTTACCTAGGAGTACATATGAGTGACGTTGCTGAAAAAGTAAAAAAAATTATTGCTGAGCATCTTGGCATAGATGATATGGAGAAGATTACTGAGGATGCAAAATTTATTGATGACCTTGGTGCAGATAGCCTGGATACTGTAGAGCTAGTTATGGCATTTGAGGAAGCTTTTGACGTAGAAATTCCTGATGAGAAAGCTGAGACAATACTTACAGTAGGTGATGCAATTTCACACTTAGAGTCAAATTAATTTACAAGGATGAAAAGAGTTGTAGTTACTGGCATAGGGTTAGTGACTCCTCTTGGCTGTGGAACTGACATAAATTGGAAAAACCTAATTTCAGGAGTATCAGGTGCAAAAAAAATTAGTAAATTTGATGCCAGTAATTATAAGTGTCAGGTTGCTTGTGAGGTTCCTTCTGACGACAAAACAGCAGGTTCATTTGTTGCTGAGGATTGGATAGATAAAAAAGAATTAAAAAAGTTAGACGAATTCATAAAATATTCTCTAGCTGCAGGTGAAGAAGCTTTCCAGCAAAGTAAATTAATGAACATTGAAGATCCTGATTCATTCCGCTCTGGTTGTATAATCGGTTCGGGCATGGGTGGGTTACCTGGGATTGAAGAAACTTCTTTGTCTTTTAATGATGGAAAAAAAATAAGTCCTTTTTTTATAACTGGTAGAATTATAAACATGTCGGCAGGTTATTTATCTATTAAATATAATCTTAAAGGTCCAAACTACTCAACTGTTTCTGCATGTGCCTCATCTGCTCATGCTATAGGAGAATCTTTTAGATTAATTCAACATGGTCAAGCTGATATAATGATGACTGGTGGAACCGAGGCAACAATTAGTCCAATCGGAATTGAAGGTTTTACGGCATGTAAGGCATTAAGCACTAAGTATAATGAAAATCCGCAAAAAGCATCACGACCATTTGATGCTGAGCGCGATGGTTTTGTAATGGGTGAGGGGTCCGCAATACTTATTTTAGAGGAAATGGAGCATGCACTTAGTCGTAATGCAAATATATTAGCTGAAATGGTAGGATATGGCATGTCGTCTGATTCTTATCATTATACGTTACCAGAACCTTCAGGAGATGGGGCATATAGAGCAATGCAAAATGCATTAAATGATGCAAAGATTAATTCAGAAAAAGTAGATTATATTAATGCACATGGGACCTCGACACCTTCAGGGGACAAAGTTGAAGTATTGGCTATTGAGCGAATGTTCGAAGAGTGTAAAAGAAAAATAAATATTTCATCTACTAAATCTCAAATTGGTCATTTATTAGGTGCTGCTGGTGGCGTTGAAGCGGCATATTCTATTTTATGCATAAATAATAAAAAATTACCTTATACATTGAATTTAGAAAATGTCATTGATGCAAAAAATATCAATTTTATTAGAGAAAAGGCGATGGATTCTGATATTAACTTCGTTCTATCTAACTCATTTGGTTTTGGTGGAACAAATGTTTCTCTTATTTTAAAAAAGTTTAATGAAAGTAAGTTACAATAAAAGAATTATCATTGTAATTTCGTCTCCATCAGGAGCTGGAAAAACCTCAGTTTGTCACAAGCTAATTGAAAGAGATAAAAGTATAGCTCTCTCAATATCAGATACAACAAGATCACCTAGAGATAATGAAATCGATGGTGTAGATTATAACTTTATTGAAGAGGAAGAGTTCAAGAATAAAATTATAAATAAATCTTATGTTGAACATGCTAATGTATTTGGAAATTTTTATGGTTCACAATATAAAAATATAATTAATCATTTTAAAAATGGAAGAGATGTTTTATTTGATATTGATTGGCAAGGAGCCAAGCAATTAAAAAGTTCATCATTCAAAAATATTGTATCTATATTTATTATTCCTCCTTCAAAGGATGCAATTTATCAAAGACTTAAATCTCGGGCTATAACATCTGGTGATAATGAAGAAGCAATTGAGAGTAGAATGAATAAGTACGAAACAGAGATGAGGCACAGAAATGATTATGATTATATAGTAATAAATGACAAGTTAGAAACTTGTGTAGATGAGTTAGAGAGAATTATAAATAATAAAAGAAGAAATCTAATTAATTAATTTAACTAGATCACAGTAATTGGAAACAGACAAGTTTTCAGGGCGTAAGTTTTCATTAATATCAAGTTTTGCGAGTGATTGTTTGTGTTTTCTTAAAGTATTTTTAATTTTTTTTCTTCTACTGCTGAAAGACTCCTCTAATAACTTTTCAAGGTTATTAAAATTAATTTTACTGTATTTATCAATCGGTTTAAGTTGAATAACTGCTCCATCAACTTTTGGTTTAGGTGAAAATATTGATGCAGGTGCATCAAGTATTTTCTTAACATTGCACCTTGATTGCACTAACACAGAAAGTCGACCATATTTTTTATTATTATGATTTGCAATGATCCTATCAGCTACTTCCTTTTGAAACATTAAGACCATCTTACTAAAAAAAGAAGGCCACTCATTATCGCTTATCCATTTAGTCAGAAGCTTTGTTGAAATATTAAATGGTAAGTTGCCATAAATGATAACTGTTTCTTTTATATTTTTAAATGAACTATAATCAAATGTTAATGCATCATCATTAATGATATAAATATTTTTAAATTTTTTATATTTTAGTTTAAGTTGTCTAGCTAAATTTATGTCTTTTTCAATGAGAAAAAGTTTTTTGAAATTTTTTTTTGATAAATATTCTGTGAGTGCTCCTTTTCCAGGTCCAATTTCAATAATTATGTTATTTTTTGAAGAATCAATGTGATAATCCATTTTTAAAAGAAAATTATTATCAGTAATAAAATTTTGACCTAATGATTTTTTAGGAAGCGCTCTATTTATATTCAATAGTTGCCTCGTTCATTATATCGCGTAACAGTTTACTGCTTTGCAAGTCCAGTTGTCTTTGAATTACTAGATTTTCAGCTTGTTCATTTGATAAAGTGGGATTTTTACTTACTAATTCTTTTATCTCTAGATCATTAATAGATGTAAACCTAAAAAATAATCCATTTATAAGTTTATTCCAGGCCAGTTCATTCAGCAAATATTTCCTAAATTCTTCGTAATTTATTTTATTTTCCTCAAGCAAATTTAATATTTCATCGCGATCAATTTTATTTCTTTTAAAAAAATTTATTTCAAATTCTGTATACCTTTCATCTTCAACTTTTATTTGATATTCATTTATTTTGCTAAGCTTAACTTTTTCACGTATCAATTCATCAACTACATTATTTACCATTATCTGTGAATTTTGAGTGTTTAAATTTATACCCTGAATAATTGCTGTAAGTTTCATTCTCTGAATGATATCATATGAAGTAATGACTTCATCATTCACTAAAACTGCAATTTTGTGCTCAATTTTTTCTTCCGCTACTGCATTGTATAAAGTAAAAAATACGATGAAGAATATAATTAGTAATGATTTATAAATTTTCATCAACATACTAATTTATTAATGGGCCAAAAACTTTGCTTTTTCCATAGTTTCTTGTTGAACCAAAAGGTTTTAATACAACAGTAAAGCTATAACCGTCACTCTCTTTTATATCTCTATCAATTGTTAAATCTCTGTAATAGTTTAAATCTACACCAAGACAATTATCCTCGTATAGAATTCCATATTGATACCCAATATTTTTATTTGTATCTAAATCTTTTGTTCCAGTAAACTTAAGAAAGAAATTATTTTTAAAATTATATTCGCCACCAACTGCAACTTGTTCATTAATTGAAGAATATTTTCCAGAAGTATAATCGTAATCTATTTTAAATTTTAGATCGTATATTTCAGAATATGTATTCATACTTATAGATTTTATATCGATATCTTTTCTGTCTACGACTATTGTGTTGCTAATATAATTGTTACTAACTGAGGCATCTGAAGAAAAGTAATAATCTGATAGTTCTTCAACTGTATCTGATTTATTTTTATTAAGCCTAAAACTTTGCCCAAATGTTAATTTTAGGTTCTTATCTAAATTGTTATCTAAAAACCATTCTATACCGTAATTTATTCTTGGACCACTTTCCCATTCTTTTATTGATATTGCTCTATTAGTTGAAAAAAGGTTGCTATTTGATATTGTTTGAGCCCTGGTATAATTATTGTATGGAGCTATAATGGGCATGACAATAGGCGTTAGAGTTTGATTAAAGTTTTTTCCTGACTTTAATAACGGTAAACTTAAAGTGCTGCTTAATTGAGGATAAAACCTAATATTATCAGTATCTTGAGTTATTTTACTGTCAACTGAGATTGAAACTACTCTAAGATTAGCTTTGTTTTCAAAAATTAGTCCATTTTCTCTTTTAATTAGATTTTTGTTCCAGTTTATCTGAGATGCCGCTAGTGATGTATAATTATCATTTAAATCTTTATTAAAATCGAATTGATTGTTTACGGAAAGTTTTCCATTAAAAATATTATCATTTATATTATTAATATTATAAATGATTTTTGGATATTCGTACTCCCATTGCTCACCATCCTGTATTGCTAAATGTTTATAGCCTATACTATCTAGCGATAAAAAACGATTCACAGTAGACATTTCAAAACTAAATCCAGACTTTAAAACAGTTAATTTATTAATTTTATTTTTTCTCATATAAGTATCATTATTACTTGTTTGTAAAAATAAATTTAGCGTGCCGAAGGGATTGCTCAAATTGCCATCAAAAAATAAATGATTACTTGTACCACTTTTGTCGTCATTATCATCTATACTTGCATCAATGTTAAAAAAACCGCTATCGTTTAGTTGCCTATAATTTAGTGAGTAAAAATTATTACTTTTAGATTGCAATGTTGGAGTGAATGTTAAGTCAAGATTACTTCTTATGTTGTAAAAAATGGGTATTGAAAAAGAATCTCCTAGATTTTGGTCTGTTTCAACAGTTGGCATTAAGAAACCAGATCTTTTATTTACTGAAGGGTCTGGATGAGAAAAATATGGCAAATAAAATACAGGAATATTAAATAAATGTATTCTCGCATGATCATAATGAATTGTTTTAGTTTTATTATCTTGGAAAATTTTATTTGCCTTTAATTTCCATCCAGGACAGTTTTTGATTAGATAATCACTTTCTAAACATGGTGTATATTCAGCTTCATCGAGACTCGTAATGTTATCTTTTTTTATTAAACTTGCACCAATAATCCTTGAGTTATCATCAAGTCTTGCTCTAACATTAATTCCTTTTAAATTTTTTATTTCATCATCCGATTTCAGTTTCTCAAAAAAATATGTATTACCTTCATTATCATTTAAAATAATATTTCCGTCAGCCTGAATGAGAGATTTGTTTTTTTCATATATTATTAGATCTGATTGCATTTTCAGCCCTTTCTCATCCTGGGCTACAGCATTCCCTTTTGCTTTAATAACTTGACCTTCATTTTCAATTTGCATTTCATCTGCCGTAATCTTTATCTTTTGATCAGCAGAAATCTTATTTGAAGTAACAACCGTTAAAGTAATGAATGACAAAAAAATAATATAGAAATATTTAAATCTAAGTAGTTCAATCATTTTGAAATATTTTTTTAAGATTATCTTTTTGATATATTAAAATAGATAAAATTGTAACAATTAATGGAAGTGAAGCTTTAGAAATTATTGGATTTAATTGAGATGTTGATCCAAGGGCATCAAGTAAATTAGAGGTAAAGTAGATTATAAATATAATAACTAGTGCATATGCAACTGTTTCAGTGAATCTATCATTTTGTTTTAGGTTTCTTACTAGTGCTGATGCTAAAAGAGTTAAAGATGCCATAAAAAAAGGAAGAAAAATTAAGTCGTATAAGTGCATCTTAAAATCGATTGCAGAATATCCCAATCCCTCTAAGAAACTTATGAAAGTTACCAATCTCCATATTGAAATATTAGTCGGTGATGAGAGACTGTCTGTAATGTCCTCAGATTTTATGTTTGTCTTATATTTCAGAGTTTTTTCAAAATAAGCTGCTCCAAACTTTGGTGTAATTTGAATATCATTCATCATCCAATATTCATTCTTAAGCATTGCAGTTTTACCATCTAACCTTCCTTGAAAAGATCCTTTTTCATCATATTCAAGTATCATGAAATCAATTATATGCCTTCCTTGCTCTTTTATCTTCTGTGCATACAAAACACTGGAAAGGTTTCTTTCTTTATTTTCTTGCTTTAACCATAGGCCGTTCTTTGTTATAGAAGCAAATTTATCAACTCTATCGATATAACGATATTCCAATTCACTATATCTTGCATCAAATAAGGCAGTTAAGGGATTAATGATTGTAATAAAAAAAATTCCTAAAAAAATATATAAGGTTATTACAGGTAAAGTGATTTTAACATTTGATATGCCAACAGAATTTATAATTATTTTCTCAGATCCTCTTATAAGTCCTAGATAAGCTATGATTGAGCTTGAGAATACTATTAGTGGAAGAGTAAAATATATAAGGCTAAAAAAGTTAAGAGATGTAAGTTGAAATATAATATTAAGGGATACATTTCTTCCTGTAGATTTTCTAAACTGTTCAACAAAGTCCCCAATAAATAAAATTGCTGCGAAAATTAGAAAAGTCAAAATAAAAGAGTAAAAGAACTTTTTTAAAATATAAAAATTTATTTTATTTAACATTTAAAAACCTTTTTAATGCAAAACTATCTAAAAAGAGTAGCAAGATAATTATTAATATAAAAGAAATGGGAAAGACATAAATCATTAATACTATATTACTTTTATCAATTAAAAGATTTGAAGTTGTGATCTGAGTAATTTGCAAAATAAACGCTACTACTGAAACAATAGATATTGGAATTAAAAAACTATCACCTGGCTTTTTTGAAAATTTTAATATTATCAGAGGAATCAAAGCAAAGCTAAATATATACAAAGGGTTAGCTATTCTTGAATGTAATTGAGCAAATTGTTCTCTTTCGTATTTATTAAAATCTTTAATTTGTTTGTTATTAAGGTTTTTAATAATTTGATAAGTATATAGTTCGTCTGCGTAGATATGTCCGTCTTCTTGTTTGTTATACGGAGCTAAATTAAGGTCATAAGTCTGAAATTCTACCTCGGATATTTTATTTTCATCTCTTTCAAAGATTTGAATATTTCCATTAAATAATCTAAGTATTTTTTTATTATCTTCTTCAATAAATTCTCCATTTTCAGCGATATATGTTTGAGGGCTGTTTGTATCTTTTAAGTCATGTATTAGTAAACCATTAATTTTATTGCCTACCCTTTCTTGAAGAAAGATTGTAAGATTGTCCACTGGCGAAATAAATTTTTTTTCTTTTAAAATTGATGAGTGGATACCAGAAGATCTTATATCAATTATTTTGTGTCTTATTTCGTTAAGTGAATATGGAGTAATATATAAACTTAAGATTGTAGAAAAAAAATATACCAGAAAAGAAAATAATAAAATTGGCTTAAGAAGACTTTCATGATCTGATCTTCCTGCGGCCCATAGAACAATTATTTCACTATCATTTCTTAATCTGTTGATATTAAATAAAACAGACAAGAATAGACAAATAGGAATCGTTATTATAAGTATTTTTGGTAATAATAATAATATGTAAGAGATATATGAAATAAAGGACACATTATCAGAAGTTAATAGTTCAATATGTCTCAGTCCTTGACCAAGCCAAAGAATTGAGCTCAAAAGTATTAATAATAATAAAAAACTTGAAGAGATTTCTCTTATCGCGTATGTTGTAAATCTTGACATTTTCTCAATTATATCAATATTTTGCTAAAGGTACATATGTATGGATATTCAATTTAATAATTTAAGACAAGAAAAAGATGCAATAGGGGTAATATTTTGTGACAATAAGTGTCGGCTTATAGGATATGGAAAAAAATTAGATCAACTTTCAAAGAAGTATGTTTCAAATATTATTAAATCAGATATATCGTTTCAGGAAAGAAACTCTAAAAATTTTGATTATTCAATAATACATCAACCATCAAATTTAAAGCTTTCAAAATTATATATATTTAAATTAAAAAATATTAAGGATTATCAAATTAGAGATTTTCAGATACTAGGAGGGCATCTAAATTCTCTCATTAAATTCTATAAGGAAACTAATGTAATTATTTATCCTGATGGAATTTCCTCATCAAAAGTAGGCTCGTTGAATGCTATAAGTGAAATGGTTCTTGGAATGTCATTGGCTTCATACAGCTTCACAAAGTACTTTTCTAAAAAAAATGATACGAAAAATAAAAATAAAACTAAAACCATAAAGAAAAAAATAAAAATCTTTTCATCCCAGCATACTAGACTTGCAAAAAATTATGAAAGTATAAGTGCAATACATCAGGGCGTTACTCTAACAAGAAACCTAGTCACTGAACCGCCAAATGTGATGACCCCGCCAAAAATAGCTGAATATGCAAAATCGCTTGGTGAATACGGAGTTGATGTAAAAGTGTTAGGTGAAAAAGAAATGAAGAAACTTGGTATGGGATCTTTATTGGGTGTAGGCCAGGGCAGTATACATGAGTCACAGTTGGTTATCATGAAATGGAACGGTGCAAGAAATAAGAAAAAAAAACCAATAGCATTTATTGGAAAGGGTGTTTCATTTGACACTGGAGGAGTATCATTAAAACCTTCAAATGGTATGGAAGAAATGAAATATGATATGGGTGGCTCAGGAGTTGTAATTGGTTTAATGAAAGCTCTTGCATTAAGAAAAGCAAAAACAAATGTAATAGGTGTTGTTGGTTTAGTTGAAAATCATATTGGTAGCAAAGCGCAAAGACCGAGTGATGTGGTTAAGTCTTATTCTGGTCAAACGATAGAGGTATTAAATACAGATGCAGAGGGAAGATTAGTTCTTGCCGATGCTTTATGGTATACGCAAGAGCAATATAAGCCAGAGCTTATGGTTGACCTTGCAACATTAACTGGAGCTATAATCGTTGCATTAGGTGATGAATATGCAGGACTTTTCTCAAATAGTGACAAAGTAAGCAAGCAACTAGCAGAAGCTGGAGATATTGAGGGAGAGAAATTGTGGAGACTTCCCCTTAATGATAGGTATGACAAAATGTTAAATTCACCCATCGCAGACATGCAAAATATTACAAATGGAAGAGGTCCAGGTTCTATTACAGCAGCACAATTCTTGCAGAGATTTGTAAATAAAGTTCCGTGGGCACACCTTGATATTGCTGGAACCACATGGACTAAGCAACCATTGCCAACCTCGCCTAAGGGCGCAACAGCCTTTGGTGTTAAGCTTTTAAATAGATTTGTATCTAAATACTATGAGGGTAAATAATGGCAATTGAGAGAACTTTTTCGATAATAAAACCGGATGCTGTTGAGCGTAATAAAGTTGGCGAAATTACTGCAATGCTTGAGTCTGCTGGCCTAAGAATTGTTGCCTCTAAAAGGATTCAATTAGACCAAAATAAAGCAGCCTCTTTTTACGGAGTGCATTCCGACAAACCTTTTTTTCAAAGTTTGTGCAATTTTATGTGCTCAGGGCCAATAGTGGTTCAGGTCCTTGAAGGAGAAAATGCAATTCAAAGGAATAGAGAAGTAATGGGAGCAACTAATCCAGAGGAAGCTGCTGAGGGAACGATTAGAAAAAAATACGCTTTGTCTTTAGAAAAAAATTCTGTGCATGGATCAGACAGCCCTGAAAATGCTAAAATCGAGATAAATCACTTTTTTAATGAGGCAGACATTATTTCGTAAGCACCAACTTGATGGCTTCGGGATAAATAATATGTTCTTCTTTTAGGACCTTCTTAGAAACTGAGGTTTCTGTATCCTCTGCACTAATCTCTACTTCTCTCTGTAGAATAATCTTCCCTCCATCCATTTCTTGATTTACATAATGCACCGTGCATCCCGTTTTAGTTTCATTATTTTCTAGAACACGTTGGTGAGTATTGAGCCCTTTATATTTAGGTAGTAATGAAGGATGTATGTTTATAATTTTATTAGGATAATGATCAATTAATTTTTTTGACAATATTTTCATATATCCTGCTAAACAAATTAGTTCAAGGTCATAAGGTTTTAATAGACTGATAATCTTTTCTTCATATTCTTCAGTATTTTTAAAATCATGTTGGTCTAATGTGATTGCCTCTAAATTATTTTCTTTTGCAAAACTTAAGCCGGGAGCATTTTTATTATTTGAAAAAACTACCTTTATTTCTGCTGGATACTTTTGTTCTTTACATGCATCTACGATTGATTTTAAATTTGAACCACGTCCAGATATAAAGATACCTATGGGATATTTAATCATTAAAATTTAATTTGCCAATATAACTTACTTTTTTATTTATTTTTTTTGAATTCACTAAACTGCCAATAATACTGTATTTAAGTTTGTGATCTTTAATTGATTTTTCAAATTGACTTAACTTTGTTCTATCTAAGATTACTATCATACCATATCCGCAATTAAATGTTTTTAACATTTCATTTTGCGTTACCCCAAAACTTTGTATCCATTTAAATATTGTTGGCAAATTAAAGGTTTCCAGATTTATTTTTGCTGAAACATTTTTATTTAATGACCTTGGTAAATTTTCTGTTATTCCTCCACCAGTAATATGGGCGCATGTTTTTATTATTTTTTTTGTGTACATTTCAAGTATTGGACTTACGTATATCTCTGTAGGCTTGAGTAATAGTTCACCAATAGTTTTATTTTTTTCTATCTTCTTATTTAATTTTATTTTGTTTTCTTTGATTATCTTTCTAACAAGAGAATATCCATTAGAGTGAAGACCTGATGATGAAATTCCAACAATAATATCATTTTCTTTTAATTTTGGACTTGCGTTGGCAACTCCACTCTTAACTCCTACACAAAATCCAGCAAGATCATATTTATCGTTTGAGTCAACTTCTGGATGTTCAGCTGTTTCTCCACCTAGCAGTGAACAATTAGACATTTTACATCCCTTAATAATACCCCCTATAATTTCTTTGCCTTTAGATATGTCTAATTTTCCTGTTGAAATGTAGTCCAAGAAAAAAAGAGGTTTAGCCTGATCAACTATTAAGTCATTCACGCACATGGCAACTAGGTCAATTCCAATCGTCTTATGGTTTCTCATCATCCGGGCAATCTCAATTTTTGTTCCAACTCCATCGGTTGCACCGACAAGAATTGGTCTTTTTATTTTTGGATCAAGAATATATTGACCAGAAAAACCACCAATATTGGATTTTTTAAGATTTTTGTCTTTACGAATTATATTTTTAATTTCAGATACAAATTTATTTCCTTTATTTATGCTTACGCCTGAACTTGAGTATGATAGCTTCTTCATTTAGATTTCTTATATATGATTTTTAATTCCAATACTAAGCAAATAAGCTTTGTGATTGTTTTTTTATTTGCTCTTATTAATTCCTGTCTTGCAAATGAAAATGTAGATTTTTTTTCATCATCTGGCATAAAGGTAAATTTATCTTTTTCAAATGAGACTGATATTAGAAATACCGCTATATCTAAAGCTGAGGAAATTGCCTTTAAAAGAGTATCAGTTAAACTCCTTACGCCAGAGGATTATAAAAAATTAAGCAAATTAAAAGATATTGATATTTCTTATTTTGTAGAAAGTATTGAGTTTGTTGATGAAAAAATTTCTACAGAAACTTACCTTGGCGAGTTTAATATATATTTCAGTCCGTTCCGTATCAAGGAATTCTACAAATCGAATTCCTTGACATTTTCTGAGGTAAGTTCTCAAAATATTACAGTTAATGTAGCATTTTCTAATTCTAATCAATTTTTTATTCTATTTAATTTGTGGAACACCGAATGGAAAAAAATTAAAAATATAGGCAATAAAATAAATTTAGATGTAAAGACCTTTTCACAGACTGAAATGGGCAATACCGACTTATCTAATTTTTTGGAAAATAAAGACATAGAAGGAAATAATTTAAATGATGAAAATGATATAATATTAATATGGTGTAGCCCTATTTATGAAAAATTAAATGAGCTTAGATTTGATTTAATAATAAAGTTTAATTTGAATCAAAAAGAAAAGATAATTAGAAAGAGTTATTTGACTGATTATTCTTTATTCAGGGATGATATTTTTTCAACATTAATTGAGGATATAAAAAATGAACTTTTACTTACATGGATTGATCTAACAAAACAATCTGATGAGGTTTACAGATTTAAGTTTGTATACGATATCGAAAACATTTCTGATTGGGTTGAGTTACAAAATCGACTGCAATCAGTAAGGCTTTTGGAACAATATAAGCCATCTTTATTTACTACGGATAAGGTTGAGGGGTACGTGGATTTTTTAGGAAATGGAGATAAGTTTGTTCTTCTGCTCTCTCAAAATAAAATTAATGCAGTAAATCTTGGACCATATTATAGAATTTCTTTAGATGATTAAAAATTTACCAAATTTTATATCAATTTACCGCTTGGTTACTATTCCATTTGTTGCGTGGTTTCTTTTGGAGGAATTATATTATTATGCAGCTTTATTTACTCTTTTAATTGCTTTAAGTGATTTTTTAGATGGATTTATCGCAAGATATTTTAAAGTTCAAAGTGAACTAGGTTCATATTTAGATGCAATTGCTGATAAAGCATTCGTAATTTCAATTTTTATACTCATTGGAAATCTTAAACTGTTACCTTTATTCATAATCATAATAATAATTTCAAGAGATATAATTATTTTGGGGTCGTTTGCAGTCACTTTTTTGGTTGATAAAAAAATTGAGGTTAAACCAACTAAAATCAGTAAATTAAATACATTCTTTCAGTTTTGTCTTGTTATTACGACCATGCTTAGCAATATCAACGGATATGAGAAATATTTCACTGCAATAATGTTAAACGAAGTATTAATTACTGTTGTATTGATATGTACTCTATTATCTTTAATAAATTATATAAGTTACTGGTTTAAAAACATAAACTAAATGGAAAAAGGACAATTAATCTTTAATTTAAAAAATATAGAAACTTATGATCCTGAGGATTTTTACATTAGTAAAAGTAATTTTAATGTTTCAACTTTACTAAAATCTCCACAGGACTGGTTTAATAGATCAGCTGTAATATTTGGGCAAAAAAAATCAGGTAAAACACATCTTTTAAATATATGGTCAGGCTATAACGATGCCAATTTAATTAATTGCCTTGATGTGCAAAGCTGGAATGATATTTCGTTTAATAATAATATAGCAATTGATGATTTTCAAAATTTAAAAGATGAAGAGGGTTTTTTTCATTTTTATAATAGTTTAGTTTTAGAAAAGAAAACAATTTTAGTAACGGTTGATATAAATTCAAATTTTGAAATCAAACTAAAAGACCTAAAGTCAAGGTTTAAATCTTTTACTTCATCTAAAATCGAAAATCCAGAAGATGATCTCTTAAAGGCTATAATCATGAAATATTTTAGTAATGCCCAAGTTCAAGTTGACAAAAATGTAATTGAATATTTATTAAAGAGGGTAGATCGTGATTATCAAAATTTATATAATATTCTTGAAAAAATTAATATTCTATCCTTGCAAAGAAAATCAAAAATAACAACACATCTCATCCGAGATATAATGACTTAACATAACTCTCAAAAACTTCTAAACGTTGATCATTTTTATTTTTACCTTTTTTTAATTCTCCCAGTCTATTTTTACTTGCTCTTATAAGATTTTTATCGGAAACAATCCAATTACGAGGAAGGTCATCTTTTTGTGCATAATTTTCTCTCCATTCTGAAAATTTTTTAATTAGTTTTTTTTCATTTTTTGAAAAATTTTTGATTTTTATTCTTTTATAGGATTTTTTAGTGTTGTAGACATCTTTGGTATCTAAATGGTCTTCAATTATTTTTTTTATTCTTTTTACGAGATTTCTTTTTTTAATTTTTTGCAATAAGTTCACATAAATTTTAGGCAAATAATACACATCGTTAATTGCATAATTAATTTGCTCGGATGATAAAGGTCTCTTAGTCCAATCAGAAACTTGATGTTTTTTTGAAAGTTTTATTTTGAATAGTATTTCTACTAAACTAGTATATCCAATTGTTTGCCCTCCATAAATTGAATTATAAGCAATTTGAGTATCAAAAACATTCACAACACTAATTTCAAAAGCATAATTTAATACTTCGATATCCTGTCGAGCAGAGTGGATAACTTTCAATATCTTTTTTGATGTGAGTATTCTTCTAAAATTTTCGAAATTCATTTTTTCCCCTGATAACATATCAATTAAGAATTCTTTTCTTTGAGTTTTAATTTGAATAGTGCATAAAATTGGCCAATATGTATTATCTCTTTTGAATTCGGTATCTAGGAAGATAATTTTATAATTATTCAATAATTTACATAGCTTCTCGAGGGATTTATTATCTTGGACTATTTTCATAAATCAAACTATATATGATCCTTAATTAAAAGTATGAATAAATATAGAACGCACAATTGTAACCAGCTTAGATTAGAAGATGCTGGTTCTAAAGTATCATTAGCTGGGTGGATAAACAGAAAACGAGATCACGGCAATGTACTTTTTGTTGACTTAAGGGATCATTATGGCGTAACTCAATGTGTAATTGAGAAAACAAATACTCAATTGCTAAACTTAGTAGACAGCTTAAGAGTTGAGACCGTTATTAAAATTGATGGCACTGTTATAAAAAGAGAGCCTGATACTATCAATAAATCACTAAATACAGGGACCATTGAAATCGCAGTTGATAATGTAGAAGTATTGTCTGAGGCAAAGGAGTTGCCTATGCCAGTTTTTGGCGAAAACGACTATCCAGAAGAAATTAGATTGAAGTATAGATTTCTTGATATTCGAAGAGAGGAATTGCATAAAAATATTGTTCTAAGATCCTCAATTATTTCCCACATTAGAAAGCTCATGTCTGACGCTGGTTTTTTAGAAATGCAAACACCAATACTTACAGCTTCTAGTCCAGAAGGGGCTAGAGATTACTTGGTACCAAGCAGGATTCATCCAGGAAAATTTTACGCTCTTCCTCAGGCCCCACAGCAATTTAAGCAATTAATTATGGCGGGAGGATTTGATAAATATTTTCAAATAGCCCCTTGTTTTAGAGATGAAGATGCAAGAGCAGATAGAAGTCCTGGCGAATTTTATCAATTAGATATGGAAATGGCATTTGTTGAGCAAGACGATGTGTTTAACGCCATTGAACCCATTTTACACTCTGTATTTACAACTTTTTCTGATTTTAACGTTACAGAAACACCTTTTCCAAGAATTACATATGCCGATGCTATGAGCAGGTATGGAACAGACAAACCTGACCTTAGAAATCCAATAAATATTTCTAATTTAACTAAGGAATTTAATGATGACAAAGTTGAATTTAGTGCATTTAAAAAAATTATAGAAGAGGGGGGTGAAGTTATTGGAATACCAGCACCTGACTCGAGTCAAAAACCTAGAAGTTTTTTTGATAATCTTAATAATTGGGCAAGAAAAGAAATGAATGCTGCTGGTTTAGGTTATATTGTTTTTGATAAAAGCTCTTCTGGCGTAGAAGGAAAGGGACCTATTGCAAAATTTATTCCCTCTGAAATTCAAGAAATGATATTAAACAAAGCAGGTCTTAAGGCCGGAGACTCAATTTTCTTTGCATGCGCTAAAGGAAAAGAAGTTTATGATATTGCTGCTGCAGCCAGAGATAAAATTGCAATAGATCTGGATCTAATTGAAAAGGGAGTATTTAAGTTTTGTTGGATTGTCGATTTTCCCATGTATGAAAAGGATAAAGAAACTGGAAAAATTGATTTTAGTCATAATCCTTTCTCAATGCCACAAGGCGGATTAGAAGCCCTCAATAATTCAGATCCTTTAAATGTTTTAGGTTATCAATATGATATTGTTTGTAATGGCGTAGAGCTATCATCAGGCGCTATACGAAATCACGTTCCAGAAATTATGTATAAGGCCTTTGAAATAGCTGGCTACAGTAAAGATCAAGTTCATGAAAAATTTGGAGGCATGATAAATGCTTTTACTTATGGCGTACCTCCTCATGGCGGCATTGCACCAGGAATAGACAGAATAGTCATGCTGCTTGCTCAAGAAAAAAATATTCGTGAGGTAATATTGTTTCCAATGAATCAACAGGCCCAGGACCTTATGATGCTGGCCCCTGCTGAAGTCGATAAGACTACACTTGATGAGTTGAATTTAGAAGTTAAACCAACTGAAGAATAAACTATGAGCAGCCAGTTGTGGCACCACATGTATCGCATTTTAAGCAAGTACCATTTCTAACAAGAGTAAAAGAACCACACTCAGGACAAGCATCACCTTCATAGCCCATCATTCTTGCAGCTTGAACTCTACTCATTGATTGATCGGATGTAGAACCAGTGCTTACTGCAGCACTAATCGGTGCTTGTTCAGCTGACACAGTCTCCATGCTTCCGTTTGAACTAACTACCGAAAGTCCGTCCTGGCCTCGTAAGTAACCTTGGCTTGAAACTTTTTTAACAAGTTTCCATGGGATTTCATTGTTTTTTAATGTTCCCTCCTCAGCTCCAGTTCCAAGTGAGAAGTCAACATCTGTATTATCAGCATGCGCCAAATCATTTCTGCCTAGGTAAGAAACAGCAAGTTCTCTGAACACGTAATCTAAAATA
>QCMN01000003.1 GCA_003213715.1 Pelagibacteraceae bacterium AG-422-B15
TTACATAAGAGCTTTACGGCAGCTTGATCTGCAGAAGCTTCCTGAGTTCTTGAATAATAAGAAAAATTGTCACTTACACTTGCTTGCCCAACCATTACTCCCGCTATCCCAGCATCAGTTGCGCCAGCAATCATGCCAATTATACCGAGCAAGTATATTGGCAATGCTTTATTAGATAGATTTGATATTTCAATAGATGTATTAAAAATATGTCCTCCTAAAATATGAGCTATTTCGTGTGCAAGAACAGCGGCGTATTCTCTATAGTCATTTGCTGTCAAAACTAGTTCAGTATTTATAAAAATATTCTGACCTCCAGTTACAAATGCATTTACCTGATCACTTTTTACAAAATAAATTTTTAAGTCTTCTGACTCAAGATTATTAGATTGTAATAACATGGAAACAATATCATCAGTGAATTGCTCTAATTCAGTATCTCTAATAATTTCAAAGGCATTTGATTGGGAAAAAAGAAAATAAAATATAATAAAAAATTTAATTAAAAATTTACGGCATTTCATTATTTTTGCCACCAGCCTGTTTTCTTGTTCTTAATCTCTTTAAGAGTGGCTTTCGGGCTTTTATTTTTTGTCTTAGAGGAGTTTGTCAATCGATCTTTTTCTGTCTTTTTGTCTTTTCCCTTTTCCTTTATTGTCTTTTTTTTGATCGATCTTTCATTATTATTTTTTATCTTACTTTTTACGCCGTTTGCCTTGCTTTTATTCTTAGGCTCGTCAGTTTCAAAAACGATTTCTTCATTTTTAAATGAATCATCTCCGAACAAAATAATTTTAACTTTTCTAGATAATTCAATATTATTTATTTCTTTTTGAAAATTTGTTAATATAAGATTTTTAATATAAGGACTTATTTTTAAACTCAATTTTATTGTTTTCTTTTTATTTAATTCTTCATTGATCTGGTATAAAAATTTCTGAACTATTGAATGATGGCTAAGTTCAGTTTTCCATTCAATGAAGCTTTGCCTTAGACGTTGCCGTGACATTTCCAATAGTCCAAATTGACTTATCCTCGAGACTTGAGTTCTTGCCCGATCCTTTTTCACAAGCTCTTTAATCTTACGTTCAACTTGACGATTATTTCTCATTTCATACATATCAATGAAATCGATAACAATTAATCCTGAGAGATCACGTATTTTAATTTGCTTTGCTATTTCTATCGCTGCTTCTAAATTTGTCTTTAGGGCAGTCTTTTCAATGTTCCTCTCTTTTGTTGCTCCTCCTGAGTTTACATCAATAGCAACCAATGCTTCAGTTGGGTTAATTACTAGGTAACCTCCAGATTTAAGCTTTACCTCAGCATCGAACATTTTAATTATTTCTTTTTCGATTTTATGCTTAGTAAACAGCGGTTCTTTACTTTTATATAGTTTTACAAATTTTGAGTTACCAGGTAAAACTTGAGACATATATTTTTTTGTTTCCTTGTAAGCATTATTACCTTGTACCAAAATTTCCTTCATTTCTTTCGAATAGATATCCCTTACTATTCTTCTCAGTAAATTCCCTTCCTCGTGTATTAGTGCAGGGGCAATTGCTTTTTTTGTCTCATTTACTATTTGTGCCCACAATTTATTAAGAGTTGAATAATCTTTTTTAATCTCATTTTTTGTTCGATTTAATCCAGCAGTTCTAATAATTAAACCCATTTCAGCTGGTACTTTTAACTCTTCAATTATTTTTTTTAATTTTTTTCTGTCATCAGATATAGAAATTTTTCTTGAAACCCCTTTAGTTTTTGTAGAGTTTGGCATTAAAACTGAATATTTTCCTGCAAGTGAAATATACGAAGTTAAAGCAGCTCCTTTATTGCCCCTTTCTTCTTTAACAACCTGCACTAAGATAAGTTGGCCTGTTTTTATTACTTCTTGAATTTTATACGATCGATAAAGCCTTCTTCTTAAGCTAGAGGTATTTTTTCGCTTAAAAGCTTTTTTTCTATTTCATTATCTTTGTCTTCTTCATTACTACTTAAATCTAAATCATCTTTATTATTTATTTCATTAATTTGGCTTTCATTAGAGTCAGTGTCGTTCTGAACATTTTTAGTGTCGTCAATGTCCTCTGAATTATGTTCTTCTTCTAATTCAGCTTCAGCTTGAATAAGAGCCTCTCTATCTGCTACGGGAATTTGAAAATAATTTGGGTGTATTTCGCCAAACGCTAAGAAGCCATTTTTTTCAGACCCAATATCTACGAAAGCTGCCTGTAAAGAAGCCTCGATTCTTGAAACTTTACCTAAATAAATATTTCCCTTTAAATTTTTCTTAGAGATAGACTCAAATTCAAAATCTTCCAATTCATTATCTGATAATAATGCAAATTGAGTTTGAGTCTCATTCGAACCATCGATGAGTATTTTTTGTGACATTTAAGAAAACCTTTCAAAGTAATAACCACATTGAGTGGCATAGAATATATGTATGTGAATATGTTTGTTTTAATCATAATAATTATTTAACTATATGATTGTATTGTTATATTTAGAATTTACAAAAATCAATGATTTATTATTTTGATTTTTTAAGCAAAAATTGAGTATTTTAAGTCAAATCAACGCCATATTTTTATTTAATTATTCGATATGAACATGATTCAAACAATTAAATTATTTGCCTACGTAGGAATCATTCTCTCTTTTGTAATATTTGGAATAATTTTATATTTTATATTTCAATTGCCAGACGACTCAAGTTTGCAGAATTACAAACCAAATGTAATGAGCAGAATTCATGCGTCAAACGGTGATCTTGTAAAGGAATTTTCAAAAGAATACCGGATCTTTATTCCAATAAAAGATATCCCTGATGATTTAAAGAATGCATTTATTTCTGCAGAAGATAAAAATTTTTATAGACATTACGGAGTTGACCCAGTTGGAATCATGCGTGCTTTGGTCAAAAATATTATCAATCTTTTTAATGAAAAAAGGCCGGAGGGCGCATCAACAATTACTCAACAGGTTGCTAAAAATTTTCTTTTATCTGACGAATTGAGCATAAATCGAAAAATTAAAGAAGGTCTTCTTGCGCTAAAAATTGAACAAACATTACCAAAAGAAAGAATTTTAGAACTCTATTTAAATCAAATTTATCTAGGATCTGGAACCTATGGTATTGCTGCAGCATCAAATAGATACTTTAAAAAATCTCTGAGCGAACTTGATATTCATGAAATGGCTTTTCTGGCGGCACTCCCTAAGGCACCTAGCAGATATAATCCTGAAAGAAATTATGATATGGCATTTGAACGAAGAAACTGGGTGCTCGAAAGAATGTTTGTGAACGGGTATATTGATAAGTATGAATTAAATTCGTTAAAAAAAATCCCTATTAATACCTATTTAAAAGAAAACAACAGAGTCTTTGCAAATGATTATTATCTTGAGGAAATTAGAAAAAAAATAATTTTAATTTTTGGTGAAGATTATTTATATAATGGGGGATTGTCAGTCAGATCATCTCTGAATACTGAAATTCAAATTATTGCCGATAATGCTTTGAAGAAAGGGCTGCTTCAGTATGATAAGAGGCATGGCTTTCGTGGACCAATAGCTAATGATATAAGCAATAATTGGCACTTAAAATATAAAAAAAATAATCTTCCTCATAATTTTTTAATTGCAAAAATCACTAAATTTAATGAAAAAAATAATAATGCTCAAGTTGAAGTTGTTTTAAAAGATGAAAAAATTAACGCAGAACTTGTTAATTTTAAATGGGCAAGAACCAGTCTCCCAGGCGGTTATTTAGGACCTAAAATTAACAAGGCAAGTGATATTCTACAATTGAACGATATTATTTACGTTTCAAGTGATAGTCAGCAAAGTTACAGCTTAGAGCAAATTCCAAAAATTAATGGAGGCATTATTATAATGGACCCTTATACAGGAAGAGTTTTTGCTTTATCGGGCGGATTTGATTTCAATAAATCTAATTTCAACAGAGCCATACAAGCCAAGCGACAACCTGGTTCATCATTTAAGCCATTTGTTTATATGTCTGCTTTAGAAAACGGATTACAGCCCAATAGTTTGATTTTGGACGCCCCTTTTGTTGTTGATCAGGGTTCAGACTTAGGTAAATGGAAACCTGAAAATTATGGTAAGAAATTTTATGGGCCTTCAACTTTAAGGAAAGGAATAGAAAATTCTAGGAATTTAATGACAATAAGAATAGCTCAATATTTGGGAATGGAAAAGGTTGCAGAAATTGCAAACAGGACAGGGATAATGGAGAATATGCCTAACGTTCTTTCGATGGCTCTTGGCGCAGGAGAAACTTCCCTTATTGATCTTACTGCGGCCTATGCTTCTTTTGTAAATGGAGGAAAGAAAGTAGAACCAAGTCTTATTGATAGAATTCAAGACAGAAGAGGTAAGAATATTTTTTTAGAAAATTTTGCAGCATGTACTAATTGTGACGAGCCGTACATTGAGGAAAATCCGATGCCAAAACTTGTTAATTCATCCGAAAGCATATTTGATGAAGCTAAATCCTATCAAATGGTCTCTATTTTAAAAGGAGCTGTTGATAGGGGCACTGGAAGAAAAACAAAAATTGATGGAATAGAAATAGCCGGTAAAACTGGGACAACAAATAATAATACAGATGCTTGGTTTATTGGATTTACCTCAGATTTAATTATCGGTGTATATGCAGGGTTTGATAAACCTAAATCACTTGGCAAAAGAGAAACAGGATCATCAGTTGCCGTGCCAATTTTTCGTGATTTGTAAAAAATTATTACCAAGAAAAGCCAATTTTACCTTTCACTATTCCTAATGGAATTGAGTTAATTAAAATCAATTATGATACAGGAGAAATAGCAAGCAATTTTAATAGCAGTGAAAGTGTCTATGAAGCATTCAGTAAAAGTGATAATCTTGTAAGTAGTGGTGAAATTCTTGTTGGTTCTGAGGGCTTCCAAATAATTGAGGTTGCTGATGAAGTTATGGAGGAGTATGTAATTTATTAGTTATGGAAAATGATTTTTTAAATTTATTAGCTAAAGCAAATAAAAAACTTGATTTTGTACGGAGTCATCTTTGACTTAGAAAATTTACAAAAGCAATTATTTAAATTAAAAGTTCTAAGTGAAGAAGAAAATTTTTGGTCAGACAATGAAAAGGCCAAAAAAGTAATGGTCGAAATAAGTGAATTAGACCAAAACATCAAACTAATTTCTGATTTTGAAAAGAAAATAACTGAAGTTAAGGATTATTTTAATCTTGCAAATGAAGAAAATGATCAATTGATGATCAGCGAGTGTAATAACACGCTTAAAGAACTTTTAAGCGACTTAGAGAAGTCTGAGTTTCAAATGCAATTTAACGGTGAAGCTGATTCGAATAGTTGTTATTTGGAAATACATGCTGGAGCCGGAGGAACTGAAAGTCAAGATTGGGCGCAAATGTTACAAAGAATGTACATGCGCTGGTCAGAAAGAAAAAAATTTCAATTCAAAATAATGTATGAGTCATTTGGTGAAGAGGCAGGTATCAAATCATGTACAGTTTTAGTAGAGGGCAAATATGCATTTGGATATTTAAAAAGAGAGTCTGGTATCCATCGATTGGTAAGAATTTCACCATTCGATTCAAATTCAAGAAGGCACACTAGTTTTTCATCAGTATGGATATCACCATATGTTGACGAAACTATAGAAATTAATCTTCAAGAAAAAGATATGAGAATAGATACTTTCAGAGCCTCTGGTGCAGGAGGTCAACACGTAAATACGACCGATAGCGCGATAAGAATTACACATATTCCAACGGGCATAGTTGTTCAATGTCAAAATGAACGATCCCAACATAAAAATAAGGCAACAGCTATCAATCTTCTTAAATCAAAATTATATGAAATGGAAATGCAAAAAATTGAATCTGAAAAAAAAGCTTCTGAGGATAAAAAATCTGATATTGGCTGGGGTAATCAAATAAGGTCGTATGTTTTGCATCCATATAGGATGGTGAAGGACCTAAGAAGTGATTATGAAGATAGTGATCCAGATGCGGTCTTAGACGGTGATATTGATAAATTAATTTTTTCAAACATAAAATAAAGTATGAGTAAGAATAAAAAAATATTTATTTATATAACTATATCAATATCAGCATTGATCTTTCTACTTATTTCATTTGTTTCAATCAAAGCGTCATTTGGAGGATTAAACCTTAATATCTTTGGAGAAAGAATATCAGATGAACTGAAACTAAATTATTCTTTTGATACAGATGTGGAAAATATTGTTCTTAAAAGATCCAGTGAAAAGGGATTTTATTTAGAAATAGAAAAAATTCAAATTAGTGACGCAAATGGTTTGGTATTAGAGACAAGTTTAATTAGTTGGGACTTTAATTTATTTAATCTTATTACATTTTCGATAGATGAAAAAAATAAAATTACATCTGAAAAAATAAATATATCTAGTAATAATTTTCAAATTTTCATCAATAACTTTAATATGGAATATGATGAGCTTGATAAAGTAGTTGTTTCTCTAAAAAAAATTGATTTTAAGTCAAAGCATTATGCTCTCAATTTTGAGTCATTCGATAACAATATCTTAATTCATACAAATTCTATTCTTGAAATTTTTGACTCTAAGAGTTTAATGTCAGCAAATCTCAAAATTAATAAACAAAATTTTCAAACAAATTTTGAATTTATTCCAGCTAATCAGCAAATAAATATTTTAAAATTTAGTGGAGACTATTTTTACATTAATGAAACAAGTATTATACAATACAACACTAAGTACAAAAATATTAAAACTAAACTTGATATTAATTCAAAAAAAGATTCATTAATAAATATTCTTAATTTAAATAATGAAAGTCAAATATATCCATTTATAAATAGTTTTAAAGGCTGGCAATCTATTTTGCTTGAGACAAACTTTAATTATGAGGAAAGTAATATAATAAATTCTGCGATCAGAAATTTATATCTCAATATATCTGGGATCTATGAATTAAATACATTAATGCCAAATGATAAATTTTATCAAAACTTCGGTGATGTAACAAAATACGATTTAGATTTTTATAATGATAAAGAGAAATATGTGATCGATATAAATCACTTTAAAAATGATCAATTAATTCTCAAAAAGGGTAGTTTTTTTAAGTTAAATTACGACCTAAACAATGCAAATATTAATTTGGTAACGAGTATTCACAAAGATGCTGCAATAAACTATTTGCAAAATACTATTCTATCACGTGAGACTAGAACTGATCGTGTAAGCAATTTTCTTCAACAAAATTTAAATGAGAATAATGATATAACGCTAAATTTTAATATTGATCCGACTTCAAATAATATAATCAAGTCTCTTAAAAATTTATATGTTGCTTCTTCTGGAGAATTAAACACAAACTTTATTTTTGATGATAATGAAAATCCTAATTTTATATCAGGTCCTGTAAATTATTATATTGAAATTGAAAATTTAGAAACTCCAAACCCCTTATTTAAGGGACTAATAAATTTATCAGATACAACAGCCTTTATAAGACAAATTAATTTAAACAAAAATAATGAGACAAGTTTGAAAATTGAATTTGAAGGTGATACAAATACACTCAATGATAGTATAATTACATTTGACTCACTTGATAGTAAAATTGATTTTAATGGAAAAGTCAAAATAACTAAAACTAATCATATTTTTTTAGAAGATTTTTCAATTAATAATAATTCAAATGTTAAGTTAAATCTCTCAGGAGATTTATCAGAGCGTATCTTAAATTTAAATATTAGCGGCGATATCATTGATCTGTCTGCAAATAAAGTTGAAACAAAGAAAAAAGAAAGAGTTTATTATTTAAAAAGGGAAAATTATTCGATAAATACTGAGGAAGTAATTTTTGCTGGAGCGGTAAGAGTAAATGATTTTAAGGCAGGAATTGAGAAACAAGGCTCAACTTTATCTGTAAATAGCCGTGCGTCCTTTATGGGGCAAGAACTAAATTATTCAAGGGAAAAAAACGATAACATTGATGTCAATATTATTAATTCAAGCGATATCACATATTTTGTAAACGGTAACCACGCAGCAAAAAAACTGCTAAGTGATGGGGAATTTAAAATGACATCAATAAGAAATTTAAATACTCAAGAAGCTGATGTAAAAATAAACTTAAATGACTTTGTGTTGATAAATACACCAGCTTCTCTCAAATTGTTATCTCTTCCTTCAATCTCAGGCCTAGTTAGCATTGCTGAAGGTGAAGAGGGAATTCGCTTTGGGTATGGAGAAATTAATTATGTAGAAACAGAAAATAAATTTAATGAAATTGAAGCTTTTGCTGTTAGCGATAGTTTGGGTCTTATTATGGATGGAAATATTGATAGAAAAGAAAAGATTATTGATATGAAGGGAGAAATAAGTCCGATGCATCTTGTAAACGCTATTATTCAAAAATTACCTATTTTGGGACCAATAATCGTAGGAAACGAAGGAGAAGGAATGTTTTCAATAGATTTTTTAATGAAGGGATCTTCTGATGATCCCGAAGTAGAGTCTAATCCACTAACTATAATTAAGCCGAGAATCATAGAAAGAGCAATAGAAGCTATTGAAAATAGCTCTACTAACCAATAATCACTTTAAAGTGTTTTTTCTTGCCGACACTTATTACATTTTCAAACTTTGTAATTTGATCATAGTCTAAAAACTGAAGCTCATTTTCTACTATTTTTCCGTTTAATTTTACACCTTTGCCACGTATCAATTTCCTACTTTCAGATTTTGAGTTAGCATATTTCATTTGAACGATAAGATCTGATAATAGAGCACCATTTTGTACATCCTCATTGCTTAAATTGAGAGTAGGCATATCTTCAGACAAGCTTTTATTTTCAAATATTTGCTTTGCTGCCTGCTCAGCTTTTCTTGAGCTTTCAATCCCATGAAGCATAGCAGTTACCTCATTTGCAAGTATTATTTTTAAATCATTTATATTTTTCGATGAGTTTTGTTCATGGCTGTCAATTTGTTCTTTGCTTAAATCTGTGAAAAGTTTCATGAAACGAATTACGTCTCTGTCATCTACATTTCTCCAAAACTGCCAATAATCGTAGGCTGATAGAAGGTCATCATTAAGCCATATTGCTCCATCAGCTGTCTTGCCCATTTTATCGCCATTAGAATTAGTGAGAAGTGGAGTTGTGAGTCCAAAAACCTCCTTGCCATTTACTCTTCTTATAAGCTCCACCCCATTTACAATATTCCCCCATTGGTCAGAACCTCCAATTTGTAAAGTGCACGAATTTCGATTATTAAGCTCATAGAAGTCATAAGCTTGAAATATCATATAATTAAACTCTACAAAACTAAGAGACTGTTCTCTTTCAAGGCGTATTTTTACACTATCAAATGTAAGCATTTTATTAATTGTAAAATGTTTCCCAAAATCTCTTAAAAAATCTACATAACTAAGCTTATCTAACCAATCTGCATTATCCATTACTAACGCTTTATTTTCTTCATTCTGAAAAGATAAATATTTGTCAAAAACAGTTTTAAGATTGTTTGCATTATTCTTTATTTCATCGTCAGTTAGTATTTTTCTAGTTTCATCTTTACCAGAAGGATCACCAATGCGGGTAGTTCCTGTACCAATTAATATTATTGGGGTATGACCGTATTTTTGAAATAGTCGCATTATCATTATCTGTATTAAGCTGCCTATATGCAATGATTTAGCCGTACAATCAAAACCTATGTAAAATGTAATATTTTCAGACTTTAATTTTTTATTTAGAGATTCCTCATCAGTGCATTGATGTAAGAAGCCGCGGTATTTGAGTTCTTCAATAAGTGTCATTTTTTATATTCAGTAATGTATAAATTATTTAGACTAATTATACAAAATATATGAGCAATAATAAACTACACGCAATTGGCATTATGAGCGGCACTTCATTAGATGGAATCGATGTTTCATACGTAAGTTCTGACGGAAAAAGCATATTTACTCATAATTGCTCATCTTTATTTAAGTTTAGGGATTCAACTAGAAAGTCTCTTCATAATCTTGTGAACAATTTTACGAAAAATAAAAATAGCATATCAAATATAAGTGATTGCGAAAAATTAGTTAGTGAAGATTATGTAAATGCAATTAGAAAATTTATAATATCTAAAAACATCAAAAAAGTTGATCTTATCGCCTTACATGGTCAAACTATTTACCATTCATCTAAAAATAAATTATCAATTCAATTATGTAATAGTTCGTATATTGCCGAAAAAACTAACAGTATTATTGTAACCGATTTTAGGCAAAAGGATCTTTTAAATGGCGGAGAGGGAGCTCCATTAGTACCAATATTTCATAAGCTTTTAATCAATAAACTAAAACTTAAAAAACCTTCCTCATTTATAAATATTGGAGGCATATCTAATATTTCCATGTTAGACAAAAGAGGTAGGTTGACAGCGCATGATATTGGACCAGGAATGTGCTTACTAGATCAATACGTAAATTTCAAAAAGAAGCAACCTTATGATAATAATGGAACATATTCTTCTCGAGGCAAAATCAATAAAAGTATTTTAAGACAACTTCTTAATGATAATTTTTTTAAAAAAAGTCCTCCTAAATCTTTAGATCGAAATTATTTCTCATTTAACTCAGTATTAAAAACAGACTTTTACGATGCATGTGCTACTTTATCTGCATTTACTGCTTATGCGATAATTAATAATTTAAAAAAAATACATAATCAAAAAATTATTCTTTCTGGTGGTGGAGTGAAAAATAAATTTATTTTAAATTTAATTAAAGAAAATATGGGGAATAAAGTTATCTCAATTGATGAAATTTATGGTGATTCAAAATTTATAGAGTCCCAGGCTTTTGCTTTTTTGGGTATAAGAAGAGTAAAGAATCTGCCTATATCATTTCCAGGAACCACAGGAGTTAAAAATCCTATTACTGGAGGAAAAATTACTAAATTATCTATATTTTGAATTAAGCTCTCTTTCAATATAACTTCGAATTGTTTTTTCAAGCTTATCAGTTTCATTATCATAAAAATGATTTGCTCCGGTTATCTCTTCATAGTCTACAGTTATATTTTTTTGAGATTTAAGTTTTTCTGCAAGTCTTGAAGTCTCTTCGGGTGGCACTAGGTCATCTCTTTTACCTTGAACAATTAAGCCTGAAGCAGGACATGGGGCTAAAAAATTAAAATCATATAAATTTGGTTGAGGTGAGATACTTATAAACCTTGTTATCTCTGGTCTTCTCATTAATAACTGCATGCAAAGTAATGCTCCAAAAGAGAATCCTGCAACCCAACATTGGTTTGTATTTGGATTTTGCCTTTGTATCCAATCTAGTCCTGCAGCGGCATCAGCAAGTTCACCTAAACCATTATCAAATTTTCCCTCACTTTTACCAACGCCTCTTAAATTAAAACGAAAAATTGAAAAACCGAGAGAGTCAAAAATGGAAAATAAGTCCATTACTATTGGATTATTCATTGTTCCGCCATAGAGTGGATGAGGATGTATTAATAAAGCTATTGGAGGGTTTAAAGACTGACCTTTTTTGTACTTTCCAACTAATTTTCCGTCTGGGCCTGTAAAAACTATTTCTTTTACTTGATTATTCATATTTGAGTATTAGATAGTTGACTAAATTAGTAGGTTATTATATTTAACCTCTGAGACGGTATACTAAATTTAACATTTGAAATTCAAGGTTTTTTTTTAAAATGAGTAAAATCATTGATTTAATTGACTCTTATATTGATAGAGACCCTGCGGCAAAAGGCAGAATTGAGACTTTAGTCACTTCACCAGGTCTACATTCAATTGGAATATACAGACTGTCAAATTTTTTATGGTCAATAAGACTTACAATTCTTGCGAGGTTAATATCTTATATTGGCAGGATATTGACTGGAATTGAAATTCATCCTGCGGCAAAGATTGGTGAACGTTTTTTTATAGACCACGGTATGGGTGTTGTTATTGGTGAAACAGCTGAAATTGGTAATGATGTTACAATCTACCATGGTGTAACCCTTGGGGGCGTTTCACCAAGTGAGGACAGCGCTAGTCAGAAGGATAAGAAAAGACACCCAACTTTAGAAGATAAGGTAATAATTGGTTCCGGTGCACAAATTCTTGGTCCAATTACAATAGGATCTAATTCAAAAGTAGGTTCTAATTCAGTTGTGACTAAAGATGTTGAGTCGAACAAAAGTGTAATTGGAAATCCAGCACGATATACAATTGTACCAAATTCCTCTGGAGTAAAAAAGTTCAGAGCGTATGGTCTCAGTAAAGGTGATGACAGTAGGGCAACGGTAGTTGAAAAACTAGAAAAAGATAATTCTGATTTAAGAAATAGAATTGAGAAACTTGAAAAATTAATTGAGGATAATAAATGAAAATAACTTCACGTGGTAGATATGCTGTTTTGGCAATGGTTGATCTCGCAAAGTTTGGATCACAAAAACCATGCAGCTTGTCACATGTTTCAGTTAGGCAAAATATATCTTTGTCTTATTTGGAACAGATATTTAACGACCTTAAGAAGGCTGAATTGGTTAAAAGTCAAAAAGGACCAGGTGGAGGATATATTTTAAATAAAGAGAAAGATAAAATAAAAATTTTAGATATCTTTAATGCAATTGATGAGAAAATAAAAACTACTGGTTGCGGTAATAACCCAAATGCTTTTTGTTCTGGAACTAACAAAAAGTGCTTAACTCATAATTTTTGGGAAAATCTTGAGGGTGTAATTGGAAATTATTTGAGTACAGTGCACCTCAGTGATTTAGTGGAGGATAAAACATTAGTAAAATAATATGAATAAAGTAAGCAAAGATAATTTCAAACAAGAAAAGTACAAATACGGATTTGTTACTGAAATTGAAAGTGAAAAAATTCCAAAAGGTTTAAATGAAGATGTCATCAGACTGATTTCTAAGAAAAAAAATGAACCAGACTGGATGTTGGATTGGAGACTGTCAGCATTTAAACGCCTAGAAAACATGTCTGTACCGAAATGGGCTAAGGCAGAAATAGATGAAATTGATTTTCAAGATTTATACTATTACTCTTCTCCGAAAGATTTTAAAGAAAAGCCAAAATCTCTTGATGAAGTTGATCCTAAGTTATTGGAAACATACGAGAAACTAGGAATACCTCTAAAGGAACAGAAGGTTTTAGCTGGTGTTGCAGTAGATGCAGTTTTTGACAGTGTGTCTGTTGCTACAACTTTTAAAGAGAAGTTAAATGAAATAGGTGTAATTTTTTGCCCTATATCAGAAGCTATACAAAAACACCCTGAGCTTGTAAAAAAATATATTGGGTCTGTTATCCCTGTAACTGATCATTTTTATGCGACTTTGAATTCGGCTGTATTTAGTGATGGTTCGTTTGTATACATTCCAAAAGGAGTTAAATGCCCAATGGAATTATCTACATATTTTAGAATTAATGCTTCTGAAACAGGACAGTTTGAGCGGACACTTATAATTGCAGATGAAGGAAGTTACGTAAGTTATCTTGAAGGCTGTACAGCTCCAATGAGAGACGAAAATCAATTGCATGCAGCTAATGTTGAATTAGTTGCGCTTGATAATGCAGAAATAAAATATTCCACAGTTCAAAATTGGTATCCTGGAGATGAAAATGGAAAAGGAGGAATATATAATTTCGTAACGAAACGAGGTTTATGTAAAGGAAAAAACTCAAAAATTTCTTGGACTCAGATTGAAACGGGTTCTGCTATTACATGGAAGTATCCAAGTTGTATTTTGAGAGGAGATAATTCTACTGGTGAATTTTATTCTGTAGCAATTACCAATAATTATCAGCAAGCTGATACTGGTACAAAAATGATCCACTTAGGGAAAAATACAAAAAGTAGAATCATCTCTAAAGGAATTTCTGCAGGCAAATCATCTAATACTTATCGAGGGCTTGTTAGCTTTCACAAAAAAGCTAAAAATGCAAAAAACTTTACCCAGTGTGATTCATTATTAGTTGGTAGTGAGTGTAAAGCCAATACTATTCCTTTAACTGAAAATAGCTCTAATAGTTCATCTATAGAACATGAAGCAACAACCTCAAAAATAAGTGATGAGCAATTGTTTTATTGTATGCAAAGAGGTTTAGATGCGGAAGAAGCACAAAGTTTAATTGTAAATGGTTTTTGCAAAGAAGTATTGCAAAAACTTCCAATGGAGTTTGCTGTCGAAGCTCAAAAACTTGTAAGTATAAGTTTGGAAGGAAGTGTTGGATAGTATGTTAGAGATTAAAAATTTAAATGTTACCGTTGAAGAAAAACAAATTTTAAAAAACTTAAATTTAAACATTGGAAAGGGTGAAGTACATGCCATAATGGGTCCTAATGGCTCAGGTAAAAGCACTATCGCTCATACTCTAGCTGGTAAACCAAACTATAATGTAGATTCAGGGGAAGTTAATCTCAATGGTGAAGATTTACTCTCAAAAGATCCTTATGAGAGATCATTAAATGGTCTTTTCCTTGCTTTTCAATACCCAATTGAACTTCCTGGAGTCACTAATGCTTCATATCTAAAGCAGATTGTTAATGCACATCGAAAGTCAAGAAAAGAAACACCAATTGATGCTGGAGAATTTCTAAAAATTCTAAAAGAAAAATCAAAACTTCTAGATATACCAATGGACATGCATAGTCGTTTTGTAAATGCTGGCTTCTCTGGGGGAGAGAAGAAGAAAAATGAGGTCCTTCAAATGGATTTGCTTAATCCAAGTTTAATTATTATGGACGAAACAGACTCAGGCCTAGATGTTGATGCACTAAAAACCACTGCAGACGCAATTAATAAATTAAGAAATGATGAAAGATCATTTATTATTATAACTCATTACTTAAGATTATTAGAATATATTGAGCCTGATTACGTCCATGTATTTCAAAATGGCTCAGTTATAGAAACTGGTGACAAGACTTTAGCTTCAAGAATAGATCAAGAAGGATACAGTTAATGAAAACTTTAACACCTTCAATAATGGAATTAACGGATAATTTTTCGATTGAAACCAATTCTATGGATCTATCTATATCACACGAGATAATAAATGATGAACTAAAATTAAAAATCACTGCGAATTATTCACAAATACCTTCACGAATAAAATTAATAAGCAGTAATAGAAGCAACTTTAAAATTATTGCTGATATATATTTAAACGAGAATGCTACTTTAGAGATTATTGACGAAAATGATTATATAATTGATACATCTTTTATTTTTAAATCATTTTTAGCTTCCCGCTCAGTACTTGAATTATACAGATTTAATAAGTTTCAATCCGATACTAACAACTCATTTGTTCATACTTGTAATATGTCAAATGGTTCAATTTTTAAAGATTTTAATTTTACAAACGGTTCAGATTTTACAAATAACGAGACTAAGATTAATTTAAATGAAGAAAATGCAAAGTATGTTGGCAGTGGCGTTGTCATGTCCAATTCATCAAAATGTGAAAATAATTTAGAAATAAGACACTTAAGTAAATCTGCGGTATCAGATTGTTCATTTAAAGCCGTAACTCGTGGATCATCCAATGTTTCGTTTAAAGGAAAAGTATTTGTTGATGAAAATTGCTCAAATACACAATCTAACCAAATTAGTAAAGGTTTGTTAATTGACGAGGAATCTAAAATTAATCTTACACCAATACTTGAAATAAATAATGATGATGTAGTTTGTTCTCATGGTGCGGCTTCAGGAAAAGCTGATGAGGAAGTACTATTCTATTTAGCTTCTAGAGGAATTTCAAAGAGTGAAGCTGAAAGAATATACATACAGGGCTTTTTATCAGAGTTTATAGAAAAGATTGAAGATGCAGAAATGCAAGCTAAAGGCCAAAATTTTATCAACGAGAATTGTTAACATGGATGACTCTAAAACTTTAAATTTAAATGTTAGAAAAGATTTTCCAATTCTTTCTAAAAAGATATTGGAAAAAAAAGATCTTATTTATTTTGACACTGCAGCTTCTGCTCAAAAACCAAATACAGTTATTGATGAAACAAATGATTTCTATAAAAATCACTATTCTAATGTTAGCAGGGGAGTTCATACACTATCTGTTGAATCAACATTTAGATATGAGGACGCTAGAAAAAAAGTTCAAAAATTCTTAAATGCAAGGTCTGAAAATGAAATTATTTTCACAAAAAGTGCCACAGAAGGAATAAATTTAGTCGCTCAAACTTTCTATGAAAAGTTTATGCAAAAGGGAGATGAGGTAATTTTATCTCTAATCGAGCACCACTCAAATTTAATACCTTGGTTTTTTTTAAGAGACAAGTATGGCGTTGTACTAAAGTTTGCAAATATTCAACCATCAGGAGAAATTGATATTGATCATTTTAATAGTCTATTCACAAATAAAACAAAAATTGTATCTTTGACGCATCTTTCAAACGTTTTTGGTACTGAATTAAATGAAAAGGCTATAAGTATCTGTAAAGATAAAAATGTTCCCATTCTCCTTGATGGTTGTCAATCAGCTGCTCATTTGAAAATTGATGTTCAAAAACTAGGTTGTGATTTTTTTGTTTTCTCTGGACACAAAACTTATGGTCCTGCTGGTATTGGAGTTTTATATGGAACTGAAAATCTTTTATCAGAAATGCCCCCCTATCAAGGTGGAGGAGGAATGATTGGAGACGTGAGTCTAGAAGGTGCAAGTTACGCAGAATTACCAGCGAAATATGAAGCAGGAACTCCTCCATTAGTCGAAGCGCACGGATTGGGTATAGCAATTGATTACATGAATAAAATTGGACTCGATAATATTATTGAGCATGAAAATGAAATTACTAAATATGCGTTCAATAAATTAAACGAAATTGATTTTATCGAAATTCACGGTGGAGATAATAAAAGGAACTCTATCATATCCTTTAATATTAAAAATGTTCACTCCCACGAAGTATCTTCGTTCTTAGATGTTGAAGGAATAGCAATTAGAGCAGGTCATCACTGTTGCCAGCCTTTAATGAAACATCTTGGTGTCAATTCAACGGCCAGATTATCTTTTGGTGTGTATAATTCATTAGAAGAAGTTGATAAATTTGTTATTGCGCTACATAAATGTAAGGAGTTTTTTAATAAATGAATAATTTAATAAATGATCTTTACCAAGAAATAATTTTAGATCACGGACGTGAACCAAGAAATTTTGGTGAATGTGAACCTCATAATAAAAGTGCCGATGGTCATAATCCATTGTGCGGTGACAATTTAAAGCTTACTTTTCTTCTTAATGATCAAAATATAATAGAAGACATTAAATTCACAGGTGAGGGGTGTGCCATATCACTTGCTTCTGCATCATTAATGACAGAAAAATTAAAAGGTAAAAAAATTGAAGTCGCTCAGGAAATATTTAAGGATTTTACAAATCTTGTTTCAGGTTCAGATGAAGACCTAAAAGTTTTAAATGAGGAAGATTCACTCTATGCCTTAAAGGGAGTAGGTAGATTTCCAATGAGGGTAAAGTGCGCAACAATGGCATGGCATGCTTTTAACCAGGCTTTAAAAGATTAATTATGAGACTATATCCTGTATATCTTGCACTGCTTGTATTATTTATTGTTTTGCAACTTATTTATGGAAACCGGTCTTTTGCCGATATAAACTTAGAGGAGTACGATATGTCAAAAGTAGAAGTAATGGATACACCTTTCTGGTGTTCTGCCACGCCTGAAGAAAGACAGGAAGCTATTAATAACCTTACTGAAGAACAGAGAATTGTTGCTTTAGAGAATGGAACAGAGAGGCCATTTTTTAATGAATATTGGAATAGTAAAGATGTTGGGATTTATGTTGATGTAATTTCAGGAGAACCCTTATTCTCCTCTTTAGATAAATTTGATTCAGGAACAGGTTGGCCGAGTTTTGATAAGCCAATAAATGGAATAGAAATTGTAGAAGTTGTTGATAAATCCCATGGAATGGTTCGCACAGAGGTAAGAAGTCAATATGGCGACGCACACCTTGGCCATTTATTTGATGATGGACCCACTGAAACTGGATTAAGATATTGTATTAATTCGGCTTCCTTAAGATTTGTTCCTCTAGAAAAGTTAAGTGAAGAAGGCTATGAGGATTTTGTAGAATTATTTAACTAAATGGAAAAAGTAGAAGATCAAAAAGTTATAGATGCATTAAAGACTGTATTTGACCCTGAAATTCCAGTTGATTTGTACGAATTAGGTCTAATTTACAAATGTGAGGTTACTCCTGATAATGATGTTATTATTCAAATGACATTAACTACACCAAATTGTCCTGTAGCAGATGAAATGCCAAAAAAAGTAAAAGAAGCTGTCGACGCTGTACCTGGGGTAAAACATGTTGCAGTTGATCTTGTATGGGATCCACCATGGGATATGTCTCGCATGTCGGATGTTGCGAGATTAGAACTAGACATGATGTAAGATATCCACTTGAAATACAAAAATACCTATATATTTTAGATAATAATCATATATAAACTCAATTTAAGAGCCCGTAGCTCAGTTGGTAGAGCACTCCCCTTTTAAGGGAGTTGTCCTCGGTTCGAACCCGAGCGGGCTCGCCACGGTTTTGAACGATTTTCAATTAGTTATTACTTTCGAAACAAACAGTGCAGTCAATGTGCAGTCATTAGAACGGTAAAAACTTAATTCATTGCCAACATATTTAGCACCTTAAGCTGAGAATTGATTTCTGCTATTTGAGCTTTCAATAAATCATTTTCATTCTGAATCGCTTCATTCTTTGCCATCACTGCATCAATTTTATTCTCTAGTAATAAGTTGTTATCTTTAGCTTCTCTCACTGGTTTTGGAGCACCGAATTTAAATGTTATGCCAGCTTTAAGAGTTGCGTCGTCGCCTTCGCCGTAAACGACTGATGCAGCTCCTATATTGAATGATGCTTTTTGAAACATCTCAGGCATAGAGTCAACAAATGAGTAATTGGCAAAATCAAAACCACATCCACCAGAAATTGCCGATGCACTGTCATGAAATCCAGTTCCAAGTCCACACGTATAGCCTGCGCCTTCAGCTCCTGTTGGAAGTGAAGCAAATGCAGCGCCTAATGCAATAGAGCTGTCTATGCTTCCCATTACGTCCTCACCATCTATTAGTAAATTTGTACCAGATGGAATGTTGATATCAATTCTATTACCAGAGGAATTTGTTGCATATAAATGCTGCCGGCCACCTATTTCTTGTGTAACAAGAGAGTTTTCTCCAATATGCAAAGCTCCATTACCATCAACTCTCACCATTTTGTTAATAGGTATATTTTGATAAGGTGCTAAGCTATATATTGAACCTCCTGATGATCTTATTGCGTCAGACCAACTATCAGAATTAAAGTCATATACCTTAATTTCGGATGTTAGACCTGCTCCTTGATGAATATAGAATTTATTTTCATATGCATCAAAATAACTGTTATCTGTTGCTATTCCTTGATCAAGCGTGATCGATGTAACGACTGTTTCTGAGCCACTTGATTGGTCTATTTTAAGTAATTGATAAGTATTGCCCTCTGAATTTTTAAACATCAAAAGATTATCTGCAGAGAAAGCAAAGGTTGTTAATAAAAATGAATAAAATAATATTAGAATATATTTCATATAGTCTCCTTTAAAAATTATTATTTAATTTTAACAAGTTTAATAAAAAAAAAGATGCCAATTTTTGTAGTCAATTTGCAGTCATTTTTAATGAAAATCAGTCATTGACTTCTAATTAATTAGAACTAACTGTAGATAATTAACAATCTTGAGGCTTTTAAGGGAGTTGTCCTCGGTTCGAACCCGAGCGGGCTCACCACTTAATTATATGAAAAAAAAATTTTATCACAAGCTTGGCCCAGTACCTACAGAGGAAGATCTCAAAAATCCAAAAAAACTAAATCCAAATAAAGCAAGAAACACAGTAATCATATGGTATTCGTTTGTTGCTATTTCTATTATACTTTACTTTGTAGTAACAAAATTGTTCTAATATGAACAATGAAACAATATCATTTAAATAAACTATCTCCAGAACTGGGGGCAGAAATTGGTGGAATTGATTTGTCAAAAGATTTTAATGAAGAAATTCAAAATAAAATTTATGACGACTTAATAAATTACAAAGTTTTATTTTTTAGGGAGCAAAATATTACTCCGCAATTTCACGTTGAATTTGCAAAAAGCTTTGGTTCGATTGAAGAGCCGCACCCCGTTTATCCTCATATAGAGGGATTTCCTGAAATTGTTTTACTAGAAAATGATAAGGATAACCCACCGGATACAGATGAATGGCATACTGATGTAACGTTTAAAAATGATCCACCTTTTGCATCTGTTTTGTACAGTAAAATAATTCCAGAAGTTGGAGGTGATACATTATGGAGTTCATTATCAAAAATATATGATGCGCTTCCCCATGAATTGAAATCGCAAATTGAAAACTTAAGGGCAATTCATGACATGGGAAGTTTTCGAAATAATTATATGAACGATGATAATAAAGAGTCTTCAATTAAATTAAATAAAGGGTTTGAAGAATTTGGAAATGCAGTTCATTCAGTTGTAAAGGTTCATCCAATTTCCAGTGAGAAGTTTCTCTATATAAACCCTAGTTTTACTTCTCAGATCGTTGGTATGACAACAACAGACTCTAATAACTTACTCACATATTTATTTAATTTTATGTGCAAACCAGAATTTCAAATAAGATTTAAGTGGACGCCAAATACATTAGTTATTTGGGATAATCGTTGCACAATGCATTATGCTATTGGTGACTATATGCCAAATAAACGTGTTATGCATAGAGTTACAGTCTTAAATGATCGCAGAGATTAAATAACTGTTAAATATTACTTTTAATGAAAAATATTCTTATTGTACCTTTATTATTAATTATTTTTATAAGCAGATCGAATGGAGAAAATATTTTGAAAGACGATTTCACGAATGAGAATGAATGGACCTATATTGCAGATAATGTGATGGGTGGTATTTCTGAAGGTGGAGTTGAATTTAATTTGGGTGATAGCAATGTTTACGCCTTACTAAGCGGCAATGTTAGCACAGAAAACAATGGCGGCTTTATTCAAATTCGTAGAGAACTTAAGAATATTGATTTAAGTAAAGCTAAGTCGATAAGGGTATATGCAAGAGGAAATAATGAAAAATATTATATTTTTTTAAGAACAACAGGAACGATATTGCCATGGCAATACTATTCACATGAATTTACAGTAAATGAAGAATACAATGAATTTATAATGCAGATCCAAGATTTTAAGAAATCCGGATCTTTATTAGCAAAGCAAATTAATCCAAAGAAAATAACTTCTATTGGAATTGTAGCATATGGCAGGGACCATTATGCTGAACTGTACGTCAAAGAATTAGAATTCTTGGAGTAAATATATGTGGCTGTTTGAATGTGGATTAGACACAATTGAGTGGAGAAGAACTATAGTAGTTTATTTATCTGCAATGGCTCCAATAATTTTATCTTTATATCTAATATATAAAAATCAAATGAAGAAATGGATTGCATTAACGTTATTATCTTCTTTTTTAATTGCTGCTATCGGATGGGAGATATGGGTTAATTTTGGACTTGTTGATGGTGATCCGGTTAATATCAGAAGATCTGGTGCAATGACATGTGCAATTCCAATGGAAATTAATTGGTTAGTAAACTCATTGGCCGATACAGGTATTGTTTGGTTTGCAATAATTCTTGTTTATTGGATTTTTCCAAAAAGAGCTCTTGAGTATGAGAAGTTTCAATTAGTATCCTTGTCTATTTTTTTTATTTGGTTCATGGGTCAGAATTTTTTAGTGGAAGCTGTTATTTATCACAATCAAGTAGGAGGCGATGCAGTAATCTCTTGGGCACCATTAATGCCATTTGGCCCTTATTTTAATCCAACATTAATAAATTTTGGTGAAAGAGACATAACGCTCCAATCTCAATCTGCGTGGATTATCGGAACGATAGTTTTCTATTCTATATCTGTATATTTTTATAAAAAAACAAACGGAAAATAAAAAACCCCATCTGCAGAGATGGGGTTTATTTTAGTTTTATTTCAAACATCTACGTCTTGTAGATTTTAGAATATTTTTGAAATGGTTGTGGACACCACCCCTTACAATGTTGGTGGCGTCAACTTTTTAACCTCCACATTATCATCAACAAATAATATCAAGCACTCTCAAAATGTGAATTAAAAATGAAAAAAGCCTGAATACAGAAAGTATTTAAGCTTTTCATGATGATAACGTGGATTGATGATCCTTCTGGATAATTCTTTATAAGAATCAATTAATATATTTGAAAAATATATTTACTATTAAAAAATGACCCAGCAAAACTGCCAATGGTGTAATACATCAATAATTCCAATTGATGTACATGGTCACTATCAATGCCCAAATTGCAAGATTAACATCGATCCTTGTTGCTCAGGTGAACAGAATGATGATTATGATTCAACTTTGCAGTCTTGTAACACCAAACGCTTCGACGAATAATTAAATCAAAAAAAATACAAAAACAACATTAAAACCAAAAAGACAATAAGTGCCATTAATGGAAAGGTGAGTATTCTATAAATAATTTGTAAGAACTGTTTAAAGCTAAACTGCTCCATAGGATTATTTAACTTAGAATAATGTCTTCGCCATCATCTTTGTTTACAAAGAAATCTGGAAATGGTTCAGCATCAGGAGTTGCAAGATATTCAGATAAATCCGTCTTACCAGCTTTCATCATCGTACTGTCATCAACACACATGTTTCCAGTAAATTTTTTGGAATCCTGAGTAAGTATTACATATGCAGCATCGCCCATGATAGCAGGTGTTCTACATTTGCTTTTTCCTTGATCATCCATTGATGCGGCTAAAATATTGTTTACTGCGGCTGTATCAATCATAGTTCTTGGCCATAATGAGTTTACTGCAATGCCTGATGACTTTAATTCTTCTGACATTCCAAGTGTACACATACTCATTCCATATTTTGCCATAGTATAAGCTACATGCGGACTAAACCACTGGCTTTCCATATTTAAAGGTGGCCCTAGGTTTAATATGTGAGGATTGTTTCCTTTTTTTAAATGAGGAATACATGACTTTGAAACAAGAAACGTTCCTCTTGTATTGATGTTGTGCATTAAATCATATCTTTTCATTTCTGTATTAACAGTAGGAGTTAAGCTAATTGCACTTGCATTGTTTACACAAATATCAATACCACCGAATGTTTCTACGGTTTTTTCAACAGCAGCAAGTACTTGATCTTCAAATCTTATATCTGTTTTTATACCAATTGCATTACCACCAGCCTTAATTAAATCTTCTGCAGCAGTAAAAATAGTACCAGGCAATGTTGGTTGCGGCTCAGTGGTTTTTGCAATGATAGCAATATTAGCACCATCTTTTGCAGCACGCTCAGCAATTGCGTATCCAATGCCTCTTGTGGCGCCAGTTATAAATAATGTTTTTCCTTTGAGATCAGTCATATTAACTCCTTAAAAAGGTATAAAAATTTGTCATAAAAGTTTCACTAAGATAGTCCATAATAATTTTATTTAAAGGAGTAAATATGGCTAAATTTTATATGATGGCGAAATATACCCCAGAAGCTTTAAAAGGATTTATGAGTAAACCATCAGATGACAGAAAGGCGGCTTCGGCTAAATTAGTTGAGTCCGTTGGAGGCAGTCTTTTATCTTTTGACATAGTAAGAGGGGACTATGATCTTGTGATGGTAGTGGACGCTATTGATTTTAATGCAGCGGCAGGTGCAAAAATAGCTGTTCAATCCACTGGCATGGTAACTGATGCAGTTATACTGGAAGCAGTAGATATGACGGAAATTGTTTCTAAAGCAGGAACAGCACTTGGCAACTATACTAAACCAGGAGCATAAAATGAGCACAGTTGTTACTGTTAAATTTTTTCCTAAACCGGAAATGGTTCAAGAAATGAATAACTGGTTTAGAGAAAATTTATCCAATACGCAATCATATGAAGGCTGTCAGCTAATTAAAGGTGGGTATAACAAGGACACTCAAGAGGTTATCCTTTATGAAGTATGGGACAGTGTTGAGGCTCATCAAAAATATGTTAATTGGAGAATTGAGATTGGTGATATTCCAAAACTTGTTGAAATGTCAACTAAGGAACCTGATATCGTCTATCATGAAGAAATTTATTAAACAAAAAAATTAAAAAGGAAAAAAATGGAAGCAAAAGAAGTAGTACAAAGAGGTTATGACTTATTCGGATCTGGAGATATGGAAACATTCTTTGGTGAAATAGTTCATGACGAGATAACATGGACGTTTCCAGGAGAAGAAGGAAAACATCCATTAGCGGGTGTACATAAAGGAAAAGAAAATTTCATCGCGAATATGTCAAAAATTCCAGAGTATTGGGATAATTTTATGGTTACACCTCAAGCAATGATTAGTGAAGGTAACAAAGTATTCGCACTAGTAAAAGGAACTGCTGATGGTATGGATACTATGTTTGGTCATTACTTTGAAGTTGAAAACAATCAAATGAAAGTAATGATGACTTTTGATGATACGCTTACAGCATTCAATGCAATGAAAGAATAGGGAGTAATTATGAATAATTATATTGTAACACATACGTTCAAGTCTAAAGAGGCAAAAGAAGCCTTTGCCAAGGCTGGTGAAGGAATTTCTGAGGAAGAACAAATACAAAGCATGACAGGAGAGAATGCTGCGTGCCAAATGAGTTGGGAAACTCCTGGAGATTCACTGACAATGTTTTGTTACTGGAAAGCAAAAAGTCCAGATGATGTTAACTCAATGCTTGCTGACTATAATGAGTTCTTTGAGCCACATCAATTTGAATTAACAAATGAACCAATAAAGTTCACAGCATAAAATTAGGAGAAGTATTATGTATGTAATGTTGACGCAAAAACTTTCTAAAGGTTTTGAGTCTTGGAAAGATATGGTTCATGAAAATGAACATAAACTAAAGGGCTTTAAAGGCAGAATTATATTTGCTGGATCTCATGCAGAAGATGATAATTCGATGGTAGTTATTATGCATTATGACGATAAGGAAGGACTTATGGCTTTTAAAAATGATGAAGAATTAACTAAAGCCAGACAAGAGGCAGGGGCCTTAACAGACACAACTGTGATGACAGTTTTGACTGATGAAGCCATCTTAAATTTTCCAAGCTGAATTTTAATTGGCTGCAAGTTGAAAGGAATTATCTTCTCTGCAGCCAGTCCCAATCGATAAACCAATTTCTTTTATTTCGCTTTCTGAATATTTAGCCTCATCTAAATTATTTAAAACAGCCAAATTACGATCAATACAACTTTTGTGCGGTGAAGGAACAAGAGATGTAAAAAAAATGACAAAAACTAAAAGTGCGAATGCTAATGGAACTAAGCCGTATCTATTAATCATTTTTTGAATAAACTCTCAGCATTTAGACGATCTTTTTCTTTAGATGAAATATAGTTTTCAGCTCTCTTAATTTCTACATTAAGTTCTATAATATATTCTTTAAGTTCTTCTATACTCAAAGTGTCAAAATCAATTTCTTTTGGCTTAATAATTGGCTCTAAATCATCTGTATCCATCAAAGTTGAGTGTTTCATTTTTTTGGCAACTTGTTAAGATTAAATATGGCAGAAGAAGTTCGTTTTTTTGATAACCGACAGAGATACCTATTGTTTGTTACAACCACAAATGAAAAAGCGGTAATAGCTGAAAAATTATCCCATTTGATTAACGAATTGAAACCAGTAAAACCTGCCCTTAAAATATTCGATGCTGGAGTAGGTGATGGAGCAGTGTTAATGAATGTGCTTCGAATTGCCCATCAAAAATTTCCAACTGTTCCTTTTTATGTTTCTTGTAAAGATGTAAGCATGGAAGATGCAAGAATAACCATTGAGAAATTAGCTGACAGATTTGTTGAGCATCCAAACATGGTTTTTACAATATCTAATTTACACTACTCTGAAGCTGGGTATCTCAAATCAAATAACGAGTCTAAGCAACAAAATATGAATTGGAACAGTATTGCTCTAGATGGAAACTTTTCATTTGGATTTTATGAACAGTTAAGACAGTTGGGCCCACTTTTAAAAGAAAATTGGAGAGTTGAAGAAAATAAACAGGGAAATACAACTTATGAAAACCCATCTGTAATTTGCATATATAGAAAAGACCATGAATTCACGCTTGATCAGATAATTCCAACTAAAAAAGAATCTATTAACGAATTTGACTTAGTAATTGTCTCACAAGCATATCGTTCACGAGCAAGTGTTGAAAAAAAAGTTAATAATGTAATTAAGCCTATGGTTAATTTACTCGCCCCAAATGGAAAAATGGTTGCTTTTCACTCTTACGGAAATGATCCTGGTCTCAATGCAATTAATCAACTATGGCCAGATGAAAATCCATTTCCAAATAAAGGTCATGACATTATTCAGTACATGAAAAATAATTTAGACAGTGAATTCAATAGCAAAATTCATTTCAGAGAACCTGAAATATTTGAATACAAACTAAGGTCACAGCCAAATGAGATAAACAGTGGCATTGCCACATCATTAGTATTTTCTGCATGGAATGCTTGTACATATGTTGCCCAAATAAGTGATCAAATGGTTAAGGAAAAGGAAGCAGATCAAAGTTATATTAAGTGCATTGAGGACATAATTCGTGATCATGACGGATTATGGTTTTATGACGAAATGCTTGTGGCTGACAGAAAATAATTATTGAATTTCTCACAAGCAATTTATATCAAATAGTATGTTATCATCTTTAATAGTAGGTGCAGGGTGCTTTTGGGGCGTTGAAGTCTTATATGAACAAATGCCTGGTGTTATTGATGCAACCTCAGGTTATTCTGGTGGTCATTTAGATAATCCTAGATATGAAGACGTTTTAACTGGTGAGACAGGTCATGTTGAAGTAGTCAAGATTGATTATGATACTAGCGAAGTTACTTTTAATGAATTAATTGATACATTTTTTATCATTCATGATCCCACAACCTTAAATCGTCAAGGTCCTGATATTGGTGAGCAATATAAATCTATACTTTTTTACAATAGCGAAGATGAAAAAGAAATTATTGAGAGTAAAATAAAAAAAATTGATTTATCAGGCAAGTTTGAAAACCCAATAGTTACAGAAATTAGAGAAACAACAGAGTTTTATCCTGCAGAAGACTACCATCAAGATTATGCAGTAAAAACAGGCAAACTATGCTACCAGCAACTTTATGTTATGTATAATTATTCACCGATACCCATCTCAACACCCTAAACTATTTTGATGAAAAAGTAGGCAGTTGAGGATTACTTACTGTTGGAAGTACATACCTGCTTTTTGCAATATCTAAACAGTTTTCATTGTTGTGATTATAATAATTTGAACTTTTGAAATCTAAATGTTTCGCTTTATCATAAGTTTTATTAGATTGTACGCTGTACATTATATCCCCAGGTATTGATAGGTGCCCTCCAATGCCATCGTTGATCGTGCCTTCATCTTTAAAAACTAGATGATCTTCTGCACACTGTGGTACGGCCCCCAAAACATGAAGAATTTCATGAAGAGCAGCTTTAGCAGTTTCATTAAATTCAGGTTTAAAACCACCATTGTTTTCAATACATGAGCCACTTCTTTTTCCTGGGTAATAAAGAGCTGCCGTGTTGGCTGTTACACCCTCTGTTGCATAGCTTGGAAGTTGAGAAGACGCACAAACATCTCTGTTAGAGCCGCCATAGATGATGAAATAAACTTTTTTTGGATCATTAAAACCAAATCGACTTATTGCGGGTTGTAATACATTGACTGCCTGAATTCCATGTTTTGATATTTCATCATCATTTATGTCAAGTCTCAGAAAAGTAATGTCTATTTTATTATCATCTTTCCGATCAAATTTAAGATTCTGGCCATCTGCAAATAATCTATCTTTAGTTTTTGAATTAAACCATTTATCGATTTGATACATTAACATGCTTATTTTGCTATCAAGATCGTAGTCTTTATCAACACCATCTTTTGGTAAAACATACATAACATGAATATTATAACCATCATCAACATCAGGAAGATCAGCGAAGTTTCTTCCTGGTTTTTCATCAGAAAACACAGCTGAAGCTAAAAAAAAACTTATTATAATATAGCTAATAAATATACGCATATTTTTAAATCTGATATTGTTTTTGTTTAATGAGAAAGTTTATTACAAATCCATATTTTAAAAAAGGACTTCCAGGTGATAATGGCACTGATCCTGTTAGTACAGATGTTGAGGCTGTAAAAAAGCTTTTGAGATTGTGCCCTAAAGCAGCTGAAACACCTTTAGTGAAATCAGCTAAATTAAGCAATGAACTAGGTATTAAAAAATTATGGTTTAAGGATGAAAGAGACCGAATGGGTCTTGGAAGCTTTAAAGCACTTGGCGCAGCATTTGTAATCGCAAGTGATGCAGCAAAACATTTAAAATCTTTTAGCAAGGACTCAAATTGGAGCTCAGCTCTAAATGGGAAAACTTATATATCAGCGAGTGCCGGTAATCATGGAATTTCTCTAGCGGCTGGTGCAAGAGTATTTGGAGCAAGAGCTGTAATATATTTATCTAAAAATGTTCCTTCAAGCTTTGCAGATAAAATTAAAAGTTTTGGCGCAGAAGTTGTTGTATACGGTAATGATTATGAAGAGAGTTTAGAGGGAGCAAAGCAAGAAGCTGAGAAAAACGGCTGGATGCTTTTGTCAGATGTGACTTGGGATGGATACGATCATGGCTTGCGAGTTATGCAAGGATACTTAGTTCTTGCAGATGAAGCGTGCGCAAGCTGCGATGAGCATCCAACACATATATTCTTACAAGCAGGAGTAGGCGGTTTCCCTGCATCTATTGCAACCTATATGAGAAAATATTTTGGCAATGAGCCAAAAATAATAATTGTCGAACCTACGAAGGCACCAGTGTTGCTTGAGTCTATAAATAAGGGAGAAGCTGTAACTGTAACCGGCGGGGTTTCTAATATGGGACGCTTAGATTGCAAAAGCCCTTCGACAAGGGCGCTATCATCGCTTGCAATTACTTGTACAAATTTCATGACAATCGAAGATGAAGATGCAGACATTGCAGTGAAAGAGCTTAGACAAAATGATTTTGATACTTCACCTTCTGGTGGAGCTGGTTATGCCGCTATCAAAGAAGCAAAAAAATATCCAGAGTGTGGAATTGACAAAAATAGTAAGATTTTAATTATTTTGACTGAAAAGCCGGCTTAATTTTTATTATTGAAAATTATTCAAACATTATATTAAATTTAGCAAATGATAACAAAAAGTCTTCTCTCTAAAATCATAAAAACAGGGAACCTTACATGGGTAAAGCCGAATGGTGAAATTAACACTTACGGTGATGGTACAGGAGACCCCATAAAAATTAGAACTACAAATAACTTTTCAGAGATAAAACTACTAATGAACCCGTCAATTCATTTTGGTGAAAGTTATATGAATGGATCACTCGTAGTCGAAGAGGGGCGGATTCATGATTTTTTAAAATTAATTTTCTCAAATACAGAGGTTGATATTGATCATTGGGTAATGAAGTTATCAAAAATAGTTCGAGCCATTTCAAATAAATTAACTACAAGCAATTATATGTCAAAATCAAAGAGAAATGTTGCTCATCATTATGATCTTTCTGATAAGCTTTATGAGCTTTTTTTAGACCCTGATAGACAATATTCTTGTGCTTATTTTAATTCTCCAAATGACTCTTTGGAGCAGGCTCAAATCAATAAAAAAGAATTAATCTCAAAGAAGTTATTGCTTGAAGAAAATCAATCTGTTTTAGATATTGGATGCGGTTGGGGTGGAATGGCCTCGCATATTTATAAAAAATCAAACGCAAGTGTCGTAGGCGTAACTTTATCTGAAGAACAAATTGCATATGCTCAACAAAGAAAAGTTAGAGAGAAGTTGGATAAGGTTGAATACAGACTTCAGGATTACAGGAACGTAAATGAGAAATATGATCGAATTGTATCTGTTGGCATGTTTGAGCACGTCGGTACAGCACACTACCAGGAATTTTTTAACAAAGTTTACGATCTATTAAACGATAGTGGAGTTGCGCTTATTCATACAATTGGTAGGCTGAATGAGCCTGGCAATACAGACCCGTGGATAGATAAATATATTTTTCCTGGAGGATATATTCCAGCGCTGAGTGAAACAGTTTCTAGAGTTGAGAAATCGGGTTTATCAATGACTGATGTACAGATATTAAAATTTCATTATGCGGAAACATTAAAAAGATGGAGATATAATTTTTACGACAATATAGACAAGGTTAAAGAAATTTATGATGAAAAATTCTGCAGAATGTGGGATTTTTATTTATCTTCATCCCAGGCGTCGTTTGAGGAGTCCACGTTAGTTGTTTTTCAGTTACAATTATCTAAAAATAAAAAAACTGTTCCAGATAAAAGAGACTACATGATAACTTAGCCGTGTTTCCACGGCTAAGAAAACTTATTAGTCTGTTAACATCACAGATATTCCTTGATCAATCATCTCAATATGAGGGTTCATGTTTCTAAATAACCAAAGCTGATTTTCCTCAAGTGCATAAATGTCAAGGGCTTTACCTAAATCAGTTAGGTTTGCGGCTGAAATGTATCCAACAGCATTAGCGGGCAATACATCTGCACCACATGTTGCGCAGTATAATACATCTATGATTGCCGGCATTCCTTGTTCAGCCAATCTTTCCTGTAGTTTAGGAAAGTTTAGAGCAAAATTGATTCCATCCTTAATTTCCATGAAAGCATATGCAAATGAATTTCCTGCAGCTGGATTTTCGCCTAAAGATGAAGTGTTCGCAAAGGTCGCAGAAGAAATAATTATTCCACTATCTTCATCTGACATTGCGCCATAAGTACTCTGTAATGGTTCAGGATTTTCAGTTAAAAGTTGTTGAGTAAACATCTGATCTTCGTAACTATCATAGTAACCATATACAAATGTTATATTAGAACCGTCGCCTCTAACTTTTTGTCCCATTCTAAATTGAGTATATTTAGCTCCTACAGCGGCTGCTTTTTCTCTATATTCTACAACTACCTTTGCTAGCTCGGCTGGATTGGCTCCTTCAATTGTCCAAACATCCATTATAAATGCCTTTGAAGGAAGTATACTTAGAGAAAATAAGCTAAAAGCCAATACCCATATGTTGATAAATTTTTTCATAAATTTCTCCTTTTTAGTTAGCGATTACAGAATTCATTCCAACATCAATTTGCTCAGCAAAAGGTCGAACATTTCTGTAAAACCAGATTGCTTCGTCAATTCCTAGTGCATCAAGATCTTCACCCATTGCCGTTGCACTTTCATTTGTCAAGAACATCATATGCGTAGTGTCTCCTAATGATGCTGGGCAAAGCGTACAATTTAAAATACCAAATTGACCTTTCATTCCAGCGTCTTCCAAAACTCCAGCTATCTGTGGAGCTCTATTTAAGAAATTAAGTAAATCTGTAACATTAATAAATGAGTACCATAAAGTCTGCCCAAGTTGTGCTGGTTGATAATCCACATCAACACCAGGAGGTGTTTCAAATATTGCATTACGCGCACTTTCGGCATCAAACTCAAATGGATCAAACCATTGTTGATTAGCTGCAAATATTTCATGTGTTTCCATCATATCACTCGCATTTTCATAAATTACAGCAAATGTAAACTGTTCTCTATAGCCGTCACCCCTGATCTTAACATTTAGTGTAAAATCAATCCATTTGGCTCCACCATTAACAGCATTTTCTTTAAAGCTGTTAAATCCTTCAACCATTTGAGCTCTTTTAGCTTGAGTGTCTACACCGTCTATTGTGTATACATCTAGTACCAATGCCTTACTTGTAGTGATGCTAAAACCAATAAATGTAAGCGCAATTAAAAGTTGCTTGATAATTTTTTGCATAGAAATCTCCTTTTATTCAATTAAATTGTATGGGAATTAGATAACAAAAATATGATATATATTATCATTAATAGATAGTTTCATAATTTGGTAACAGTACTAACTATATGTAATCATTAGCATATTCTAAATGGTGTAAAACTAATAAAAAAATATATATAAATAAATTGATGGATAAAAAATTTACACCATTTTTAAAACCTAATGAAGTTCTTTCAGACGAACAAATTGATCATTTAAGAGAGAAAAGCGATCTCAAGGGAATTGGATTACTTGCTCATGCTTGGATGATTATCCTTTTATCAGTGTGTATTTTTTCGATATTCCCAAATATATTTACTTTTATTGCCGCAGTTTTAATCATCGCTGGAAGACAACTTGGTTTAGCAATTTTAATGCATGAGGGAGCACATGGTCTAATTACAAATAATTCAAAATTAAATAATTCTTTATCACAATGGGTTTGTGCTTTTCCTGTATGGTCTGACACTTATGGCTATCGTCACTATCACCTCGCACATCATAGAAATACTCAATTAGAAGATGATCCAGACCTAAGTTTATCAAAACCATTCCCCGTTGAAAAAAAGAGCATGTTAAGAAAAGTACTTAGAGATATTTTTGGCGTTTCAGGTCTTGTTCAAAGATATGAGTTGATTTTTAAAACTTTGCTTAAAAGCGATACAAAAAAGAATGATGGAAAAAAAATTAGTGGCTTTGAATCAAGAAACACTCTTTATGGCATTCTAATTTCAAATCTAATTATATTTTTAATTTTTTGGCTAATAGGTCAATGGTGGTATTATTTATCATTCTGGTTATTGCCACTATTCACTTTTTTTCAACTATTTTTAAGAATAAGAAATATTGCGGAGCATGCTGGGGTAAAATCTGAAAATGATTTTAATAATGCTCGAACAACGTATGCAAATATCATAGAAAGAACCTTTGTTGCTCCATATTATGTCAATTATCATCTTGAGCATCATTTATTTATGTTTGTTCCGTGCTATAAGCTCAAGAAAGCACATGAAATGATATTAGAGAAACATACAAATGAAGGTCTAGAAATTAAAAGTAGTTATGTTTCTATGCTACGTTCTGTATTAATTTAAATTATTTAGTTAAATGACTGCTGATTTTGAGGAAAACATTCTAAAAAAAGCATTTGGTTCGTTTGCAACAGGAGTTGCAGTGGCTACATCTCATAAAAGTGGCTTTACAATCAACTCATTTGCATCTTTAAGCTTAAAGCCACCATTGATTATATTTAATATTTATAAGTCTGAAACTGACCACGTAGACTTTTTAAAAAATAATTCATTTGTAATTAATTTTCTTTCAAATGAACAAGAAGAAATATCACGTTTATTCGCAACTAAAGACCCTGAAAAAGTGAGTAAAACAAACCATACTATATCATCAAGTAATAATATCATTCTTGATAACACTTTAGGTTACATTGAGTTATCAGTTTATCAACAAATTGATATTGCTGATCACGTTTTAGTCATAGGTAAAGTTGAAGATTTAAAAATTGATGATAATAGAAATCCGCTTATTTATTATAGAAGCAATTATCAAACCTTAAAAAATGACAAATAAAAAGCATTTATTAATTATCATTCCAATGTTTATTCTATTGGGACTTGCAACACTAAGTTTGTTAGAAAAAGATATTGAAAAAGAAGTCTTAAATGAAAGTTCAGGGTGTAGTAGCTGTAGCGGTCCAAAAGCATTTAAAGCAAAAAATAAGTCAAACGATAATTAAGAGGAAACCTCTCCAAAATCATTACTGCCTTCACTTCCTTTTAAGCACATAAAAAAAATAATAGTAATTATTCCAATAAAAGGAACCAGTACAATTAAGAGCCACCAACCTGAACGATTTACATCATGAAGTCTTCTTACGTATAGTGCGAAACTTGGAACAATAAAAAGAAAATATAAAAAAATATACATGGGCCCAAGCATTATCGACTCAGATGAATTGGCTAATTGAATACCGATTAGTTGTAATTGAAAGAATATATCAAGCTGCAATCCAACAAAACCAACAGCTGTTGTAAACAAGTAAAAATACCAAAACTCAGCTCTGTTTGCTCTTGTCTTAAAATCAAAACATTTTACGAAAGCATTGTTTATTGATTTAAAAAAACTCATAATGTATTAGACAATTTAATTATTTAACTAATTATAATAAAAATAGATATAATCATTCAAATGTCAAAAAAACTTAGAATTGGTGGTGCAAGTGGATTTTGGGGCGATTCCGTTATTGCAACACCTCAATTGTTGGATGGAAATGATCTAGACTTTATTGTTTATGATTATTTGGCAGAAATCACAATGTCAATTATGGCAAGGGCTAGAGCAAAAGATGCCACAAAAGGCTATGCCGTAGACTTTGTATCAAGTGTATTGAAGTTAAATTTGCGACAAATAGCTGATCAAAAAATAAAAATTCTTAGCAATGCTGGAGGCGTAAATCCTGAAGCATGTGCTGAAGCCATTAGAGAATTAATTAAAGAACTTAAATTGGATTTAAAAGTTTCAGTTGTATTAGGCGATGATTTAATTAGTCAAAAGAATAAATTTTCAGAGTTGAATACAAAGGAAATGTATTCAAATGAAACTTTTCCGGCGGAGGACAAAATAGCAAGTATAAATGCGTACCTTGGTGCATTTCCAATAGCTGAGGCTCTTAATAGTGGCGCTGATATAGTTATTACTGGAAGAAGTGTTGATAGCGCAGTTACATTAGGCGCATGTATTTATACATTCGGATGGAATGAAAATGAATTTGATAAACTGGCTGCGGGCAGTCTAGCTGGTCACATAATTGAATGTGGAACACAAAGTACTGGAGGTAATTTTACCGATTGGCAATTAGTATCAAAAGACTTGCATCAAATAGGCTATCCAATTGTGGAAGTTTCAGAAGATGGTAGTTTCGATTGCACTAAGTCAAAAAATTCTACTGGCATGGTAAGTTTCGGAACTATTGCTGAACAGATGCTTTATGAAATAGGTGATCCTCAAGCATATATATTACCAGATGTTATTTGTGACTTTTCAAATGTTAAAATTGAAGAAACAGATAAAGACAAAGTAAAAGTCTCAGGAGCAAAAGGTTATCCTGCTCCTAATCAATATAAAGTTTGTGCAACATACGCTGATGGTTTTAGGGCAGGTCATGTCTGTTCATTTGTTGGTATAGATGCTGCAAAAAAAGCTCGTACATATGGAGAAGCAATATTTGAGCGTTCAAAAATGATAATGCGCATGATGAATATTGCCGATTTTGATGAAACGAGTATTGAGATTATTGGAGATAACAGTCAATACAGCAAGAAATCATCAAATGAAAATAACCGCGAAGTGGTTCTTAAATTTGCTGCTAAACACCAAGATATTAGAGCGGTAGGTATTATGCTTAAAGAGTCTGTTGGTTTAGGTCTTGCAACCCCTCCAGGTTTGTCTGGTTTTGTTGGAGGGCGGCCAAAACCGTCACCAATTGTAAGGTTGTTTTCATTTTTAATTGATAAGGATCAAGTGAATGTAACAATAGATAATGGTTCTTCAAATAGTGAGATAAAGATACCACAATCTGAAGAATTTGACTTGAACAGTATTGAAAAAACAACAGCTCCTAATTTTGATTATGCAAATGAAAAGTTTGTTGATGTGCCGCTTATTAAAGTTGCTTACGGACGAAGTGGCGATAAAGGCAATAAAGCAAACATTGGCATAATTGCAAGAGATCCAAAGTTTTATCCAGCAATATGCAATTTCCTTGATGAAAAAGCTGTTAAGGATTGTTTTACTGATTTTCTTGAAGGATCTGTTGAGAGATACTTTTTACCAGGCTCAAATTCTATAAATTTCATTTTAAATGATGTTCTTGGCGGTGGCGGGCCAGCAAGTCTTAGAAACGATCCTCAAGGCAAAGCCTATGCGCAAATACTTCTTGATCAAGTGATACCAATACCAGAAAAGTTATTGGGCTAAAATATTGAATAATTTAATTAACATAATTGTTGGTAAGATATAAAAGTAAATTATGTCAAATCCTTTATTAAGTGTTGAAAATATTGAAACTTATTATGGGCCAATCATGGCCATTAGAGGTATTAGTTTCAAAGTTAATCAGGGTTCTATAGTAACGATCCTTGGATCTAATGGAGCAGGGAAAACAACAATTCTCAAAACTATATCGGGAGCAATTGATCCTAGAAAAGGAAAGGTCTATTTAAACGGAAGTGAAATTCAAAAAAAAGATCCTGATAAAATATTAAGACTAGGAATGAGCCATGCGCCTGAAGGTAGAGAGGTATTTCCATATTGTTCTGTAATAGAAAATCTTCAAATGGGTGCTTTTACACGATCAGACAAGAAAGAAATAAATAAAGATATTGAACAAGTTTTTGAATATTTTCCAATACTAAATGAAAGGATGAACCAACCAGCTGGCTTATTATCAGGTGGAGAACAGCAAATGTTATGTATCAGTCGAGCTCTCATGAGTAAGCCAGAAATTATGCTTTTAGATGAGCCGTCATTAGGGTTGTCACCTAAGCTTGTTAAGGAAATATTTGAAATTATCATTAGAATTAATAAAGAATTAAAAACGACAATACTTTTAGTTGAGCAAAACGCTAATATTGCACTTAGTAATTCCGATTTTGGCTATGTATTAGAACTTGGTCGAATTGTAATGGAAGGAAACAGTAAAGAGCTTTTGGAAAAAGAAGATATCAAAGAATTTTATCTTGGACAGCAAGATGAAGGTATAAGAGGAGAGAGACGTTGGAAAAAGAAAAAAATGTGGAGATAAATACAATTCCAAGACTTTTTTGGGACTCAGTTAATTCTCGTAGAGAAAGAGTTGCCATGCGAGAAAAAGATCTTGGAATTTGGCAAGAAATTTCATGGTCTCACTATGGAGAAAAGGCAAAACTAACTGGCCTTGCTCTCCATACTCTAGGACTAGAAAAAGGCAATGTGGTTTCAATTGCAAGCGAAGGAAACCCCGAGTGGCTTTACACTGATATGGGCACAATCGGTGCTGGAGGAATTTCCAGTGGAGTATATACAACAGACTCGGCTGCACAGGTTAAGTATTTAGTAAACGACAGTGCGACAAAATTTTATTTTGTAGAAAATGAAGAACAACTTGATAAAATTTTAGAAGTAAGAGGTGAGTGTCCTACATTAAAACAAATTATTGTCTACGATATGGAAGGGTTAAGTGACTTTCATGATGACCAAGTTATTAGTTATGAAGAATTTTTAAAAGTTGGTGAAAAAACCGATCATGAAAACCCTGATCTTTGGGAGAGTTTAGTTAATAGTGTAAGTCCTGAGGACATTGCAATTTTAGTATATACATCTGGTACAACAGGGCCTTCGAAAGGCGCAATGATTAATCATACAAACTTGCTTTATTCTATTAATACTGGATATGATATCTTTGATGTTATGGAACACGAGGAACAATTATCGTTTCTCCCATTATGCCATATATTAGAGCGATCAGTCTCAGTTATGATACCTCTAAAAACAGGAGCAGTAGTCAATTTTGCTGAAAGTATTGATACGGTACCTGAAAATATTCGAGAGGTATCTCCGACAGTGTTTATTGCAGTTCCAAGGATTTGGGAAAAGTTTTATTCATCGATCACAATTTTGATGAAAGATGCAACTTTCATTGGCAAGTTCCTCTATCAATTCTCAATAAATGTTGGCTCTCAATATAAAGAGTACTTTATTGATGGAAAAGAACCTCCTTTATCATTGAAATTATCATATTGGATATGCAATCAACTGGTTTTAAAAAATATAAAAAAACTTCTAGGTTTGAATAACTGTCGTTACGCACTAAGTGGAGCTGCGCCTATATCTCCTGATTTAATAAATTGGTATCTTTCTCTTGGTATAGATATGAGAGAAGGATGGGGTATGACAGAAACAGCTGGAGTTGGAACTGCATTTTACTCCAGAGAAATAAAACTGGGACATGTTGGCCGAGCCGTTAATGATTCTGAGGTCAGGATTGCGCAGGATGGAGAAATTTTATTTAAAGGTCCAGGTGTGTTTTGTGGTTATTTAAATAAACCTGAACAAACAAAAGAAACGCTTATTGATGGATGGCTACATACAGGAGATGTTGGTGAAATTGATAACTATGGAAATTTAAAAATTACAGACAGAAAAAAAGACATAATCATTACAGCCGGTGGAAAAAATATCTCTCCCTCGGAAATAGAAAATGAATTAAAATTTAGTCCATTCATATCAGATGCTGTTGTAATTGGTGATAAAAGAAAGTTTTTGTCATGTCTAATAATGATAGATGAAGAAAATGTGATGAAACACGCTCAAGACAATGACATACCATTTTCTAATTTTGAAAGTCTCTGTAAATCAGAGGAAATAGTTGCCTTGATTGATAATGAGGTTAATAAAGTAAATAAAAAATTCGCTTCAGTAGAACAAGTAAAAAAATTCTCATTAATTGATATACAATTAACAGCTGAAGACGATGAGCTCACTCCGACCATGAAGCTGAAACGCAAATTTATAAATCAAAAATACGGCGATATCATTGAAAGCATGTATCAATCTGCTTGATTTTCCTCTGTGAAATAATAAGATTTCCTTTTAAATTCAAGAGGACAAACGATGATTAGTAAGCGGTTTTCAATTTTTACAATTTTTTTGGCACTTTTTTTAACGATTGGTCACAATTCTTATTCTCAAGGTGTTACAGACGATGAAATCATTCTTGGCATGCATACAGATATAAGTGGTCCAGTTTCTTCATTTGGAAAATATTCAGTTGAAGGTGTTCAAATGAGAATTGATGAGATTAATAAAGCTGGAGGCATTCATGGAAGAATGCTGAAAATCATTGCAGAAGATCATCAATACCAAGTTCCTCGTGCAGTCCAGGCAGCTAACAAGCTTCTGAATAAAGATAAAATATTTCTTATGGTTGCAAGTTTAGGTACTCCTATGAATAATGCCGTGTTTGAAGCTCAAGAAAAAAAAGATATACCGAATTTGTTTCCTCTATCATCAGCAAGATCAATGACTGATCCTTTACATCGTTTAAAATTTGGAGCTCTTTCAAGTTATTATGATCAAATCAGAGCTGGTGTTAAGTGGGCAATCAATGAGAGAGGCAAAAATAAAATTTGTGTTCTTTATCAGGATAATGATTTTGGACAAGAAACATATGAAGCGACTTTAGACCAACTAAGCGAAATGGGTTTAGAGTTACATGAAAAAGCAACCAATAAGCCAACTGATACAGACTTAACTTCTCAGATTACAAAATTAAAAAATGCAGGCTGTGAAGCAGTTGCAATGGGAACAATTGTAAAGGATACAATTCTTGGTTATACAAAAGCTAGGCAGATGAAATGGGATGCATTATTTTTTGGTCAGGTTGCAAGTTTTCACCCTGTTATAGCATCGCAACCTGATGGAGTTACAGATGGTTTTTATACATTTGCTCAATTTGATACTCCAAGTAAAGCAAATTGTACTCCTGAAATTTGTGATTGGATTGATACCTATGAGTCGACTTTTGGAAACTTACCAAATATAGGTTCAGCTTATGGTTATATGTACATGGATATAACTGCTAGAGCATTAGAAATTGCTGGCCGTGACTTAACAACAGATGGTTTCCTAAATGCATTAGAAAGTATAAATAATTATAAAATACCTTTTGGCGACACAGTACTTTCTTGGTCTCCAGAGAAACATTTAGGTGCAAATGTTGCTTACTTATTTGAAGTTCAAAATGGTACTTTTATCCAAACGGATAATAAAGAATATACATACTAAATGAAAATTTTTGTTTATTTATTTCTTTCATTATTTGTCTCTGGCTTATCGTTTGCTGACCAAGGGATTACAGAAGATGAGATCTTAATTGGAATGCACACTGATCTAAGTGGACCTGCCTCTATGATTGGAAAACAAAGTGTTGACGGTGTAAACATGCGAATTGATGAATTTAATCAAGCGGGTGGAGCTCATGGCAGAACAATAAAATTTATTGTCGAAGACCATCAATATACTGTCCCAAGAGCGGTTCAAGCGGCCAATAAACTGTTAAGAAAAGATAAAATTGGCTTTATGTTGGGCTCTCTTGGTACGCCAATGAATAATGCAGTGATGTCTGATCAAATAGCAATGAATATACCAAGTTTATTTCCTCTTACAGCTGCACGATCAATGTTTGAACCCTACGATCGTTTGAAGTTTACATCAGGTTCAACATATTATGATCAGATCAGAACAGGATTGAAATATCTTATTGAGAATAACAATAGAAAGTCAGTATGTGTTTTGTATGAAGATACTGACTTTGGACAGGAAATTGTTGATGCTGTAGATGATCAACTTGCAGCAATGAATATGACATTAGTTGAGAGTGCGTCAGCAAAGCCCACGGATACTGATTTCACTGCTCAAATAAAAAAACTTTATAATGCAGGATGCGATTTAGTGGCTATGGGAACAATTGTTCGAACAACAATATTGCCTTTTATGAAAGCAAAGGAAATAAACTGGACAGATGTTGATTTTGTGACAACTTCAGCAAGTTATTACACAGTTGTGGCAGAACAACCCAATGGAGTAATGAATGGACTGTACTGTTTAAATTCTGTCGTATTTCCTTATTACGATACGGCTAATGAAATTGAAAAAAGATGGTGGGATAAATTTAAATCTATTTATGCAACAGAACCTAATACTGGAGCCATCTATGGATATATTTTTGCTGACATAGTTGTTGAAGCTATCCAAAGAGCAGGAAAAGATTTAACAGTTGATAGCTTTGTTGAGGCAATGGAAACTCTTAAAGATTACGAGGACCCACTAAAACTTGGCTCGGTAACGTTTAATTCAGATCAAAGACAAGGAAGTAATATTTCTTATTTCTTTAAAGTTCAAAATGAAAGATTTGAAGTAATTTCTGGACCAATTAACTACTAATTACGGTATTAACTTGATAAAGAGCGCTGTCTTAATTGCAAATGGAAATGTTTCAAAAACAAATTACGTTAAAAAGGTAATAGATAGTAACGATTACTTTATTAGTATTGATGCTAAATCAGAAAATTTAAAAGAATTAGGAGTCCAACCTAATCTAATTTTAGGTGACCTTGATTCCGCTGCAATTGATGATCTTGATAGTAAAATAGAAGTTGTTGAATTATCCGATCAGAGCAAGACTGATTTAGAAAAATCGCTAGATTATTGTAAGGAGAATAGTATTAAAAAAGTTGTGATATTAGGAAGTACTGGTTTGAGGGAAGATCATTCAATAGCAAATGTTCTAATAGCCAGTACTTACTCAGATATTTTGCAAATTGAACTGATAACAAATTTTTATCGAATAATCTTTGTGAGAGAATATACAAAAATAAACGCTCATAATGAGCCGGTATCTATTATTTCATTGTCGTCAGATAATAAAATTACAACAAGAGGATTAAAATATGATTTGAATAACGAAAAATTGAAATCTTTTTCTCATGGCATAAGTAACGAAGTAAATGGAGATAGCTTTACAGTGAAAGCTGAAAGTACAATTGTTGTTTTTATAGGAATTCAGCAGTGAAAAAAATTGGAATAATTGGCGGAGGCATATCTGGTCTTACTTTAGGTTGCGTTCTAAAGGGATCTGGAAAAGAATGTATAATTTTTGAAAGATCAAGCGCACCAAGTGAATATGGCGCAGGAATATCATTAACTCCCAACGCTTGTAAAATACTAGATGAAATAGATATTTTAGATGCTGTTAGAGCAGAGTCTTGCTCTCCATTGGATATTGCTTGGAGAGATGATCAGGGAAATGTCATAAAAAAAGTAAATATCAATGAATTTGGAGAAGTAATTACATCAAATAGAAAAGTCTTAATAAATAAACTGTATGAGAAATTTATTAATCTAGGTGGAGAAATAAAATTTAATCATGAATTGTTAGATATAATAAAAGAAAAAGAATTAGTTTTCAAAAATCAGAAAAATATTAGTGTAGACTACATTGCAGGCTGCGATGGGATAAAATCACTTATTAGAACAAATAAAATCAAAAAGGATAAAATTACTTTTTCAGGCTATACCGCGTGGAGAGGTATTGGTTCGTCCGATAGCAAAAGAATAAATATATACCTAGGTAAAAATAGCCATATCGTCTGTTACCCTGTTAATGAAAAACTCGAAACAAGTTTTATTGCAATAAAAAAAAGCAAAATAAAAAATAATGAAAGTTGGAGAGAAGAGGGAAGTCATGAAGATTTATTAGAGGATTTCTCATCCTATGGAAGTTTCATTAAATCATTATTTCAATCTTCAAAAAAAGTTTATAAGTGGGGTTTATTTGATCGAAAATCACTTAATTCTTTTTCCAGTGGTAACATAACTTTATTGGGAGACTCGGCGCACCCGATGATGCCGTTTTTGGGTCAAGGCGGCGCTATGGCACTGGAAGATGCATATATATTTGGAAATTTAGTAAATATGTCTGACGATCTTAATTTTGTAAGAAATAATTATGAGAAATTGAGGGTGGGTAGGACTAATGCAATTAAAAGATCTTCAAGATATCAGGGATATATAAATCATTTAGGAAACCCAATTCTGAAATCATTAAGAAATTTTATGCTAAAAAACACAGATATTGCTATGCGAAGAACTAAGAACATTTATAATTACGAACCATTGAAAGTTATTAACAATTTATAAGTATGACTACACTACCAGAAACAAAAGCCTGTAAAGTTAATATAGAAAATGAATGGTTAACTATTTCATTCAATCAACCAGAAAAAAGAAATGCATTAACTAGCGAATTAACTGCTGATATTAAAAATATTTTTGATGCAGCACGCAATGATTTGGGTGTGAGAGGCGTTACCATGAGAGGAGAAGGGGGAATATTTTGTGCAGGTGGAGATTTAAAAATGTTTAAAACTGGTTTTCAAGGTGGAGAACAGGGTATGAAAGACGTTGAAGAGGCCAGTGCTTTAACGGGTGCGTTTTTTGATATGATAAACTCTTATCCAAAGCCAGTTGTTATGCTAGCTGAAGGAGCGGCGATGGCTGGTGGTCTTGGAATGCTTTGCGCTGGAGATATTGTGGTAGTGACTGAAGACTGTAAATTTGCTTTAACAGAAACTACTCTCGGAATACCTCCTGCACAAATTGCCCCCTTTGTTGCACAAAGAATAGGTTTAGCTAAAGCTAGACGTATCATGCTTACCGCAGCACGGTTTACAGGTAAAGAAGCGTTTGAAATGGGATTAGCAGATTTTATAGCAAAAGATGCTAATGATTTAAAAAATATTGAGTCTGATATAATTAAAGGTGTTATGAATTGTGCCCCTGGGGCAAATGCTATTACAAAAGAAATTGTCCTAGCCACAAGACAGTTAGAGAGAAGTGAAATGATCGATTTTGCTGCAAAAGGTTTTGCTGAACGCATGCTAAGTGATGAAGGCAGAGAAGGCATTGCATCTTTTCTTGAGAAACGTAAACCGAAATGGTCAAAATGACAGATCAAAATTTAGAATTACAACAAGCTTATGATTTTTGTAATGAAAGCAATGCAGTATACAAACTATTATCATCTTTAAATGATAATGATTATGAGGAAAAAACTCAGTTTAAAGGTTGGAATTTTAACAACGTTATCGGCCACCTTCATGTATGGAATTATGCCGCAGATTTATCTCTTCAAGACGGAAATGATTGGAAAAATTTTGCCAACAGTGCTCTTGAAATGCTTGGTAAAGGTTCAACGATGAATCAATTTGAGGAAACTATAACTAAGGGAATTAAAGGAAGAGAATTACTAGATACTTGGAAATCATATTACGAGAAAATGACTGAACGATTTGCGGCAGCTGATCCAAAAAAGAGAGTTAAATGGATGGGTCCCGATATGAGTGCAAGATCCTCAATAAGCGCAAGACACATGGAGACATGGGCTCATGCCCAAGAGTTATATGATACGCTAGGCGTTGATAGAATTAACGAGGATCGTATTAAAAACATAGTTATTATTGGAAATAACACATTTAAATATTGCTTTACAATAAATAAGAGAGAACTTCCTGAAGAAACTCCAAGACTAGAATTAACTGCACCATCTGGTGAGGTTTGGGAGTTTAATAATCCGTCTAATAAAAATATAATATCAGGAAAGGCCGAAGAATTTTGTCAAGTTGTTACACAAGTAAGAAATATTAAAGATGTTAATCTTAATGTATCTGGCGACATAGCAAACGATTGGATGTCAATTGCTCAATGTTTTGCAGGCGGCGCAGAAACACCACCTAGGCCCGGTACAAGAAAAAAAGTTAATCGAAAAAATTAAGTAATCTAAGCAAAAAAATAATTGACCAAAAAAGCATTTCAGTATTAATGCCATTAATTAAAGAACTCGCTCCGAAGACAACATTTGCATAAATTATAATTCCAATAATAGTTAAGCAAAAAAATGTTCCTAAAGTTTTCTGATAAATATTTGGATTAAATACTGACTCCCTTAGTCCATACCCTGAAAAATATGCAAGTATGCTAGATGCAGCAAAAACGAAAGCATTTATAATATTGCTTAATGAGGATATATATATTGATAATATAAATATGAGGCAAAATAAGAATAGTTTGCTATAATTAATAACCATTCTACTTTGGGGTTTTCATAGCAACACCATTTAATGGTCCGAACGTCTCAGCATCTGCCTTAATCCAATTTTCATAATCTTTGTAAGCAGTCATTGTTAATTCTAAACTTTTTATACGCTTATCGTTAGGTAGGGGAGTTTTTTTGATAAACCCTTTTTGTATTCCAGCCTCAATAATTGATTGTATTGAAGATTTAGAGCCTGTTTTAGGTGAAATAGACTCGCACAAATGCTGAAAAGAAGTTGTATAATTGGGATCAAAAGTTGCCAACGCAATTATTGTCATCACATTCCAATGTAAAGGAGATTGGAAGATAAAGTTTGTGAGAGGTAAATTAAGTTCATATTCGTCATAAAATCTTAAAGCAGACTTTATTGTTTTAACAATTTCTTGATGGTGCTTGCTATTCATTGATAAGGAATACTATTAGACTCCCGTAATAAATAATTACCTATGTTTGGTAATAGTTTTTAAATATTATTTTTATTCAAACAGCAATTTTAGAGAGTCTTGATGCGATAATTGCTTCAGCTTCAGCAACAACTCTTTCAATTAGTTCTTTACAAGTTGGTATATCGTGAATAAGTCCAGCTACCATACCACAACTCCATGCGCCAGCATCCATCGCACCTTCTTGCATGATTTTAGGATAAACACCTGCAACCTCACCAAAGATATCTTGTATTTGAATCTCATCTCCCAGAGATTTTTCTTTTTCGAGTATTTTTGTAACTGCATCATTTTTTAATACTCTTTCTGTATTTCTTAATGGTCGCATAATTAGTTCAGTATCGAGTTCACTTGCATTCACTAATGCCTCTTTTACATTTTGATGCACTGGAGCCTCTTTTGTTGCAATAAAGCGTGTTCCCATGTTTACACCTTCTGCTCCCATTGCTAAAGCTGCAACTAATTGTTGACCATTTCCCATACCACCAGAAGCAATAAATGGAATTTTTAACTCTTCAAAAGCACGCGGTAAAAGTATCATATTTGGAATATCGTCCTCACCTGGGTGGCCACCACATTCAAAGCCGTCAACACTTGCTGCGTCACATCCGATTTTTTCTGCTTTTAGAGCATGTCTAACAGACGTACACTTATGTATTACTTTTATTCCGGCATCTTTAAGAAGTGGCATAAATTTTTCAGGACTTCTTCCAGCCGTTTCTACAATTTTTACTCCACCTTTTACAATTGACTCTATATAGCCAGGATAATCTGGGTTTGCAAAACCTGGAAGGAAAGTCAAATTAACACCAATTGGTTTATCAGTCATATCTTTGCAACGAGCTATTTCGTTCGCAAGGTCTTTCGGACTGGCTTGAGTAAGTCCAGTTATTATTCCTAAGCCTCCAGCATTAGAAACAGCTGCAGCCATTTCAGCAAAGCCAACATAATGCATACCGCCCTGTACAATTGGATGATCTATTTCGAACATTTCTGTAATTTTTGTTTTAATCATTGTTTTTCCCAGATTTATAAATAATTTGAATATTAGACTTTATCGAGCTTTTTAAATCAAGCAGATTTTTCAGCTATTTATTTGAAAGGATTATTATGATTAATCGACTTAAGTGGGCTAGTACTTTCTTTATCTTGGTTGGTATTTTACTGACTAATTTAAATATTTATCCTTTAAATATATTTGTTCATGGAACAGGTGCGATTGGATGGACAATGGTAGGATATATGATGGCAGATCGGGCAATATTAACAAATTTTGGACTTCAAATCCCTTTGTTTATAATTGGTAATATATATCTTTTGGTATAAGTAATTTGTATGTCTGAAAAAGAGATGGTTATTAACATATTCGGTGATGAGATTGAAGCTTGTTGCTATGATCCAATGACAGGATATTTTAGAGATGGTTTTTGTAATACTGACGAACATGATTATGGAAGTCATGTGGTTTGCGCAGTAATGACGGATGATTTCTTAGAATTTAGTAAATCTAAAGGAAATGATCTCTCAACCCCAAGACCTGAATTCAATTTTCCTGGATTAAAAGAAGGTGATCGCTGGTGCCTTTGTGCTTTGAGATGGAAAGAAGCATATGATGCAGGCGTTGCGCCAAAAGTACATCTTGAAAGTTGTCATTTAAATTCTTTAAACTTTGTTACGAAAGAGCAATTAGAAGAGCATGCAGTAAATAGATTAAATTAATAACAATGAAATTTTTTATCTCAATAATCTTTTTTTTACTCACCTTTAATTTAAATGCTTCGGAATACAAATTAGAAAAAGTTATTTCTGGTCTTAATAAGCCATGGGGTATGAGTTTTATTAATGACAATGAACTATTCCTTACACAAAAATCAGGTGAAATTTTAAAAATTAATTTAACTACAAAAGAAGTAAAAAATTTTTCCCACAATTTAAAAGTTGTTCAGCCACATTGGCAAGCTGGTATGCTCGATATTATTTATAAAGATGGAGAGGTTTTTGTTAGTTATACAGAGGATAGAGGGAATGACAAGACAAGCACTTCAATTGCTAGAGGTATTATTAGAGATGAAAGTTTTAGTGAAATAGAAAATATTTTTCAATCAGACTCTTCATGGAATAATATTCACTGGGGCTCAAGACTAATGTTTAAAGATGACCTGCTCTACGCAAGCATTGGTGAACGTGGGCATGGAAGTGTTGCACAGGATCCCACAAGTTATTTTGGTAAAATGATCAGAATAAATAAAGATGGGTCAGCACCAAAAGATAACCCTTATGCAGACAATGAAGGCTGGCTACCTGAGATATATCAAATAGGCCTAAGAAACCCTCAGGGAATAATCTTAAACCCTCAAGATGATGAAATATATATAACTAATCACGGTCCAAGAGGCGGAGATTTTTTTGGAAAAGTTGAGGCTGGCACTAATTACGGTTGGGCAGATGTTGCTTGGGGCGGAATAGATTATGATGGTTCAATTATTGGCGATGGAAGTGCCTGGAAAGAAGGTCTCTTAAAGCCAATTTATACCTGGATTCCTTCAATTGCTGTTAGTGATATGACTTTTTATGGAGGAGACTTGTTTCCTGACTTAAAAAACAAATTGCTTATAACTAGCTTAAAAGCACAGAAATTAATCTCACTTGAATTTGATGGAAAAAAAGCAAGAAATGAAACAATTCTCTTTGAAAAGATTGGCCGAGTTCGAGATGTAGAGGCAAATAGCGCGGGTGAAATCTTTGTAATTATTGACAACGATAACAGCGGTATTTGGAAACTAGTCAGTGATTAATGTTTTATTTTTATTTAATAATTAAAATCATAGCTTATTACTCGCTTCCTCTTTATTTGTTTCAAAAAAGAAATTTTCACAACAAATTATTTAGTATTCAGTCTTTTTTATTGTTTGCATGGCTAGTTTACTTAGCATACTTATCATATTTGCCATTCATAGATTACTACTACACGAATGAACTGAATGTTCAGTTTATAATACCAAATTATGCTGTTTTTATTTTGCCAGTTTTATTTGCTCCCATGCCATTATTATATTATTTATTTTTTACAGTCTTAGTATCTAAAGTTAAGATATTGACCATAGTCTTTGGACTTCTGTTTTTATTAATAAGCTCAATGATAATTTTCGGTATTGAGATTTTTAATCACCAAAAAAGAGTACCATTAGAAAAGATGTGTTATGATTATCACAGCGACTCAGAAGAAAAACTTTCGTGCTGTCTAAAGGCAGGTTATATTTGGCAGGAGGGATTTAGCTATTTTGAAGATATACCCCTTGGCTGTAAAAAATATATGAATTGGAATGAATAATATGAGTAATGTTAATTTACTTTTAGGAAGAATTATAATTGGAATTTATTTTTTAGTTTTTGGAGCAATATTTAAATTATTTAATTATGAATTTACTCTAAATTATATGTTTGATCATCAAGTGCCGTATACAGAAATATCTCTAATAATCACAATTATTTTACAAAGCATATGTTCAGTTTCAATCTTAGTCGGCTATTATTCAAAATTATCAGCCTTTGTATTAGCGCTACTGACAATACTAATAAATTACTATATGCACGATTTTTGGAATATGAGTGAGGGCTTGGAGCAAAGACATGAACTTCAAAATTTTGTTAAAAATACTGGAATAATCGCAGGCTTATTAATTTTATCAGCTGTTCACCCCGGCAAATACAAATTAGGTCATTAGATGTACAAATATTTCCTACAAGGACTAAGAATAGGCGTCATTTCTAATTTATTTCTACTTTGGGCATCTTTAACAATAGCAAACATTAGCAATGACTTGTTCCTCGTCGTTCCTGCTATAATTTTAATATCAGTTTCTGCATTCAGATGTTTGTTTCCTGTAAATTATGCTTCTAAATCAGTAATCATTGACACAGTTCTTTCTTCAGTATTTGTGACACGATTTTTAGTAACCATCGTTGAGGTGACATATATCTATATGTTTAGTTATGTGCTCAGGATTATTAATTCTGATCAGTATATGTTTGTTGATTTAATTTCTTGGTTAATGGTAATCCAAGTAATTATTTCACAGTTTTTTTGCTGGGGCGCAATACTTTTGAAATACGAACGCTTTTATTTTTATGAAGAATTTGGATGGTTTGTAATATTTTTCATTAATACGATTTTAAGTATAGTTATGCTTAGCTTAGATCTATCAAATGCTCATCATTCACTTATTATTATTAACATAGTTTTTGGAGCTTTATATCTACCCTGGCAAGTACTGCATTTAAAATCTATTACAAAAAGAATAAATACCAATCCTGAAATCAAAGCTCAAGAATTCAATATGGATCTATCTAAAGTTAAGTTGGAATTTGTAAGCTCAATCGATGATCGAAAAGTATCTTTTGAAAGTAACGATTGGGGTGGAGTAGTTGGGATGATGTGGATGTACGGATATTGGATATTATTTATTCCAGTTTGGATGTTTTATATTATTTTAATTATTTAACTATTCACCCATATAGGCTTGCTTAACATCTGCGTTATTTTTGATTTCTTCAGGTAGGCCCGATGCAAGTATTTTTCCGTAATTAAGAGCAAGTATCCGATCTGACACTTTATTAACAAAACTCATGTCATGCTCAATCATAATTATGGTAATTCCTAATAAAGATTGAATATCTTTTATCCAAAAGCCAAGATCAATTGTTTCCTCATTTGTTAATCCTGATGATGGTTCATCTAATAAAAGTAATTTTGGATCAGTACAAAGAGCTCTTGCAAGCTCAACATTTTTTCGAACACCGTAGGGAAGGCCGTTTATAAGAGTATCTCGGTAATGTTGAAGGTCTAGAAAGTCAATTACCTCTTCAACTTTAAGTCTGTATTCATGTTCTTGCTTACGGGCACTGGGTGTAAAGAATACTTCTGATAATATATTTGTTCTTTTATAAATATGTCGTCCAAGGAGTAAGTTTTGTAGAACGGTTGCATTTTCAAATAATTCTAAATTTTGAAATGTTCTTGCTATTCCAAGCTTTGATATATTGTGAGGTTTAGTTTTTGAGATGTTTTGATTTTCAAAATATATCTCCCCTTTGCTTGGCTCATAGATTCTACTAATTACATTGAAGAGCGTTGATTTACCTGCTCCGTTTGGACCAATTATTGTAAATATTTCACCTTTGTCGACACCGAACGATACATCATTAAGGGCTTTTACTCCTCCAAATGCTACAGTGATATTTTTTACTTCAAACAAACTCATTATACTCGGTCCGATTTAGTAAATACTTTTTGTTTTTTAAATGTTTGTCTTTTGTAGGTAGGAAACAGTTCAAAGAATAACTTTATTTTCATCCATCTTCCATAAATCCCAAGTGGTTCGTACAAAATGAAGAATACAAGTATTATTCCAAACAACATTGGCTCTAGACCTGGTTGTGAACCAATAGAGCTTGGTAAATAGTCGCGACAGATGGCAATTAATTGCGGTAAGAAGCCAACGAATATTGCTCCAAACACTGTTCCATGTAAACTTCCCATTCCACCAACAACGATAAGCAAAAGTAACGTTAAAGATAAAAAGATATTAAATATATCTGGAGCTAGGTATCCAATGTAATGAGCAAGTAATGCGCCAGCTAGGCCAGTAAAAGCTCCAGAAATAGCGAATGATAAAGCTTTATAGAGACCTAAGTTAACGCCTAAACTTTGTGCCGCTATTTCACTGTCTCGAATAGCAACAAATGCTCTTCCTGTTGGTGATCTTAGTATATTGATTGCCGCAAACATCGCTGCAATAAGAAAGACAAGGCAGACATAATAAAAGAAAACACTGTCATAGAAGCTCATACCCAAGAATTCTGGTTGAGGCACAGGTAATCCTCTGTTACCGCCTGTAAAGTGTTCCCATTTTATAAAAACATGTTCCGCAATAAAGCCCAAGGCTAATGTTGCGATAGCTAAATACATCCCTGTTAAGCGTAGGATTGGTATTCCTATTGCTGCACCTACTAGAAATGAAACAATTATTACAATAGGGATTGATGCATAAAAAGGTATTCCATTAGTTAGTAAGAAGGCATGAGTATAAGCGCCAACTCCTAAGAACGCAGCGTGACCTAAGGATGCAAGTCCGGTGTATCCAGACAAAATCATGAGACCAATTCCAGCAATGGATAGAATACAAATATATGAAATTTCACCTAAGTAAAAATCATCTAATACAAGTGGTAACGCAACCATAATTAATATAAGCAGTGAATACCAAAAACGATCACCGTTATGCTTTGCAATATTTATATCTTGTGAATATTTTGTTTTAAAAATAAATCTCATTATACTTTTTTGACCTCAGCTTTATCAGAGAACAATCCTCTTGGATAAATAATCAATGTTAAGATAAGAACAAGGTAAGCAGATATTTCTCTTACCCCCTCAAATAAATAATTTTCGTAAGTTCCACACAACTGTTCAACAATGCCTATTATGATCCCACCAACAATTGCTCCAGGTATTGATCCAAAGCCCCCCAATACAGCTGCAGCAAAAGCTTTTAAACCAATTAATGAGATTGATGTGTCTACCAATGTAATTGGTGCGAGGAGCACACCCGCAACCGCGGCAACTCCTGCAGATATTGACCATATTAATGAAAAAATAAATTTAACTGGTATTCCCATATAGTAAGCAGCTAATTGGTTTTCTGAAGATGCCCTCATAGCCACACCAATTTTTGAAAAAGTAAAAAAGAAATAGAGTGCAGACATTAAAATTGCAGTTCCAATTATTATTGAGAGATTTACGTATGAAATTATAAGACCGTTAAACTCAGTTATCTTTCCAGAAAACGGTGTACTAAATGAAAATATGTCAGTTCCCCAGTAAATTGATGCAAATCCTCTAAAAATAAAACCTAAACCGATAGTTAGCATTACGGTTGCAAATGCAGGCTGTCCAATGATTTGTCTTACTACAACAGCGTCTAAGAAAAACCCAAATACAGCAATAATTAAAACAGTTAAGGCAAATCCAGTAAGATAGTCCATTCCCATGATGCCTATAAGTGAGTAGGCAACAAATGCACCAAGCATGAGAATATCTCCCTGGGCAAAATTAATGGTTTCAGTTGCTTTGTAGATGAGGACAAAACCTAAAGCGACTAAGCCGTAAATACAACCTGAAGCTATTCCATCAATCAGTAATTGAATCAATTGCATATATGATTTGTCTAACTTTTAACTTTAAGTTTATTAAAAAAATAAGAGTAAATATACATCATTTACTTTGAACAAGTTATAAAAATTAGTTCAATTTCAACTAAATATTCACTGTATTTTTACCGTAAAAACTGAATACAATTCCATGTAAATTTAAAAGGGGATTTTTATGTTTAAAACTGACGATAGGGTCATCCAGATTTGTCTATTTTTGACTGGCCTAATTTTTATGCTTTATGCAGGAATGATGGCATTTAATACAGGCGCTTTTCTGGACCGATACCCAACTTTTGATAATGATGCAACCAACCGATTTTTTGTTGTTTGGTTTGGTTTGAACAACATCATGTTTCTAGCAGGTATTTATTACATGGGCTACAAAGGGCTGGATAAAGGTTACTTTGTTTTCTTAATACCAGCATCCATTCTCAATATTGTATGGATAGTTATGTCACATCAGGCAACTGGTGGTGAAAACTATACAGGCCTAACAATGGTATCAATTGGATTGTTATTAACTTTAATTGCTAGATATAGATCAGGCATGCCATTTTCATGGCAAAAAGCTGATACAGCATGGGGAACATCTGACGGATTAGCTAAAGCGGGTCTTTATGGTTTATTAATTCTTCAGGTACTTGTCGTTATTGGATATTTCGTTGATCCAAATAGTCTAATGAACAACAACCCAGATCTTACAGTAACAACTCAGGGCAGTCACTTTGCACTTGGCTTATTCTTTTTAAGTCTCTGCGTAATATTAGCACTTGTTTATCAATACTATGTTGGATTTAGCGGAGTTCTATTATCAATGGGACAAGTGTGGCAAACAATTTTTATGTCAATACTGTTAGCGAATGTGCTTACGGCTCAGGGTGATATGAGTCAGGGAGATCCATTGCTTGCTTTGGGCATAACACTTGGTTTTATTTTAAACACAACGGTATTTTTCCGTTTACAAAAATCATTTTAAGGAGGAGTTATGATTAAAATTGAAGATAATGTATCTGTAGTACTCTTATCAGCAATGCTGGTTACGTTCTTAATTTTTGGATTTATTCATGTGTTTACGCCTCTGGCAACAACTTTTTGGATAGGTCTTGGAAATGAACAGGCACCTGATGAAAACTTGTTAATTATGATGAGGAATTTCGGATGGATGTTTCTTATTTATGCAATAGGACTGGTAATGGTGCTTACATCTCCAAAGGATGAAAGTGCTGTGTTCATAAGAGTAATTGTTGTGCTGCAATTTATAATGTCACTTAGAATGTTCTTTTTTTATGCAGAAGGAACTATGACTGATGCAACTCCAGTGGTTGTTTCGGTTATTGGCTTTATAGTTGCCTCAATCGTAATGAGACGATTGGGATTAAATAAAGGAACAACAATTTAATAATCCTTTTTTTTGAAGGCCCACTCTAAGTCGGGCCTTCAAATTATTACTAAAAACCATTGAATAAATTTGACTCTAGGCGATCAGATCTTCTTTTTTCTGCTTATTGTACAAATGTCATTAATTGAAATAAGAGAAGAACTTCCCCATTTATATTTGGAAGGGTGGAGGATTAAATGAGGAAGTTCAGTCTTCTGTCTAGTTACTCAACGCTTAAATTCTAATTTTTAATTTTGTCATAAAAATTACAAGAATATTAAAATTTTATGACAGATTTCTAGAAAGTATAGCTTAACAAATCTTTCATAAATTATTGATAATGTAATGATTATTGATTCTTTTTTACCAAATTTATGGTCAACGAAAAAAATAATGTTATTCCTCTCTTAAAATATCGTTCCATATTTATTTCAGATATTCATTTAGGGTCAAAAGGCTGTCAAGCTGAACAGTTGCTTGATTTTTTAAAAAATACCAGATCAGATTACCTATACTTAGTTGGAGATATTATAGATGGGTGGCGACTTAAAAATAGATGGTACTGGCCACAAAGTCACAGTGATGTAATACAAAAAATTCTAAGAAAAGCACGACATGGAACTAAAGTGTTTTATGTATCAGGAAATCATGATGAGCTTGTTAGAAAATTTGTGCCAATAACACTAGGCGAAATTAGAGTAGTTAATGAAATCAAACATAAGACAGTAGATGGATCTGAATATCTTATACTGCATGGAGACAAATTTGACTCAATTATCAATATCGCACCCTGGTTAGCCCATCTTGGCGCTAGCGCATACGATTTAGCTTTATGGCTAAATAGAAGATTTAATCAATTAAGATTATTATTGGGTTTGAAATATTGGTCGCTTTCAAAGTATCTGAAATTAAAAGTAAAAAATGCTGTTTCTTACATTAATAAGTACGAAGAAATAGTTGCAGGTTATGCAAAAAAGAAAAATCTAAAAGGAGTTATTTGCGGACATATTCATCATGCTTCACATCGAATAATAAATGGAGTTCATTACTATAATGATGGGGACTGGGTAGAAAGTTGCTCCTTTATGATAGAAAATTTTGATGGATCAATGGAAATTCTTTTTTGGAAAGATATCGTTGAAAAGTATGAAATTTTGAACAAACATAAGGACTCCGTAAAGGTATTAAGTTAATTGAAAATACTCATCGCATCAGACGCATGGCTACCTCAAATAAATGGTGTTGTTAGAACTTATCAAACACTTGGTGATAAACTTACAAGTCAAGGACATGAGGTTAGGTACATAACTCCAGATAAATTTATTACAATTCCACTGATTATTTATCCTGAAATAAAACTTGCGATTAATCATTGGTTCAAAATTGGCGTGATCATTGAGAAGTTTAAGCCTGACTTTATACACGTTGCTACAGAGGGACCTATCGGCTTAGCGGTTAGGAATTATTGTTCAAAGAATAATTATGCGTTTACAACATCGTATTGTACAAAATTTCCTGAATATATAAACACGATGGCTAAGATACCTGTATCTTTTACATATAAAATTTTGAAATGGTTTCACAAAAATTCTAGCGCAGTAATGGTATCCTCTGACTCAATTATAGATGAACTTAATTCACATGGAATTAAAAGAACAGTTAAATGGTCCAGGGGTGTTGATATTGAAGCCTTTCATCCGAAAAAAAAGATTGATCTCAAATTAGAAAAACCAATTTATTTATATGTAGGAAGAATATCTAAGGAAAAATCGCTAGAGGATTTTCTTAAATTAAATTTAAAAGGTACAAAATTGCTTGTAGGTGATGGACCCTCTAAGAAAAAACTAGAAAAAAAATATACTGATGCAGTTTTTGTAGGAGCGAAGAAAGGAAGTGAACTGGCCCAGTACTATGCATCTTCAGATATTTTTGTATTTCCAAGTAAAACAGATACGTTTGGAATGGTCATGATTGAGGCTCTCGCCAGTGGACTTCCCGTGGCCGCATATCCTGTTCCAGGTCCAATTGATGTTTTTGATAATTTTAAACATAATTGTCTTGATCATAATTTAATTAATTCAATTGATAAGGCGAGAAAAGTGAGTCGTACAGATTGTATAAATCATAGTAAAAAATTTGATTGGCATGAGGTTTCTAAGCTGTTTTTGTCACATCAAACTGCATCACGCGTTGCAAAATAACAACACTTCAAAAAAATTTTTTTATACAGTAATCATCTTAATGAATTAGAAATAAAAAATTAATAATCAGAAATTAAATTGAAATAATTTTGAAATAAAAAAAACACGTTGAAACATATAAAAAAATAAACTGTTATATAATTTTAACGAAATTGAAATAATATTAATTTATCTGAAACAAAATTTTAAAAGACCTTAATAATTGTTAAAATTTACTTAACTAAAATTTTATAAAATCTCATGTATGACTTCATTTATTAATTAATTAATGGAGTAATTTATGAATAACAAAATCTTAAGTGCGACGACTGCACTTGCAAGTATAATGGCTCTTTCAAGTGCGCAAGCAGATATAACTGTTGGCGGTACTTTTAATGGCTTGTGGGGAACTGGAGACTCTTACGCGTCTCAGGAAAGAATATCAATTACAGAATCAGCATACGTGACTTACACAGATACATTAGACAATGGTATGGGTATAGAAGGTGTCATGGCTTACGAATCTGGTGGAGGTGGTGATTTTGATATTTCATTCATTTCTGACATGGGCACAGTTTCTTTTGGTAATGGTCTCTCAGGCGGCCCCGTTGATAGTATGGATAGCCACCCTGTAAAATCATCATTTGCAAGCTCAAGAAAATTACCTCAAGGCTTAAGCGCTGATTATGAAGATGGTGACGGCGTTACTGGTGCAGCAGGTTTTGATGATAGCAACCAAATTGTCTATACATCCCCTAAAATAAATGGATTTACTGTTAAAGCGGGTATCGGATTTGGAACAACGGCTGGTTATGACGACATAATGGCTTATTCAATATCAGGAAAGATCGCTGGTTTTTCAGTTAAAGGAGGCATTGTCGATGAAGGCAATACGGACTCTAGAACTGGAGATGAAAACTACATGATTGGTATTAAAGCACCTAAGCTTGCAGGTTACACAATCGGTTATGGTCTATACGACTCGGATAGTGGTGACAGCTATACAGTTATAGGAGTTAAAACGCCAAAGATTCCTGGATTGGATGCAACATTTCAATACGAGTATTTTGATGTCGATAATACTGGCTCAACGGCTGATGACGATGGCTCAATTGCTTCCTTGCAAAAGTCATTCGGTGGAGGTGTAAAAGCTTCAATTGAATATCATGTTGCTTCTGTGGGCTCAAATGCGGATGTTGAAAACTTCTTCATTGGCTACAAAATTGGCTTTTAACTAACTGTTTCAATCCTTTCAAGTTAGTTGATCATGGTAACCAGAGTGCAAATATTGCACTCTGGTTATTTTAATAAATGTGTAACAATCTTGTAATATTAATAAGTAATGAAAGCGTATTTTTTCTTCATTTTTACTTTAGTCACTCTCACTAACTGCGCTCAACTTCCATTAACTATAGAAAGAGCAGACTCTGTCCATATAAGAGGAGAAGACGCAGTAAATCCTAACTCAAGGGGGATAAGCCTTAATAAATGGATAAAAGATGAAATAGGTAAATCACTCTCAATCAACAATGACAATTTAATCAATAATAAAGAAAAGTTATGGAAGGCTTCACTTGCAAAGTTGTCATTCATGCCTGTGTTGGAAGCCAACAAAGAAGACTACTTTATATTGACTGATTGGTTTTCAATTGAAAAAGATATAAACAGCCGTATTAAAATTGATGTCTATATTGTTGGTGATGATTTAACAGCAGATTCCTTAGACATAAGAATATTCATTCAAGAATTAAAAAATAATAATTGGATAAAATCATCCTCCGATAACGATGTATTAATAAAAATTCAAAATAGTATAATTGATTACGCTGCATCAATATAATCTATAAGAATCTAGGTCGAACAAAATCTGTAACTTTAAATGAATTATATTTTAAATCACTCCAATCTTTTAAATCAGATTTGAGTATTGCAAGACTTCCAGTTGGAAATTTATTTTTAATATTTAAATATTTTTCATCTTTGGTGGGTACACTTAAATCCATTGTTAAATTACGAATTGTGGGCTCATGATTAACGATTAAAATATTTGAATAATTATTTTCAGTGTTTTTGATTAAGTCAAAAAGGTAGATTTCGTCACATAAATACAATTTATTGCTAAAAACAACCTTCGAAGTTGCCTTTAGTATTTTTCCAATAACTAAATTAAATGTATCAACAGTTCTTCTTGCAGATGAAACATAGGAAATATCTGGTATTATTTTTTTTTGTGAAAGAAATGTTTCAATTTTGTTACAATTGTTTTTTCCTCTATTAGAAAGAGGTCTCTCATAATCATTTAAACTAGGATCATCCCAACTTGATTTAGCGTGTCTCAATAGATATAAATGCTTCATCACTCTAATAATGATAAGAAAAAATACATATTCAGACAATAAGTTCTTAAACAGAGAATTATCATGGCTTCTTTTTAACCAAAGAGTTTTAGATGAGGCTAATGATGCTAAAGTGCCGTTAATCGAAAGAGTTAATTTTCTCTCAATTTCTGCAAGTAATCTGGACGAATTTTATATGGTAAGAATACCAAGTCTTTTGGATGAAATAGAAAATAATCCAAACAAAATAAGCCATGACGGCATGACTGGACATCAGCAATTAAAAGCAGCACAAAATGCATCTGCAAAAATATTTAAGAGTCAGGATGTTTCTTTTAGAAAGCTTGTTAGAGAATTAAATGCAGAAAAAATAATTCATATTACGCCTAATAAATTAAATATAAGATTGAGAAAAAATCTAAAGAAACTTTTTAATGAAGAAATACTGCCTATATTAACGCCAATTTCAATTGACCCAGTACATCCATTTCCATTTATTCCAAATGAAGGACTGTGTATTTCATTGAGTTTAGTGGCAGGAGGTTCAAATAAACCGTTTAATTCGGTAATCATTGTTCCGCGAGCATTAAACAGACTTGTGTTTATTCAAGAAGGTAAAAAAGAATACTATTTATTTGTTGAAGATATTATTAGATATTTTTTTAAAGATCTATTCCCAAATTCTAAATTGTTGGATAGTGCAATATTCAGAGTTATAAGAGACAGTGATATCGATTACGAATATGAGGATGATGAAGATGTTATAAAATACTTTGAAAAAGCATTAACAAAAAGAAAAAGAGGGGAAATAGTAAGGCTAGAAATTTTAAAAAATATATCATCTAAAAAGAAAAACTTTTTAAAAAAAAATTTGAATCTTAAAGATGCGCAAGTCATTGCTCTATCAAAGCATGTTGGTTTACAAGATTTATCGCAGATTCATAATTTAAATAGACCAAAATTAAAATTTAAAAAATTTATTTCAAGACCTGTTGAAAGGTTAAAGCAATTTGATAATAATTGTTTTGCTGCCATCAGATCAAAAGATTTTGTTGTCCATCATCCATATGAAACTTTTGATGTCGTTGTTGATTATTTAAATCAGGCCGCTATAGATCCAAAAGTAGTAGCAATTAAACAAACGATTTACAGAACCACTGCTGATAGTCCAATTATAAAAGCCCTTACAAAAGCAGCAGATAACGGTAAGAGTGTTACAGCTGTTGTTGAGATAAAAGCAAGATTTGATGAGGAATCTAATTTAGCTCTTGCCAATCAAATGGAGAAATCAGGAGTTCAAATTGTATACGGTTTTGCTCAATTGAAGACGCACGCAAAGGCAAGCCTAATTATCAGAAGAGAAGCAGGCAAATTAAAAAGCTATGTACATGTTGGCACAGGAAACTATCATCCAAAAAACGCTAAAACTTATGAAGACCTGTCATTATTTACAGCAGATGAAAAAATCTGCAAAGATATTGAAAGAATCTTTAATTACATGACTGGGTATGCTTCTCCAATGAAATTAAATGATATAGTGCTCTCTCCACCCGCAATGCGAAATCAAATTAATGCAATGATTGATAATGAAATTAAAAATGCAAAGAAAAGTAAACCATCTGGTATCTGGCTTAAAATGAACTCTTTGGTTGACCCTCAAATGATCTCCAAGCTTTATGAGGCTTCTGCAGCGGGAGTAAGAATTGAATTGTTCATTAGAGGAATTTGCTGCTTAAGACCAGGAGTTAAAAAACTTTCTGAAAATATTGTTGTTAAAAGTATCATTGGCCGGTATTTAGAGCATGCTAGAATCTTCTGTTTTGCAAACGAATCTAATATACCATCAAAAAACAACACCGTTTTAATTGGGTCAGCTGATCTTATGCCTAGAAATCTGGATAGAAGAGTTGAAATATTAACCCCCATAAAGAACTCCACTGTCCATGAGCAAATATTGAATCAAATAATGGTTGCCAATTTCCTAGATAATGAGCAAACGTGGATAATGAACGATGATGGCACATATAAAAGAGTTAAACAAAAAGGTAAGACGTTTAATGCACATAAATACTTCATGTCAAATCCAAGTTTGTCAGGTAGAGGAAAATTAAAAGGAAATAGAAAGCCTAAGAAACTACTCTCTCTGATGCATTATGAATAATTTAATTCCCAAAAAAAAATTATTTTTTAAAGACGAACGCATTGCAATAATTGATATTGGCTCTGACACAGTTCGTTTTCAAATTTTTGAAAACTTTAGGTTTAATCAGATAGCTATTTTTAACAAAAAAATTTCATGTGGGCTAGGTAAAGATCTAATTAAAAACAATAAGCTTAATAAAGACTCCATAAAAAAAGCAATGAATGCGTTCTATTATATAAAGGAATTGATAGACTCATCAAGTATTAAAAATTATGAAATATTTGCAACAGAAGCCGTCCGTGTTGCTAAAAATAGAGAGGCATTTATTGCTGATGTAGAAAATATTTTTAAAAAGAAAATACATGTATTAAATGGTAATGAAGAAGCAAAGTTTTCTGCCATGGGATGTATTGTCGGTCTAAAAAAATCAAGTGGTCTCGTTGCCGATCTCGGCGGTGGCAGCTTAGAACTCGCAGAAGTTAAAAAGAAAGAAATAATGAATACATTGTCCTTGCCACTAGGTGTTCACAGAGCAAAAACTAAAAATAAAAAAATAATAGAAAAATTCAAAAACTCTCTACAAAATACTGAATGGCTTAATGAAAATAAGTTTAAAAGGGTAATCCTTACGGGCGGTACGTGGAGAGCTTTAGTTAAATTATATTTTGATAAGTACAGCTATCCTCTCAAAGTCATTCATCATTTCAAACCTGATTTTGATAACTTTGTATCGATGCTTGAAGAAGTTTCAAATTTTAAAAAAAAGGACTTGCTACAATATTCATTAATTACAAAAGATAAAACACCATTTATACGATACGCAGCCAAGGTCGCGTTGGAAATAATAAATAAGACCTCTGCTAGGCAAGTAGTTATTTCATACACAGCTATCAGAGAAGGCTATATTTCTAATAAAATAAACTTAAGCTCAAATAGCGATCCGCTTGAATATCAATCATTAAAAGTTGCTGCAATTTCTAACGAATTAAATCCTAGCACCGTAAATTATGAGAATATTAAATTATTCACAAATAATTTTTTTAAAAGAAAATCCTATTTAAATAAAAGAATAAGAGTGTCCTCTATAAGTTATTTATCAACGGGAGACAGTATAGCTCGTGACGAGAGGGGATTGTTTGTATTTAAACAAATATTAAAATCAGAAATATTAAAGTTTAGCCATTCTGACAGAGTTACACTCGCTACTGTTATTTATGTTTTTCACAATGGAATAGATCTAAATGAGATAAATGATTATAGAAAAGTTATAAATAAAAATAAATTATTAAGCAGTATTGAGCTTGGATTATTCTTAAGAATTGTATATGAAATTGGAAAATTATCTAATTTTAATTACAGCAATATCAGTATTTATGTAAAAGATTCAAATTTGATATTTTCTATCCCAAAAAACTATTCAGAACTTTTAAACAGTAGATTTAATAAATTTATTTTAATGCTTTCAAAGCACAAAAAATTATCACAAAAGATTATATTTGTTTAATCAATGGAAAATATCAGTTTTATTCTTAATAAGCTAGAAGATGCAATAATCGTTCTTGATTCCGATCAAAAAATTGTTTTTCAAAATTCCCATTCAATAGATTTATTTGAAAATAATTATACTGGTCAAAATATAACAAACTTAATTAGAAGCCCAATAGTTTTAGAGGCATTAGAAAATGTATATAAAAATAAAGAAACAGAAATAATTGAATATAATAGTGAGTACGGAAGTTTATCACCTAGATCAACAAATTTTTACAACGTGGAGATTAGTTATGAGAAAAATCATCTCCAATTAACTAACACAAGAGACAATTATGTTATTCTCATGAAAAATATAACTCCTTTAAAAAATATTGAAAGAGTACGCTCTTCTTTCATTGCAAACGTAAGTCATGAGCTAAAAACACCTCTTGCTACAATCATGGGTTTTTTGGAGACTATAAGAGGTCCAGCAAAAGATGATCAAAAATCTATGTCTAAGTTTCTTGGTATTATGGATAAAGAAACAATTCGCATGAAAAGACTGATAGATGATTTAATTGTCGTATCTAAAATAGAGTCTGATGAGCATATTCATCCAACCAAAAAAGTTAATTTATTGAAAACAATAGATAATGTGGCTGAAAGTCTTAAAGAATACGCATTGACAAAGAATATTAAAATAAGAGTCAACCATCAACTTAGTGAGGGTTTATTTGTATTGGGAAATGAAGATGAGTTGGTACAGGTCTTTACAAATATTATAGATAATTCGATTAAATATGGAAAACTAAACAGCTCAATAGATATATTGGCAGAAAAAATCAAAAAGCAAACTGATTATAGTGATAATAAAAAGCTATTTCCACAACTTGTATCAAAAATCAGCGTTAAAGATGAAAGCGAAGGCATTCATCCTAAACATCTAGCAAGATTAACTGAACGTTTTTACCGTGTAGATGCAGCAAGATCAAAAGAAATCGGTGGAACGGGTTTAGGGTTAACCATAGTTAAACATATTTTAAATAAGCACAGAGGACATTTAGATATAAAAAGTGAAATAAATCAAGGCAGTACATTTTCAGTAGAATTGCCTATTGCACCCATTTCATAAGGTGCAATAATAGTTTAACAAATCTTGGTTAAAATAAGATATGGCGACTCAATTTGTTTTGTTTGGTTATCATCATTTGGCAACAATTTTCACAATTGTGACTATTTCAATTTTATTTCCTTTCTTTGTTCGATTTATAAATAATAAAAATGTAACTAGATCAATTTTTTTGTTAATTGGTTTTATATTAATTTCTCATGAGATAATAAAGCCATTTTATCGAGTGATATTTTATGATCATTCTATTTACGAAGTATTGCCATTGCACATTTGCCATATAGCTGCAATATCAATGGGATTATATGTGTATACAAAGATTAAATTTTTTTTCGAAGTGGGTTATTTTTTTGGATTAAGTGGAAATTTCCTTGCAATCATTACACCAGATTTGGATTTCTCATTTCCTGATGCAGAGTATATTACTTATTATTTCGGTCATGGTTTATTACTGCTTTGTGTAATATATGCCTGTGTATGTACGAAGGTTCAATTAACCTGGTGGTCAGTTTTACGAGTTCTTTTGTTTGCCGTTTGTTTATTACCTATAATTTATGGACTAAATATTTATATTTCTCAATTCTTTAAAGGTGTAAATTATTGGTATTTAATGATAACGCCTGCCGCGAACACACTTTTAGATATATTTCCATCTCCTCCAATGCACATTCCTTATTTGGCTGTGTTAACAGTTATTATATTCACATTAATTTATCTTCCCTTTAAATATCTTTATAAAAACAGTTATTTAAACTATCAACAATAAACTGACATTCATAAAACTGTAATAAAACTGTTATAAACATGTAACCAAGTCAAAATAATTTATTGATGATTCTAAACCTTAATGGAGAAAATAATGAGATTAATCAAAATAATGATTATTGCAGTTTTCGCTTCATCAATTTTTACATTCAGTTCTCAAGCTAGAGATACTATAAAAATCGTTGGTTCGTCGACTGTATACCCTTATGCAACCGTAGTTGCTGAGAGATTTGGTAAGACTGGATTTAATACACCAGTGATTGAGAGTACTGGTACGGGCGGTGGAATGAAATTATTCTGTGCTGGAGTTGGTACCGATCACCCCGATATTACCAATGCGTCTCGTAAAATTAAAAGTAAAGAAAAGGCATTATGCGCTAAAAATGGCGTTACTGATATAATTGAAATTACAATTGGTAATGACGGCTTGACGCTTGCTCATAGCTTAGATGCTGCCGATGCAGACTTTACGCAAGAGCATTTATTTTTAGCAATTGCAGAAAAAGTACCCGCTAACGTTGCAAAAGATGGCGAGGGTAATGTCGTTGCTGGAAATTTAATTGATAACCCATATGAAAAATGGTCTGACATTGATGCTTCATTACCTGATCATAAAATTGAAATCCTAGTTGCACCGCCGACATCTGGTACAAGAGATGCTTGGAATTCACTTATTATGAAAAAAGGTTGCAAAGCAGCAGGCGCATACACACTTTGGGAAAATGCCGGTGAAAAGGCAAAGAAAAAATGTGCAGTAGTGCGAGAAGATGGAAGAGTTATTGAAGCTGGTGAAAACGACACTTTAATAGTTCAAAAATTATCAGAGGATCCAGAAAGATTTGGTTACTTTGGTTACAGCTATCTTTTAGCTAACGAAGATAAAATTAAATCTGCTTCGATAACTGGAATTCAGCCAACGCTTGCCGGTATCCAGGATTATTCTTACCCAATTGCACGACCATTACAGTTTTACGTGAAAAAAGCTCACGTAGGTGTTGTGCCAGGAATTGAAGAGTTTCTTGAAGCTTTCACAAGCCCTGATGCAATGGGCGAAGATGGATATCTAACTGATATCGGTTTAGTTGCATTATCTGATGGTGATGCATCTGATATAAGATCAAGAGTTGCTAACTTAGAAACACTCGATCTAGACTAAAAGACTTGATTAATCCACAACTGAGGCAAGTTATGCTTGTCTCAGTTGTTGAATAAGCATTATGGTGAAGTATGGGATTTATATTAATTTCTTTAATTATTCTAATTGGTATCACCAGCTATTTTCTAGGAAATTTAAGAGCAAAAAATCTTAGGACTTCAAATCAAAAAAATCTTAAATCACTTAGTCATTATTATGGGTACTACGTAGCTCTATGGGCTGTTGTGCCGGCGTTATTGATACTGTTGATGATTACCTCGTTTAAATCATTTTTTATTGAGCAATATGTATTAAGTGATTTCATAGCACTTGGCAGTTATACAGAAACAGAACTAAGTTTATTATTTACCCAAATCGAAAACACTGCAATGGGCATAAAACTTTTTGATGAAAATACTATTCTTATAGATGGCGCCGTAAATAAATTAAATTATATTAATAAGACGAGTGAAAACTTAACTTATGTTACAGTTCTTGGGTTTTCAGGCTTACTTGTACTTTACTCAATATTCAATATTAATCACAAACTTAATTCTAGAAAAATTGTCGAGAAATTTTTAATAGTCTTGTATTTTACATGCTCACTTGTCGCTATTATGACTACTGTTGGAATAATTTTTTCCTTATTATATGAAACGTTGCGTTTTTTTTCTCAAGTTCCAATAACCGATTTTTTATTTGGATTAAATTGGAGTCCTCAAAGAGTTTTTGTTAGAGAAGCTGGAGATCTTGATACAAGAGACTTGGCCAATGCATTTGGCGCTGTTCCATTATTTGCTGGAACATTTCTTATTGCATTAATTGCAATGTGTGTTTCAGTCCCAGTTGGCTTACTCACAGCCATTTATATGTCTGAATACGCTTCTCCAAAAGTCAGAGATTGGGCTAAGCCAATTATTGAAATTCTTGCTGGCATTCCAACGGTTGTATACGGATTTTTTGCAGCGTTAACTGTCGCGCCTTTAGTGAGAGATATCGGTCAGGGTGCTGGACTAACTGTCTCTTCTGAAAGCGCTCTTGCTGCGGGATTTGTTATGGGAATAATGATAATACCATTTATTTCATCACTTTCTGATGATGTAATAAAATCTGTACCTCAGAGTTTAAGGGAAGGCTCTTATGCCATGGGAGCAACCAAAAGGGAAACAATTGTAAAAGTATTATTGCCAGCTGCTTTGCCAGGCATTGTCGGTTCATTTCTATTAGCTGTCTCAAGAGCAATTGGGGAGACAATGATTGTTGTTATGGCTGCAGGATTAAATGCAAAATTAACAGCTAATCCACTTGATGCGGCAACTACAATTACTACTCAGATTGTTGTTATTTTAATCGGTGATCAAGAATTTGATAGCCCAAAAACACAGTCAGCTTTTGCTCTGGGTTTAACTTTGTTCGTTGTTACTTTGGCTCTAAATTTTATAGCTTTACAGGTCGTAAAAAAATATACGGAGAGATATGACTGATAGAATAGAACAAAGAATAAATAGTTTAAATAAAAGGCTCAATTCAGAGAAAAGATTTAGGATTTATTGTATTGGTGCAATGAGCTTTGCGCTTGCATGGGTGCTTATTTTATTTCTAAATATATTTTCATCTGGCTATTCAGCATTTTATAGAACTGTTATCCAGGTAGATGTACCTTTTTTAAATCTTATTGAAGACACGACACAATTTTCTGAGATGAGTTCAGAGGATATTAACAACCTGTCAATGTATTCTTTTTCCAAAAAGGCTATTTATAGACTTTTTCCAGATATTGAAGAGAAAAAAGATAAGAAAATGTTGATACGATTATTCAGTATTGAATTTGAGCAAGAAATAAGAGAATTTTTAAAATCGAATAAGTCAAATATAAATGAAGCAGAAACAATATATTTAACTGCCTCCGACGATGTAGATCAGGTTAATAAAGGAAACTACCCAAGGGACTTAGATGAAGACAAAAGAAGAATTAAAGATATTCAACTTTTATTTTTTGATGACCTTGTAGATAGGGGACTTGTCAGCTATGAATTCAATCTACCATTTTTAATGAGGGGTGACAGCCGAGAACCTGAACTGGCAGGAGTAGGAGGTTCAATAGTAGGTTCTTTATTCACAATTTTGGTAGTTTTGATTTTGTCTTTTCCTATTGGAATTTTTGCAGCTATTTATCTTGAGGAATTTGCACCAAAAAATAAAGTTACCGATTTTATTGAAATTAATATTAATAATTTAGCAGCGGTACCTTCTATTGTATTTGGCTTATTGGGGCTTGGTATTATTTTAAATACATTTGGATTGCCAAGGTCAACACCTCTGGTTGGAGGCATAGTCTTATCTTTAATGACCCTACCAACAATAATTATTGCAACTAGAGCCTCATTAAGGGCAGTGCCGCCATCAATAAGAGAAGGTGCATTAGCAGTCGGAGCAACCAAAATGCAAGCAGTAATGCATCATGTAGTTCCTGTAGCAATGCCTGGTGCATTAACAGGTACGATTATAGGCCTTGCTCAAGCACTTGGAGAAACTGCGCCATTATTATTAATTGGTATGGTGGCATTTGTTGTAGATGTTCCACAAACACCGCTGGACGCTTCTGCCTCTTTGCCAGTTCAGGTTTATTTATGGTCAGAAAGCGCAGAAAGAGGTTATGTTGAAAAAACTTCAGCTACAATTATGATGTTACTTGGATTTTTAATTTTAATGAATTTAGCTGCAGTATTAATTAGAAGAAAATTTGAAACAAAATGGTAAAATAGAATATGAAAAGTATAAAAATAAAAGCAGACAACTTGAATGTTTATTATGGAGAGAAACAGGCACTCTTCGAGGTTTCCATGTACATGGAAGAAAAACAAGTCACTGCTTTAATAGGTCCATCAGGTTGTGGTAAATCAACCTTTATTAGATGCTTAAATAGAATGAACGATGTTATTGATATATGCAAAGTACAAGGAAAAATAGAAATCGATGGCAACGATATTTATGCACCAGACATGCATGTTGAACAACTAAGAGAACGCGTGGGTATGGTTTTTCAAAAGCCGAACCCCTTTCCAAAATCTATTTTTGAAAATGTTGCTTATGGCCCAAGAATACATGGAATTGCAGAACATAAATCTGATTTAGAAGAAATTGTTGTTACCAGTCTAAAAAAAGCAGCTCTCTTTGATGAGGTTAAAGATAGATTAAGCGACTCAGGAACAAGCCTGTCAGGAGGGCAGCAGCAAAGATTATGTATTGCAAGAGCTATATCCGTAAATCCAGATATTATTCTAATGGATGAGCCTTGTTCAGCTTTAGACCCAATTGCTACGGCTAGAATTGAAGAATTAATGGGAGATCTTAAAACAGAATATACAATAATTATTGTTACACACTCGATGCAACAGGCAGCCAGGGTTTCATCAAGAACAGGTTTCTTTCATTTAGGTAAATTAGTTGAAGTTGATAAGACTGAAGCAATTTTTTCAAATCCATCAGATCAGAGAACTCAAGATTATATAACAGGAAGGTTTGGCTAATGAGTGAGCATATAGTTTCATCTTATGATGAACAATTAGATTTAATAAATAGTACATTAATTAAAATGGGAGGGTTGGTAGAAACACAACTTCATAATTCTCTTGTTGCTTTGGGCGATAAAGACACTGCTTTTGCAGAAGAAATTATTAGAGATGACAATAAAATTGATGCCTTAGAAAAGGAAATTGATGCTTTAACATACAAAGTAATTGCAATGAGGCAACCGCTTGCTAATGACTTAAGAACTGTTTTATCAGCTCTTAGTATTGCAAACGATCTCGAGAGAATGGGTGATCACGCTACCAATATTGCAAAGAGAGTTGCGAATGTAAAAATTAACATGCCCGACACCCCAGTTTCAGAAATTGTCAATATGGGTGAGAATGTTCAAAGTATGATAAAAAATGTTTTGGATGCCTTCGTTCAAAAATCGGATAAACTAGCAATTACTGCATGGGATTTAGATGTAAATATTGATGAGTTATATTTATCAATTTACAGAGATCTTCTTAAGACGATGGCAGAAGACCCGGATACAATTACAGGCTGTTCACACCTATTGTCGATTGCTAAAAATATAGAGAGAATAGGAGATTATGTTCAAAATATCGCTGAAGACATTCACTTCATTACAACTGGTGACGCCTTAGAACGTAAGTCGGAAAAAAGAATTAAATGGGAAAAGGTGTAATGAAGCCTAAAATCCTTGTAATTGAAGATGAAGTTTCAATAGTTGAACTATTAAAATACAATCTAACAGCTAGTGGATTTGATGTAGACGTATGCTTTGATGGCGATAGTGCGTTGGATAATATATTTGGTGATATTAAATACGATCTTATAATCGTGGATTGGATGCTCCCAAACATTTCTGGGTTAGAATTATGTAGAAGAGTTCGTAAAGATAAGACTACAAAAAACATTCCATTAATTATGCTCACAGCCAAAGGAGAAGAAGAAGATAAATTAAGAGCATTTGAAACTGAAATTGATGACTACATAACAAAACCATTTTCAGTCAATGAGTTAGTAGCTAGAATTAAAGCAGTACTTAAACGCCTAAGACCTATTTTTTATAATGAAGTTCTTACATATAAGGGGATTCAATTAGATGTTTCAACGCATCGTGTCACAAGAGATGAAACAGAAATAAATCTTGGACCTACGGAATTTAACCTTTTACGTTTTTTAATGGAAAACCAAGGTAAAGTATTTTCAAGACAACAATTGCTTGATTATGTATGGACTACAAGTCCATATGTCGAACCCAGAACAGTCGATGTTCATATCAGAAGATTAAGAAAAGCATTAAATGAAGGATTTGAGTACGACCCAATTAGAACAATAAGATCGGCTGGATATTCTCTTGGCATATGAACATTAAAAATGTTTTATATTTATGTACTCAAAATTCAGCTAGAAGCATTATAGCTGAAGCAATTACCAATTATAAATATAGCGAAAGTCTGAAAGGTTTCAGTGCTGGAAGCACACCCTCAGGAATAATAAATTCTAAAACTCTCGATTTATTAGACGAAATGAAAATACCAACAGAGAAACTCTATAGTAAAAGTTGGGACGTATTTGGTGAATCCAACTCTCCCTCTATGGATTATGTCGTTACTGTATGTGGGAATGCCGCTAAAGAAACATGTCCGATCTGGCCGGGTGCTCCAAAAACATTTCATTTCAATATTGAAGATCCTGTTAAACAGAATTTAAACGAAGAAGAACACAAAAAGTTTTTTAGATCTACATTTGATTATATTGATCAATTAATAAAAGAAAACTTGCTGAAATAAGATGTTTCAAAAACTACTTTCTGAATATCTGGGTACACTCTTACTTGTTTTCTCGGTAGTCGGATCAGGGATAATGGCTGAAAACCTATCGCCAACAAATGAAGGCGTTGTATTGCTAGCTAATGCAATAGCAACAGGAGCAATGCTTTACGTGATAATATCAATATTTAGCCCCATATCTGGAGCTCATTTTAACCCGATTGTAAGTTTATATTTTAGATTAAAATCCAAAATTACTTCGATTGAGATGTCATTATTTATTATTTTACAAATCATTGGTGGTATATCAGGAGTTATTATCGCTAATTATATTTTTAATGATTTATTTATTGAATTTTCTGATAAACAAAGGACTGGTTTAAATATTCATATTTCAGAAATTATAGCCTCGGTAGGACTTCTTTTGACAATTGTATTATCACTTAGAGCAAAACGTGATCCAGCAATTGCAGTTGCACTATATATTACAGGTGCTTATTGGTTTACGTCCTCTACATCGTTTGCAAATCCAGCAGTGACCATAAGCAGATCACTTACAAATACATTTACTGGCATTGATCCTGCTCATATATTAGGATTTATTGTATCTCAGATTATTGGCTTAATTATTGCTTTTTTAATATTGCGTTTATTTAACGAGTAAAAAAACTAAATTATGATACGTATTCCAATAAGAAAACTCCTATAAACAAAATAACAGCTGCAGCAAGCCTTCTCTTTAACCCTTGTTCTTTAAAAAATAATAATCCGATTAGTGAGGCAAATATTATACTGCTCTCTCTTATTGAAGCGACATAGTGAATTGGTGCTTGTGTATATGCCCAAAGAACAAGTGAGTACGAAGTTACAGAGCCAATTGCAGCAATAATCAGTGGAAATTTGTTTTCTGTGAATGTTGTTATCAATAAATTACGTTGATTGCTTATAGAATAAAGCAGAATTGGAATAGGCATCAAAAAAAATAGCCATACAATATATTGCATTGAACTTTCGACTGTTTTAACTGCGTATGAATCAACTAAAGTATAAAACGTTATAGATACTGGAAAATATAATAAGACCAATACGTTTTTATAATCTAAGCTGAAACTTTTACCAATAAAAAGCACAAAAATACCTGATATAATTATTCCAATTGCTATGATTTCATTTAATGAAATTGTTTTGTTTAAGATAAATATTAAAATCAAAATTGTTAGTAAGGGTGCAAGACCTCTTGCAAATGGATAAGCGACCGAAAAATCCTCTATAGCATATGCCCTTGTTAATGAGTGCATGTACATTGTATGGGCAATGACTCCAAAAAATAAATATATTGCTGCAGTAGAAGAGGGCAGGCCAACGTAAAATAATAAAGGTACCATAAATAGAGCAATAATCGTTGCTAAGATAACCATCTTCGCAAATCCATTACCTTTATTTTTTATGAATGCATTCCAAGACGCATGCAATATTGCTGAAAATAATATTACACTTAAAATTGACATATTACGGAGTAAGCCATTCTTTGTTTAAACTGTCATTTGTGGATGTAAATAATGCTCGGCGATGCCCTTGACGATGCAAATAAAGCCACTCAATTGAGTGAATTTGAATTTCCACTAAAGTAAAGTTGTTGTAACCGTTTTGTAAAAGATCATCGTCTGGAAGTTCGTTTTCATGCTCTGGTAAGTACCCTGAAGTTGGTTCATCTGACGGGGTACCTGGTGCCTTTTCTACAACATAACATTTCTTGCTAAATGACCTTGAGTTATCCCAGGCCATTTTTGCTTTATCGTTTTTATGATTGATTTCAGCTTTTCCCGATACTTTAATTTGTATCTTTTTGCCATGATCGTAAAACAGCATGGTTACAGCGCTATTTTTTTTGATTTCATCAATTTTACTGGATCGGATGTCTGTATGAAAGCTTATGGTATTATTTTTCTTATCAACATGTCTTAAGACAACTGTTCTAACCGATGGAAATGAGTCATTGAATGTTGAAATATACCCTTGATGTAATTCAGATTTTGATTTTGATTTACCAATTATGAGTTGATCCCAAATATTTTCATAAGTCTTATCAAGATCATTATAAAAATCAGGTTTATTGTGTGTATGATCTTTTACCATTCTAGCTTTTTTCCTTCATAGTTTAAAAATGAGCCAGAGTTATCAAGATTTAGTTCATTTATAACATTGATCATTCGGGTAATGCTCTCAGGTATCTCTAATTTCGCACTTGTGCCACCCATATCGGTTTTTACCCATCCTGGGTGCAAAATAAGGACAGATATACCATCTTCTTTCCAATCTATTGATAAGCTTCTTGCTGCGGAATTAAGAGCTGATTTTGACGAGCGATAAAAATAAAATCTACCAGAGTAATTGTCATCAATGCTTCCCATTTGACTGGATATAAAAACGACTTTCTTATCAGATCCCATTTTTAAGTTATTTTTTAATTTGCGTGCAAGAATTATGGGTATCACAGCGTTAATTCTCATTTCATTCATCCAGGCATCTGTATCTAGATCTTCTTTTAATTGCTCATCACTAAAAATACCTGCGTTGTGAATGAGTATATCAATTTTTTGAGACCCGATACTTGTTACAAAACTATTCACGCTTGCATCAGAAGTTAAGTCAAGTTCGGCTATATCAATGTTACTAATTTCACTCAACTCTTTTGAGCTATCTTTATTTCGAGTGGTTGCAATGATATTATGGTTTGTATTGCTGTATTGCTTTACAAACTCAAGCCCAAGACCTCGATTGGCTCCTATGATTAATATATTGCTCATTTTATATATAAACTTATAGTACGTTCATGAGCATTTTAGCAAATCCTCTTCGACTAATCTTCTTTTTTTATTTATTTTATCTTTATTATTCATATGTGCGACCTGTGCCTGTTGACTCTACAGTAAGAGAAGTGGCAAATTTAATTACTGATTATGGAATACACTTTATCTCATTTTTCATACTTGGCGCCTTGGCACAACTCGCTAACAGTAAAAACAATGACTTTGTATTTGGTATCAGCTTAGCCCTGATCACAAGTGTTTTTATTGAGTTTATACATTTTTTTATACCGTTTCGTGATTTTGCAATAATGGAAGGTTTTGCGAATATAGTTGGTTGTGTGTCAGCTATTTATCTAATAAGTTATTTAAGAAAGAAAAATGAGTAAACTTTTAATTAGAAATATATGTCAACCACCAGATAGCAATCCTTACGGCACAGCTCATGGAGCTTGGATCGTAAAGCAAATGGCCCATGGAGGTATTTATATGACTCAGCTTGTTTCAAAAGGAAATGCCGTATTAGTGGAGTCTAAAGTTAAGTATAAAAATCCAATGCATGTTGGTAAATTCATCAATGTTTATGGATCGATTGTATCTGTAAAGCAGTCCAAAATGATATTCAAAATTACTGCGATGCGTTCTGAAATGAACCAAAAGGAAGTTGAAGTGGCAGTAGGGGAGTTTTCCTACGTTGCTATCAATGACAAAAATAAAACAAGAAAATTTAAACCTAATTTAAAGATCTAAAAAAAAGCCCCCAAATTAATGGGGGCTTAATGTAGTTAAAACGGAGCTCCACTCAAAAAGTGGAGGTTTCCACATCTACAATCACATGGAATTTCACTACTCGAGCAAAGCTCCTCTATACTACCTATAGACATAGACCACCTCCTTTCATTAAATATGGTTAAAACTGTATTAGTATATATAATTTACTGGATTCTTATTTCAATCAAGGAGTTTATTATGCAACCCGAATTAATTTTTGAGCCAGTCATCAATATGTTATGGCTTTCTTTGGCAGTTTTTGCCTTTGGGACAGTCCTTAGACTTAAGGCTATTGTCATCGATAAGAAGAATACAGAAGATGATTTTAAAATACCCACATTTGAAAACGGCAGTGAATTAATTCAAAATAGTCAGCGAAATTTGACAAATTTGTTCGAATTTCCAATCTTCTTTTACGCGGTTTGCATTATGATTTATGTAACGGGAACAGTTGATGAGTATTTTATGTTGTTAGCAGCATGGTTCTTTTGGTTAAGAGTTTTACACTCAATCGTTCACATATTTTACAATAAAATCATACCTGGTGTTGCCTTGCCAGTTAGAACGTTATTTTGGTTTCCGTCTACGATTATCCTGGCGTGGATGGCTTATCGAGCCTGCTCTTTAATGATCTGATGTTAACTAATATTTTAGTTCCAGCACTTGGACTTATTTTATTAACTTTTGTTATTGGATTAATTCATACAATCGCATCAGTTAATTTAATGGGTAAAGGCAAGGACTGGGAGGAAAGTGGAATTCCTGTTGAGCCTTATAAAGATGCTCCTCTACATTTGAAAATTATAAAAAATAATATTTCAAATATATTTGAGTTTTCAGTTATTTTTTATTTTCTAATAGGGATCATCGTTTTTATTGAAATTGAAAGTACTTTTTTGCTAATTTGCGCATGGTTATATTTATTATTTAGAGTGATCCATTCCATTGTACATATCTGTTTCAATAACACTGCAGCAAGAGGCGCCATCTGGATTTTTTCTCAAACTGCTTTGTTGTTATTGTTTCTTGGAACTGCGTATTATGTTTTAAGTAGCTGATACCCCGGCATCAGATAATTTTTTCTTAAGTTTACCTGTAAGCATTAAATAAGCCATATGATGATCACCAATGAGTGACCATAAAGGATATTTAAACGTAGCGGGTTTATTTTTTTCTATAAAGAAATGTCCAATCCATGCAGGACCATAACCTGCAAGTAAGATTAAAGGCAGGAATAAGTAATTTTGAGTTAGCAGCAGGGACCAAAATAGAACTTGGTACCCAATCGTACCAAAATAGTGCAGCATCCTTGTGCTTTTTTTGCTGTGTTCCCTTAAATAGAAAGGAAAAAAATCTTTGTAATTTGTATATCTAGCTGGATTTTCCATAGAATAAACATTATATTTCGATCATGAATCTAGACAACAAAATAATGTACATAATTGTTGCTGCTTTTGTGGTCTTTATACTGATATCCAGCTTCAGCGCATAATTTCATGACAAATTTTGGCTATATTCCTGTATATGCGCTTAGATTCATGATTGCATATTTTATTGTAACAAATGCCGCGGCTATGATTTTATTTCCTGGAGGAACTTTATTTAATCCAGATTTAAATTCTTACTCTTTTAGTGGAAATTTTTTTAGTGACTTGGGAATCACATTTACTCGCGATGGCACTCAGAACTTTCTCTCAAGCTTTTTATTTAACAGCTCTTTGTTGATAATGGGACTATGCGCTGTCTCTCACGTATTTGTACCAAATTTATTTAGAGAGAATAAGAAAACTTATGTGATTTCAGTCATTGCATCAATTTTATTAGTTATTTCTGGAATATCTTTCATTGGCGTTGGTTTAACACCAGCTGATATTTATTTTGAAGAGCATGTTTGGTTTGTTATTTTAGCTTTTAACGCTCAAACTGTTGGTATTTTTTTTATGACAATCGCATTTTTACTGAGCAAAATAAGTAATAGATATACTATTGTTGCTTTTATCTATTTTATAAATGTCGCTCTTTATACAATCTTTGAAACAAGTGAGCCTCCACCTGACTTCAATCCATTTGAATTGGAAAATGTTGAAGAGTTCATAGATTACCACCGATTCACGATATCAGTTGTTTGGCAAAAAATAATTACAGTTATTTCTATGATCAGTATTCTGATCTTTACATTTGGTTATAAGAAACTTTTAAATGACTAGATTCTGGTGTGTACATATCCCAAGAATTGCATCTACTTATTATATTTTTGCGGTAATCATTGCTATGCTTCTATACCCTGGCGGTAATCATATAGAACTAGATCAAGTAGGTTATTCATTTCATAAAAATTTTCTTAGTGAGCTTGGTTTTCATAAAACAATGTCTGGAGATTTAAACTTTTTTTCATCTTTTTTCTGGAATACTGCAATGTACATGCTCTTATTACAAGGCATAGCTTTTTTGTTTATTCCGAGTTTATTTAGGGTAAATCGTTACTCGTTTATATTTGCTTGTTTAGGAACATTATTTATGTTTCCGGCTTGTGTTTTTTTTGTAGGAGTTGCCTTAACACCAGGTGATATTTACTTTGATGCGCATCTATTTACTACAACTATGGCATTTAATTTATACTCTGTAGCAATTCTCTTTTATGTTCTTGCTTTTTTATTTAGTCCTTTATCAAACTATTATGCGTCAGGAGGTGTGCTACTTTTTATTGCAGTAGGAGTTTATGCCTATTATCTTGGTGACTTTCAACCGATTGATGCAATAAATGACCGTGTTCGTTTTTTAGAAACGTACACAATGGATTTCTTGATATTTAATGTAGTGTTACAGAAGGTGATGATTATTCTAATGATTACAACAATTGTCATGTTTACGTTTGGCCTCGATAAGTTAATAGGAAAAAAAAATGCAAATGACTAAATTTTGGACAGTCTATATCATTCGATTTGTATCAATTTTTTTTGTTGTCTCAGTAATTATTGCTTCATATTTTTTTCCAGGAGGAAACATACATAATCCTGATCAAATTGGTTATTCATTTAGTCATAATTTTTTAAGTGAACTGGGTGGGTATATTACATTTGCGGGAGATATTAATAGTATTTCATCATTTTTTTTTAACTCCGCACTTTTTTGTTTTTTATTGGTCGGAATATCAAGTTTTTTCATTCCATCATTATTTACAGAAAATAAAGTTTCGTATTTTTGTGCGTGCATAGCAGCAGTACTTTTTTTCATTGGAATGGTATTTTTTGCTGGAGTAGCCCTAACGCCGCACGATTTATATAGAGATGCACATGTATTTTTTGCAATAAATGCATTTCGTTGGTTAGTACCAGCATCATTATTCTTTGTAATAGCCTTTTTTCTAAGTAATGCGGACAATAAGTATACTGTTGTGAATATTATTTTTCTTATATCAACCGTTATCTATGTAATTTATCAAATATACTCTGGTGATCCAAGATTGAATGAAGAACTATTAGTGCAAAATGTATTAATGCAAAAATCTATAGCAATAATCCATATTATCAGTATTTTTTCTCTTACCTTCTGCTTCAACAGCCAAATAAAGAATAAAAATTTATAAATTTGGAGTTTTGTTAATCCAAGGAGATATTTCCTCTAATTGAGCAGCCAGAGAAATTAATGTTTCTTCATCTGCATATCTTGATGCAAATTGTACGCCTAAAGGTAGATTGTCACTAGTCCAATAAGTCGGTAATGAAATTGATGGTTGCCCGGTGATGTTTTGAAGCATTGCATCAGGTGAGTACCATAAACTCTCAGGTGCTAAGTTATTAAGAATTGAGTCTCTGATTGATTGAATACGAAATACCCAACCCAATTTTAAAGTCATGATAATTTCACTTAAAATACTTGCTTGTTTGTTTGGTCTAATTTCGCCAATGAGAGGAGGTTTCTGAGATATGATAGGAGTCAAGACTACATCATACTTATCAGTTTCTTCCATTACTGATCGAGCAATTTTTTGCATAGTATAACGAGCCCAGGTGTAGTCACTCGCTCTGAAACTTTTTCCCAAATAATTAAATAGTCTAGTTGCAGTTTCAACTTCGTTTTTCTTAAATCCTCTGCCAACAACATCTTTCAATTCATTAAACATCTGGGTTACATGAGACGATATAGTTATTGTAAATGCTCTTGCCGCGAGTAGTCCGTCATAACT
>QCMN01000004.1 GCA_003213715.1 Pelagibacteraceae bacterium AG-422-B15
ACTTACTTTCTTAAATAAGTGTGATGAAAGTGAAAGACAAATTATAGCCGAGTACTATCAACGCTGTTTTGGAGAAGAGGTCACAACTGAAGCAAGCAAATTTGATTTAGTTTAGTGAAAGAAGATTTTTTAGAAGATATCAAAAAAGCTATATCTTCCACTACACGAGCAATAGCTGAAGACAAGGATATTGATGTTGTATTCGAGGATAATCTATCATCAACTGATAATAAAATTGTACTACCTAAAATTGACAATAATGAGGACTTAAAAAATTTAAATCAATTACGGGGGCATGCTGATAATGAGGCTCTTAGGTACAAATATCACAACAAGGAAACCTATATACAATTTGAACCCTCTGGTGAAAAAAATAGGAAAATTTACGAAGTTCTAGAAAATACTCGAATCCAACTTATAGGCAGTAAGTTAATGCGAGGGGTTAAATCTAATTTAAAGACACTCTATGAACAAAAATTTAGAGAGAAGAACTTAGACACTGTTTCAAAGCAATCAGATTTGAATATTGAAGACGCAATAGACTTGTATTTAAGAAATAAAATCAATCCTGATTATCTTCCATCTAACTCAAATAATGCCCTTAATCTATGGAAGAAATGGTTGAATAATAAAATTAGTGATTCATCTGATCAACTTTTAAAAAATATACATAATCAAAAACTATTTGCTGAAAATGTAAACGAACTAATTAGAGAGCTTGATTATTATGATAATGAAAATAGTGATGATAAAGACAACAAAGAAGAGGAAAATCAAAATATTGATCAACTAGAAAACAATGAGGTCAATGAAATGGAAAACCAGTCTTCCTTTAGTGATGAAGAATCTACTCAATCTGAGGAAGAGGTAGGTTATGATGAAACTGAGATGAATATTGACCAACAAGAAGATGATGAATTAAGTGAAGTAGATGAGGGTAATACTGAAAACGCAACTCCCCAATACAAAGCAGAAAATTCAGTAGAAAAAATACTCAACGAATACGAAATTTATACTGAGGAATTTGATGAAGTTATTACTGCAAAAAATATCTGTGAAGATGAAGAGCTAAATAGATTAAGGGCTTATCTAGATCAGCAATTAAAAGCTTATCAAATGATAATTTCAAGATTAGCCAACAGACTGCAAAGAAAGCTGTTGGCTAAACAAAATCGAAGTTGGGATTTTGATCTTGAGGAAGGAATGCTTGATACCTCAAGACTTACGAGAATAATTATGGATCCATACCATTCACTGTCATTTAAAAAAGAAAAAGACACAGATTTCAAAGATACTGTGGTTTCATTACTTATAGATAACTCAGGTTCAATGAGAGGTCGCCCTATAACAGTCGCAGCAATGAGTGCGGATATTCTTGCGAGGACACTTGAAAGGTGCGGCGTTAAAGTTGAGATACTTGGCTTTACCACTAAAGCTTGGAAAGGTGGAAAGAGCAGAGAGCATTGGATGCAAAATAAAAAAATTCCATCTCCTGGAAGATTAAATGATTTAAGGCATATAATTTATAAAGCGGCTGATGAACCGTGGAGAAGGTCAAAGAAAAATCTTGGATTAATGATGCGTGAGGGACTTTTAAAAGAGAATATAGATGGTGAAGCATTGTTATGGGCACACAAAAGACTTCAGGCAAGATATGAAGCAAGAAAAATATTAATGGTTATCTCAGATGGTGCGCCTGTCGATGATAGTACACTTTCAGTAAATACAGGTAATTATTTAGAAAAACATCTTCGAGGTGTTATAAATTGGATAGAGTCTAAATCTTCAATTCAATTGCTTGCTGTTGGAATTGGCCACGATGTAACAAGATACTACAAAAGAGCTGTTACAATAGTTGATGCAGAACAATTAGCTGACGTAATGACTGAACAGTTGGTAGATCTTTTTGAAGAAAACGAAAATAATTTAAATCGTCAGACTATTAACTAGCTTTTTTTTGTGCATTATTCATAGCACGTTGTACTCTCTTTGCTTTTTGAGACAATTTCTTACTTTTTGTTTGTGTTAAAAATTCATCAATACCGCCAAATTTGGAAACTGTTCTGATTGATGAAGTAGCTACAGAGAACCTTATATTCTTATTTAAAATATCACTTTTAAAAGTTACAGACTGAAGATTAACATTAAATTTTCTTCTTGTCTTATTATTGGCTTTGCTCACATTATTACCAAATTGTACTTTTTTTCCTGATAAATCACATGCTTTTGTCATAGTAAGTTTAAGTAAAGTTTTTGGTAATTATTGTCAATATGATTATTGCTTGAGGGTATCTTTTGTGATTGTTTCAACTGCTTCGTACATAGACATTTCATTTTTCATTACTTTTTCAGAGTATTTTGAAATATTTCCCTTACTTGTCAGTCGGTTTGTTATGTCTGATGCAATTATATTTTTTACCTCTTCTTCGATCCAGTATTCAAGCTGATCAGCACGTCTCTCATCAAATATCCCTTTTAGCTTATTTTGATCGATTATCTGATTAATTGTTTTAATAACATCCTCCATTCCAGTTTGCTCAATCGCAGATACTAATAACACCTGCTTTTCAAGCTCATCTAATTTCTTATAGTAACTCAGGGCTGATTTATAGTCAGCGGCAGTTTTTGAAGCTTCCATTTTCAACTCACCGTCATTTTTATTGACTATAAATATATCTGCATATTCCGTAATACCTTTTTTTATTCCTTGCAGTTCATCACCAGAACCAGGGCCAACAATAAGAGTAAATATATCAACTAAATTACTTGCAACAATTTCTGATTGTCCCACGCCAACTGTTTCAATAAATATAAAGTCATAGCCTGCAGCATCTAATATTATGGATGCTTCTCGAGTTCCCATTGAGATACCTCCTAAAGTGCCTCTTGACGGTGTAGACCTTATAAAAGTATTTGGATTTTTTGATATCTCTACCATTCGAGTTTTATCTCCTAATATTGACCCACCAGTAATTTGTGAGGATGGATCAATAGCTAAAATACCTAACTTATAATTTTGACTGACTAAATAACTTCCAAAGGACTCAATGAATGTTGACTTCCCAACTCCTGGCGGGCCAGAGAAACCTACTCTTATTGATTTGCCAGGCTTCTTAATTAACTCTGATATTAGCTGCCTACTAATTTGTTGATCAGTGTCTTTTGAGGACTCAACTAATGTAATAGCTTTAGCAATGGCAGCTCTTTCACCCTTAAAAATCTTATCTACTAATTCCATTAACTATTCTTTACTTAAGTTATCTGAAATCAAATCGATAACTTTTTCGGCAGACTCTATGATGTTGGAACCTGGACCAAAAATGGCTGATACATTATTTTCATACAGAAATTCGTAATCTTGTTCTGGAATTATGCCCCCCACAAAAACAATTATCTTTGACTTAGGATCAATCTCTTTTAGGCCTTTCATTAATTCAGGTACAAGTGTTTTATGTCCTGCCGCTAAAGTTGAAACTCCAATCGCGTGAACATCATTTTCAATAGCATCCTTTGCAACATCTTTAGGCGATTGAAATAGTGGGCCCATATCAACATCAAAACCCATGTCAGCAAATGATGTTGCAACAATCTTTGCCCCCCTATCGTGGCCATCCTGACCCATTTTAACTACTAGAACTCTTGGTCTTCTACCATTTACATTTTCAAATTCCTTAATTTTACTCTCAACTTTCATAAATTCTTTATCACCTTCAAAATGTTTACCATATACTCCTGAAACGCTTAAGCTTTTCGCAAAATGTCTACCATATACTTGCTCTAATGCCTTTGAAACTTCTCCAACCGTTGCTCTTAATTTAATGGCTTCTATGCAAGGCACTAGAAGATTTGTCTCATCTTTTGCAGCATTTGTTAAATTAGCAAGTGCTTTTTTGACAGCTGTTGTATCACGTGACTCTTTTATTGCCTGTATTTTCTTTATTTGATCATCTCGAACGCGATTATTATCAATTACTCTCACATCAACTGATGGTTCTTTTGGGTTTTTATATTTATTTACACCAACCACAACCCTTGATCCGCTATCAACTTTAGCTTGCTTTTTAGTTGCAGACTCTTCAATTTTTAATTTAGGAATCCCTGCTTTAACAGCTTTGGTCATTCCACCTAATTCTTCAATTTCTGTAATAATATCCCAGGCTTTTTTTGATAGTTCTTCAGTTAAGTTTTCAACAAAATATGACCCTGCAAGAGGGTCGACTGTTTTTGTAACACCAGTTTCATTTTGAAGAATCAATTGAGTATTTCTAGCAATTCTTGCTGACTCGTCTGTTGGTAAAGCAATTGCTTCATCGAAGGAATTTGTGTGCAAACTTTGCGTTCCTCCAAGTATAGCAGATAAGGCCTCATAGGATGTTCTTATAATGTTATTATAAGGATCTTTCTCAGTTAAAGATACGCCAGATGTTTGACAGTGTGTTCTTAAAATAAGAGATCTTTCATTTTTGGCCCCAAAGTCTTTCATGATCTTAGCCCACAGAGTTCTTGCGGCTCTTAATTTAGCAATCTCCATAAAAAAGTCCGTTCCGATTGCAAAAAAGAAAGAGAGCCTCGGTGCAAAATCATCAACATCAAGACCCTTGGACATTGCCGCTCTTACATATTCCATTCCGTCAGCTAAAGTATAAGCTAATTCAAGAACATTATCAGCACCGGCTTCTTGCATATGATAACCTGAAATCGAAATAGAATTAAACTTAGGCATTTCTTTTGAAGTGAATTCAATAATATCGGCAACAATTTTCATCGATGGCTCAGGAGGATATATATAAGTATTTCTTACCATAAACTCTTTTAAGATATCATTCTGAATTGTTCCTGATAGTAAACTTCTATCAACACCCTGTTCTTCTCCTGCAACAATAAATGACGCGAGTACTGGCAACACTGCGCCATTCATAGTCATTGAGACTGACATTTGATCTAGAGGAATATTATTAAAAAGTATTTTCATATCCTCAACAGTATCTATAGCTACACCAGCTTTACCCACATCACCCATTACCAAATCATCATCTGAGTCATACCCCCTGTGTGTTGGCAAATCAAAAGCAACTGAAAGACCTTTTTGACCAGATTCTAAATTCTTTTTATAAAATTCATTGGATTCCTCGGCAGTTGAAAATCCAGCATACTGCCTTATCGTCCAAGGTCTATTTGTGTACATTGATGCCTTTGGACCTCTTGTATATGGCCATTGTCCAGGAAGAGATTGTTTTTTAACAAATGAAAAGTTCTCCAGGTCCTCTTTAGTATATACTGGCTTAATATTTATTCCTTCATCAGTCTCTGATATTGCATCACTAAAATTTTTCTTAGTTTCTTTTTCGAAACTTTTTTGCCAAGTATTAAAGCCATTATTTGATTTATTAGTCATTTTTATTGAAACTTTTAAATTTTGATTAAGTGATATATATAGTTAATTAGAAATAAAAAAAATTAGAATATTTAAAGAACATTCCAAGTTGGTGATTCGGACATATAATCTACACCTTTTGTTCTATAATGGTCACCACATATAGTACTCTTTAAATTCTAATATACAAATATGTTATTATGTTAGATAAATTCAAAACGCTATTATCAGATAAAAATGATGCCAAAGAAGAGGAATTTGAGGCATCTCAATTAGCTGTTGCATCGTTGATGGTTACTACGGCTCTGCACGATGGTGAATTCGATGAGATTGAAAAAGATGAGATATTAAAATTGCTTGGTAATTTTTATAATTTAGATAACGATAAGTTAAATAAACTTTTTGACGCTTCTTATGAACTTGTTGATAACGCGAATGATATTCACCAATTCACGTCAAAAATTAATAGCTTACTAAATGACGATGAAAAAATAATGATAATTGAAATGATATGGAAGATTGTAATTGCAGACGGCAGAATTGATGATTATGAAAATGCTTTAGTACGTAAAATATCTGGTCTTTTATATATCGATGACTTTAAAGTTGGTGAAATAAAGAAAAAACTCTCACAATAGTTTAAAATGACCTACCTAGTTAATGAAAAATGCATAAAATGCAAATATACCGATTGCGTGGAGGTATGTCCGGTTGATTGTTTCTACGAAGGTGAAAATATGTTAGTAATTAATCCTGATGAATGCATAGATTGTGGTGTGTGTGAACCAGAGTGTCCTGTTGATGCAATCATCTCTGATACGGATGATAAAGATGAAAAATGGCTAGAAGTGAATCAAAAGTTTTCAGAAATATGGCCAAACATTACTATGAAGAAAGATTCTCCAACTGATGCAAAAATGTATGAGAATGAAGAAAATAAATATGATAAATATTTCTCCGAAAAATCTGGGGGTTAGGTAATTCTATGAAAAAAAAGAAAAAAGTCATTAAAGTCGACAAAAAGAAAATTCTAAAAAAGAAAACAGTAAAGAAAAAAACTAAAGTTGTAAAAAAGAAAACCTCAGTAAAGAAGACTCCAAAAAAGAAACAAGTAAAAAAAGTTGTTAAAAAAACAAAAGAAGTAAAGAAATTTGTAGAGCCTAAACTTCCTCCACAATCTGACAAAAAAGTTAATAATCGAATTATTAACCCTGCTCACTATCAAGCAAAAAAAGTTAAAAAGTTTTTAGAAATAAAGACCATTAAAGAAAAAAAAGTTAAAAAAATTTTTAATACAAAGGATCATGTTGTTTATCCAACACACGGCGTAGGCCAAGTTATAGACATTGAAAAAAGAGAGGTCGTTGGACAAAAACTAGAAATGTATGTGATAGAGTTTGTACGAGATAAATTAATTTTGAGAGTTCCGGTTGAAAAAGCTAAGTCTCTTAATTTAAGAAAAGTATCAAAACCATCTAAAATTCAGACTGTATTAAAAATCCTTTCTCAAAAACCAAAAATAAAGAGAACAATGTGGAGTAGAAGGGCTCAGGAATATGACCTTAAAATTAACTCAGGTGACATTGAACAGATCGCTGAAGTTGTTAGAGATCTTAACAGAGCAAATAATCAAATAGAGCAATCTTATAGTGAGCGTCAACTTTTTGAATTATCTTATGATCGATTTTTGAGAGAAGTGATTGCTGGACTTAGAATTACCGAGGAAAATGCAATAAAAAAAGTCGATAAGATTCTTGGTAGAGATAAACTAAAAAACGCCCCTAGTTTGTTGAACTAAGGGCGCAAAAAAAAAGCATTGATTAATCAATGCTAATTATCTTCTTTTTTTTCTTCTAGCAGCTTTCTTTTTCTTTTTAGGAGCGGCTTTTTTCTTAGCGGCTTTCCTTTTTTTCTTTTTAGGAGCAGCTTTTTTCTTAGCTGGCTTCCTTTTAGCTGCTTTACGCTTTTTCTTTTTAGGAGCTGCTTTTTTCTTAGCTGGCTTCCTTTTAGCAGCTTTACGTTTTTTCTTAGGTGCTGCTTTTTTCTTAGCTTTTTTCCTTGCTTTCGCAAAGATCACTTTAAGTTCCTCCATAATTATCTCCCCCCGTTTGGGTTTAGTTAGAGGTTATTAGATGAATCAAAATTGATTCGTTCTAATACAATGATTAAACTTTTATGAAAAACTGTCAATTTTTCGCTGTTTTTTGAAATTTTTGAATTTGAAATTTTTTTTTCAATGTATTTTAAATTGTTAGTAAATGTATTTAAATACTTATAGTTATTAGATTTTTTTATAGTAACAAAAATTTATTTTTTTTTATTTATTTTAATTAAAATAAAATAAAAATTATTTTTTTTTAGAAAAAATCTTTAATTATGCGCTCGTAGCTCAGCAGGATAGAGCACAGGATTCCTAATCCTGGGGTCGGATGTTCGAATCATCTCGAGCGCGCCAACACAAGTCAGTAAACGTTCGATCCATTATCTACTTTTTGTTGTGGATGCAGCAAGATCACCTCTTTATTTTCATTTATTGCGCCTAGAATTAATGCCTCTGACTCAATACCTGCGATATTTTTTTTCTCAAAATTACATACTGCGATAATTTGTTTTTGAAGAAGCTCTTCAATTGAATAATTTGTTATTTGAGCTGAACTTTGTTTAATACCAACTTTTTCACCAAAATCTATTTTCAGCACATAAGCTGGTTTTCTCGCCTTTTCGTTTATTTTTACTTCTAAAATAGTACCTACCAAGATCTCAATTTTTTCAAAATCTTCATATTTTACAATGTCTTTCATGTTAAATAAAGCCACATTGGCAGTTTTTATCCCCTCAAAATTGAAGATTCAAATTGTCTTTTCATATTGAATTTGTATTTTGCCATCATGTCAAGTTTTGATGATACAAATGAAATGAAGTCTTTTGTTAAAAAAGCTATGTCTATTCCTTTGCTTGAAGAGAATCACGAAAAGGTTTTAGCAAAAAAATGGATCAAGAATAAAGATGAAAAGGCATTGCACGAACTAACTCAATCTCACATAAGATTGGTTATTGCTTTTGCTGTTAAGTATAAGAACTACGGTCTTAATTTAAGCGACCTTATTCAAGAAGGAAATATAGGTCTTATGAAAGCTGCAGAAAGATTTGAATTAGACAAAGAAGTTAGATTCTCAACTTATGCTGGATGGTGGATCAGGGCATCAATTCAAGACTTCGTTCTAAAAAATTGGTCATTAGTTAGAATCGCAACTACCTCAAAACAAAAAAGCTTATTTTTTAGTCTCAGAAAATTAAAACAGAAAATTCATCAAACGGAACATGGATCAATTGATTTTCGTACTGCGCAAGGCATTGCTAATGATTTAAATATTTCAACTTCTGATGTTATAAAAATGGATAGCAGAATTAGTCAAAACGATAGTTCTCTTAATCATAAAATTAATGACGAAAGTGAAAGTGAGTTTATGGAACTCATTGAGGACGAAGATGCAAGACCTGATGATAAGGTATTTGAAAAGAATCAAATAAATTTCAAAAAAGACTTAATAAAACAAACTTTAGAGATACTTGATGAAAGGGAAGTAAAAATAATCAAGGATAGACACCTTTCAGAGGAAGTTAAAACATTAGATATACTTGGCAAGGAGTTAAAAATTTCTAAAGAACGTGTAAGACAGATAGAAAAAGGTGCTATGATGAAGATGAAATCCTATATATCAAATTCACAAAAGAAAGAGTTCCTTTTTTAATTTATCATATTGGTAACGTATTCTCCAATAACAAGTGAAGAGGTCAACCCAGGCGATTCCATTCCAAATAAGTTAACAAGATTTTTAATACCATGTGTCTCTTCTCCTTGAATTGAAAAGTCACTTTTACCCTCGCCTTTATTCTTAAGTTTTGGTCTTACACCTGAATATCCGGCTTTAAGATCTTCAATTTTAATTGAGGGAATATATTTTATGACATCATTATGAAACAAAACTTGTCTATCTTTTTTTACTTCATAATCAATTTCATCTACCCATTCAACATCAGGTCCAAATCTAACTTGCATTCCTAAATCTAATCCCAAATGTAAACCAAGACTTGCATCATTTGGTATTGGGTAAATTAGATGTCGAATCTTTAGGTCTTTTCCTGTTTCGAAATAATTACCTTTGGCGAAATATGTTTTGGGAATATATTTTTTATCTAAGGGTAGAATATTATTTGCAATATTTTCAGCATTTAGACCAGCAGTATTTATTATAACTGACGATTCTATAATTATTTCTTCTCCATCACTGAGCACAGTAGAGCAATATTTATCACCATGAATTTCAGAATGTAAGAATTGTGAATTAAAAACAATATTGCCGGAGCTTTCCTCCAGTTCACCAAGATAAGACCTCATGAGAGAGTTTTGATCAACAATGCCTGATGATGGCACAAATAATGCCTCAATACATTCCACTAAAGGCTCTTTGCTGGTAACGTAATTTCCTGTTACTCTTTCTATTCCTTCAACACCATTATATTCTGCTTTGGAAAAAATTTCCTCGAGTTTGGGAATTTCGTTGGGAGATGTTGCGACAATGAACTTTCCTGTATTAATGTGAGGCACATTAAATTTTTGACAATACTCATACATTCTACGATTTCCATCGGCACAAAATTTAGCCTTCATTGAGTCCTTGTCATAATAAACACCTGCATGAATTACTCCGCTATTTCTTGAACTAGTAACAGAACCAAATGTATTTTCTTTCTCCAATACAATGACTTCATGACCTTTAGCAGCAAAACTTTTAGCTATGGCTAACCCAATAACACCTCCACCAATTACCAGTACATCTACAAAATTAGAACTCATTAGATATTTTTAACCATTAATGAAACTTTTTTTGTATTATTTTCAGTAAACTGAAAGCCAACATTCTTATAGTCTAAACTTTCATGAAAACTTTTAGAAATTGGGTTTGGAGGTTCTATATTAAATTCGCATGCAATCATATTATATTCATCTAGTGAACTTTCGAGATCTAGATACAGACTTTTTCCTATACCCATTCCTCTAAATTTACTTGATATAGCAATTCTATCAATGTACGCAAAATCACTATATCTCTCCGTAAACCACTTATAATTTAAACTCTGATAATCAAGGCCAGATGGTAAAACAAGTAAAAACCCACAAATATTATTATCATTATTGATAGCTACTTTAAAATAAGTTTTTTTTTCATAAAAATTTAAAAACTCTTCATATGATACGGAGTTCACAGCAGGTATAGCATCTTCATTAATCAAAATGATATCTTGTATATCATCAATAGTGACATTTCTTAATTTAAACATCACAAGTAACTTCATAACTATTTTTATAAATTTCAGGCATTCTTATAGGTTTAAAATTAATAAGACTCACGCACGCATAGTCAACATTTGAAGTAAAGACAGTTTGATTTTTTGCAATATTTATTATTTGAAAAAATCTGCTCAATCTGATTTTTTTATCAGTCTTTGTAATCCATGTTGAAATCGCAATTTCATCGCCAATGAAAAGTGATCCAGAAAAATTATTTTCACTCCTAATAACAACACATGCACATTGATATTTTTTATATACATCAGGAGTAATACCTAATTTAGCTGAATGATCCCAACTGACTAGTTCACACCAATTTAAATAAACTTTATTATTAACATGCCCTAAAATATCAATATCACTCTCTTTTATGGTGAACTTTAAAATATGAGGGTTACTATAATCCCATTTTAAATCTTTTATGTTAACCAACTCTCAATTCCTTAGGTAATTTAAAAGTTACGTTTTCATTTCCTAAACTGAGCTCTTCAATAGTAACTTGATAAAATTCTGCAAATTTATTAATTACATTTTTAACCAGTATGTCAGGAACCGATGCGCCTGAAGAAATACCAATTGACGTCATATGCTCATAGTCTTTTACATTTAGATTAACTTCGTTTTCCAAGAGAATTGAGTTCTCACAACCTGCATTTTTTGCAACTTCCACCAAGCGATTAGAATTAGATGAATTACTTGATCCAACAACTATAAAAGCATCACACATTTGAGCGTATTCTTTTATTGCTTTTTGACGATTTGAGGTTGCATAGCAAATATCTTCTTTTGGAGAAGAAATTATTTTAGGTAATCGAACTTTTAATGCTTCTATTATTTTTTTTGTATCATCGAGTGAGAGTGTTGTTTGAGTTAAATAGGCAAAATTATCATTGTCATTTATAGACAGTTTCATCACATCACTTACCGTTTCAACAAGTTCTATGCTGCCACTTGGAAGCTGGCCCATGGTTCCTATTACTTCAGGGTGGTTTTTATGTCCTATAAGAATAATGCGGTAACCCAATTCAAAAAACTTCATAGCTTGAACATGAACTTTGGTTACAAGCGGACATGTTGCATTAATAACTATTTTATTTTTTTTATTTGCATGTAGCTCAACATCCTTTGAAACACCGTGAGCGGAAAAGATAAATGGACGATCTGGGGGCGCATCATTAATATTATCTAAAAAAACTGCACCCTTATCACTCAATTCATCTATGACATATTTGTTATGAACAATTTCGTGATTCACATAAACTGGTGGGCCATATTTTTTGATTGCTAGTTCAACTATTTCAATTGCGCGGGTAACGCCAGCACAAAATCCACGAGGTGATATTAAATATATTTTCTTACTAGTTTTCATACTGTTTTAATTTATAAAAGAAGGTATATATTTTTCCATATGAATTTAGAAGACAGAATTGAAATATTTGGCAAGATTTTAGTAAACCATCGTATTAAAGTAATATTAGGCAGTTTATTAATCATTTTCACAATATCATTCGGTATGAAATTCCTAGAAACGCCCTCAGGATATAGGGGCTTTGTTGAGGAAGATTTTAAATACTACAAAGATGTGCTGGATTTAGAGGAAAAGTATGGAAACATAGATGTTCTGACTTTTGTTGTTAAACCAGAAAAGGGTAACATATTTCAAAAAGATGTATTAAGTCTTATTCATGAACTCACTGAAATTTCCTGGCAAACACCATATTCGTCAAGAGTAAGCTCAATTACAAACCATCAATACACTACAGTAGACGGCGATGACATATCAATTAGTGATTTTGTTCATGATGTTGACTCATTAAGCACAAATGAAATTGCAAATTTATATAATGCTGCAGTTTTAGAGGACGCGGTTGTAAATTTTGTGATGTCTGAAAGTGGAAAAATAGGTTTAGTTAATATTAATCTTGAAATGCCTGAAGATATTGCTTTCCAGGAACCAATTTCATTTGCCTGGGAACAAAAAAATTTTTTTGAAGACAGATATGAAGATATATTTGTTGGCGTAGCAGGCTCTGCTCAATTCTCACATAATTTTCAATCTACCTCGGAGTCTGATGCATCAAAAATGTATCCAAGTTTTTTACTGCTGATAATTATCTTAACTTATATTTTATTGAGATCTGTCGTAGCTTCAATAATCTCACTAATTGTAATTATGTTGTCTATTCTGCCATCACTTGGAGCTGCTGGATGGCTTGGGTTTGAAGTACAACCCCCACTTATTACTGCACCAATAATTATACTTACAATATCACTAACGCATGCCATACATATGTTGTCAATTGGTTTGACTAACATAACTGAAGGAATGACAAAGAATGATGCTATTATTGAGAGTTTAAAAATAAATTTTGTACCAATATTTCTTACAAGTTTCACAACAGCTGCAGGGATCGCAGGTATTAACTTTGGGGATATACCAGCTTATAGCGAAATGGCTAATACTGTTGTAATTGGCGCAGCTATTGGATTTATTTTAAGTGTGACGATGCTTCCAGCTATGTTTTCTTTACTTCCAATTAATGCAAGAAAAAGAAAAAGTTATGTTCTAGAAGTTCTAAAAAACTTAGGTGAATTAATTTATAAATTTAAGGAGAGGTTCGTTATTGTAATAACTGCGATTTGTATAGCAGTTTTTAGTTTACTACCAAATTTACATTTTGATGATTATTTTAGTACTTATTTCGATAGAGTCCCTGAATGGCTAGAAGTAAAAAATACTGTTGACCCTGAATTTGGAAGCTCTTTTTATATATTTTCTGATATGCAATCAAATGAGCCGGATGGTATAACAAATCCTGAATACCTTAAAAAGCTTGATGAGTTCGAAAGCTGGCTCCTTACTCAACCTGAAGTAGCTGATGTATCCACTATTTCAGATGTTATTAAAACTTTACATAAAAACATGAATAGCGGCTTGGATGAGTATTATGCAATTCCAGACAATAAAGCACTCATTGCGCAGTATCTGCTATTGTATGAGTTTTCAGTGCCCTATGGGATGGATTTAAAAAATCAAATGACTGCAGATAAATCAGATTCTAGAATTCTTATCAGAACAAATAACTCTACATCAATGGAGTCAGTTGCATTCAATGCACGTGTGGATGAATGGGTTAATAAAAATATTTCACCTTTTAGCACAAATGGAGTTGCTGGGATTCCAATTATGATGCCACAACTATTTGTTGAAAACACAAGAGGGTTAGTAATCGGGCTTTTAATCTCTTTTACGTTTATAATTATGGTTGTTGGAATTTCTCTGCAAAGTTTTAGGTACGGCATAATAAGCATCGTTCCAAATATTATTCCTTTTGTACTTGGTTTCGGTCTTCTTACTCTTGCCACTGATATGGTAACGGCCGCTCATCAATTTGCTGTTCTTATTTCAATAGGCCTTGTAGTTGACGCAACTATCCACTTTTTATCAAAATATAAAAAAGCTCTTGCAATAAATTTACCCCCAAGAGAAGCAATACAATATTGTTTTAGATTTGTTGGTTATCCTATAATTGTTGCATCAATTTGTCTTTTTTCTGGGTTCTTATTTTTAACGCAATCAATGTTCTACTATAATTTTATAATTGGTGGGATGTGTGCTTTAATAATTATGATAGCTTTACTCATAGACCTATTGCTTTTACCGGCTTTGCTTTTAATATTTGGAAAAAAAGTTTAAAATGAAAAGAATGAAATATGTAAAAATTATATTTATCGTATTTACCCTTTTTCCATTTCATCTTAGTGCCGAAACAGCTGAGGAAAAAGGACTCAGAATAGCTAAAGCGTCATATGAAAATGGCAGAGGCTTTACTGACATGGTGTCAGATCAATTGATGATACTTATTGATCCCAAAGGTAATGAAGTAACACGCGAAGTATCAGGTAAAACACTTGAGAATTTAGATCCAAACGATGGCGATAAAAGCTTGACTTACTTTAAAACTCCCAAAGACGTAGAGGGCACAGTTATGCTGTCTCATACACACATAAGTGACGATGATGACCAATGGCTATATTTGCCTGCTCTGGGTCGTGTAAAAAGAATTTCTTCTAGTAATAAATCAGGAGCATTTATGGGCAGTGAAGTGGCTTTTGAAGATTTTTCGGGAACTGACTACAGAAAGTACGAATGGAAATTTCTTGGTGAAGAAGTAGAAAATAATGAAACTTTTTATAAGTTAGAGTCTTATCCAAACTATGAAAATTCTGGATATTCAAAAAGAATTTCACTTATTGATAATTTAAATCGAACACACAAATTAGACTTTTATGACAGAAAGGGTGAACTTTTAAAAACGCTGTATTTAGAGGATTATGTTTTGTACAAAGATAAAATTTGGATGGCAAATACAATGAAAGTAGAAAATATTCAAAACAAAAATATAACTATTTTCAAATGGCTGAATAGAGAGTTAGATGTAGGCATCAATAAAAAAGATTTTGAGAAGTCTAGTATATTGCGACTAGCAGATTAGCAGTGCTAAAAAAATATATTATTTCGTTTCTTTTTTTATTTTTACAATATTTGGTTGCCTCTCAAAATGCATCAGCTATCGATTATAAAGCGTATGGATTTATTCAACCTGAGATAACCACATTTTTAAATGGAGATGGAAGACACGATCAATCAAATTCTAATCAATCAATTTTTGTAAAAGGGACATTCATTACCTACTTAAATGATGTAGATCAAAAAATTACAATTAATACTACTGGACGTATAGATGAGAAAGATAGTGAACGCAGTTATATTGACTTTCAAAAATTAAAGTATGAGCAATATTTTGATGACATAACTCTCAAAATTGGAAATGAACTAATTTTTTGGGGTGTAAACGAAAGTTTTAATATTATTGATATAATCAATCAATCAAATTTAGCTGAGGATATTTCTGGAACAAAAAAATTTGGGCAACCGATGATTTCATTAAATTACAATCATTCATATGGTAATTTTGATTTATTCATAATGCCATTTTTTAAGGAAAGGATTTTTCCAGGAAGAAATGGAAGGCCCAGGCTAGCTCTCGAAGTTGATAAGAGCACAGTTGTCTATGAGTCTTCATCAAAGAAAAATAAAATTGACGCCGCTGTTCGTTATTCCACAGTTTACGATGATTACGATATTGGTATAGCTCATTTTTATGGAAATAACAGGTCTCCGGAGCTCAACGTAAATCCTTTGTCTCAAAAATTAGATGCTTACTATCCTATTTTATCTCAAACTAGTTTAGATATTCAATCAACGAAAGGTGCATGGTTATACAAACTTGAGACACTTACTGCAAAAAATGGGGAAGAACGGCACTTTGGAATAGCAGGAGGGACAGAGTACACTATTTATGGTTTGAGAGAAACCACAAGTGATTTAGGAATTATAGTTGAATACACATTTGATGATAGAAATGACTTTGCTTTCAATAATGAAGGAGTCTTAGCATTAAGATGGACAAAAAATGATATAAAATCAACAAGCCTACTAGCTGGTTTAGTCGCTGATATGAGTGGAAGTTCAAATAGATTTTTCGCTGAATTTGAACAACGCATTAGAGATGATCTCAAAGTATTTATAGATATGAGTATCAACGGAGAGATTGATGCTGATGATTTTACATATGCGTTTGAGGAAGACTCTCAGCTAACATTAAAAATTGCAAAATATTTTTAAATTCTAATATCTCTGCTATTAATTTTATTAAAAGACTCTTGATCTAAATTTAAATATTTTTTTTCATCTCCTGAAGCAAAATAAATTGGATCTTGAATTTTTGTTGGGTCATAACCATCTTTTACTAAATCAGTTTTCTTATACTTGAACGTCCCAGTTTTTTCTATTTCTGGACTTATCCTAATAAATACTGGAACACTATAAGCTGGCAATTGCTCTGTCAGATATTCATAAAGTTGCTCTAATTTAAATTCATCATTTACAACTAAGGAAGCCATTCCGGCTCTGCCGTCTTGGTTGGGTACTTCAACTCCATAAACGTTGACTTCATCAATACCTTTATACGCAGAGATGGCTTCACTTACTTCATTAGTTGAAACATTTTCTGATTTCCATCTAAAAGTATCACCTATACGGTCAACGAAATAGTAATATCCCTGCTTATCTTTTTTAAGTAGGTCTCCAGAAGAGAACCATCGATCACCTTTTTCAAAGGCATTCTCAAGAATTTTTTTCTTTGTTGCCTCTTTGTCTGTATAGCCTTCAAATTTACCCGTGAACTTATCATCATCAGGTATAAATCCAATCGCCTCACCGGCCTCACCATCTTCACATTCTATACAAAACCCATTCTCATCTCTGATCACTACCTCATTTTCTACATCGAATTTAACTACTTTAGTTGGCAATACACTTTTTAGGTATGGGGGTATTCTTCCGATTGAACCGAACTTACTATCAACATTTGTTAGTGAGATATTTCCCTCTGAGGCCCCATAAAACTCAACAATCCTATCTATACCAAATCTTTCTTGAACAATCTTCCAAACTTCAGGTCTGAGACCGTTACCATATATGCCCCTAATTTTATGCTTCGTTTCGTATTCACTTTTCTTTGTAGCAACTAAATAACGAAACAGTTCACCAATATATGTAATTACTGTTACATCATGCTTAACGCAATCTTCCCAAAAACTAGCAGCAGAGAATTTCTTTCTCAATACTAGTGTGCCACCAGTACAAAATGTCGAACCAACACCAACAACTCCACCAGTTGCATGATAGAGTGGTAAGACCATGTAAGTTTTATCAGTTGGTTTCATATCAAGTGAAAACATTTGCAGACCGCATCCAACTAAAAATTTTTGATGGCTGAAGTTTGCGGCTTTTGGCATGCCTGTAGTTCCACTTGTATAAATATAAAATAATGATTGGCTATTTGATAATTCTTCTCTTAACGAAGATTTGGGTCTTACTTTACTGTTTTCAATTTGTGAGCCATCTAAAGTTTCATAACCTTGAACGTCCTGACCTGCTACGTAAACATCTAAATTACCTTCAATATATTCTTGAGCCGATGCAAGATTTTCCATTAAATCAGAACTTATGATTAGACTTTTACTTTCCGATTTTTTAATGCAGTGAGCGAGCGATTTACTTTTTATATTATTATTGAGACAAGCAACTGTAACGCCGATCTTCGCAAGCCCGAACCATGTAAATATATATTCAGGTTTATTTTCCATCAAAAGAGATATTACATCTCCCGTCTTATAACCTTTATTAATTGCCCAGTTTGCAATCTGGTTCGCTTCAGCATCCATCTCACGATATGTGTATTTCTTGTCTTCAAACTCGATAGCAATATTGTCAGGAGTTTTATCAACCTGTTCCTCCATAATATCAGCTACAGTTGTATATTTTTTTTTGTCGAAACTTCTTGATCGTCCAACTAATTTTAAAAAAAACTTAAAATAACTAAATTCTCTTGAAACTGCACTTGCAACACTCATTTTAAATACCTAATTTATTCAAATATTCCGTAATTTTTTCAGTTATTGGCCCGTTTTTAAAAGAACGGTTATTAATTTTACTAACTGGCCGCAAACCAATGCTATTTGTAAGAAATATTTCACTTACATTGGAAAGATTATTCAATGATATGCTTCTAACTTCAACCTTTTTCTTTTCAATTAATAAACGCCTCACAGTGCCATCTAAGGCGCCATCATTGATTGGAGGGGTAAAAATTTTATTTTTTTTAACAAAATAAATATTTGAGCTTGAACAGCAGCAAATTTTGTCACTTTCGTTAAGCATTAATGCGTCGTCATAGCCATTTTTCTGCGCAATGAGTTTTGATTGGATATTCTCAAAATAATTGTTTGTTTTATTTCTAGATAACAAAGAATTTGAGAGTCTTTTAATTTTTGAAACTTTAAGTTTCACTGGCTTTATGGTTGTATGATTACTGGTTAATTTGGAAATAGTAATAAGAAAATTTGACTTTTGATTGTTTTCAATATCTAACCCTCTTCTCTTTGCATACCCTCTGGTCAATGTATATCTTATTGAAAGTTTGCTATTTAAAAGATTATTTTTTTTTATTAATTTTAAAATTATATTTTGTAAATTCTTCTTTGATAACTTGAAATTAAAATAATTATTTCTTATTGATTTATTAAATCGAGCAAAATGAAAATCAAATAAAATTATTTTGTTTTTATTATATAATAAAGTATCAAAAATACTGTCTCCTAAAAGTAAGCCGCGGTCTTTTACGTTAATAGTTGCTTTTTCTTCATCTATAAATTTATTATTGAGATAAACTTTCATTATATTTGTTTTTTCTTAGACATAAACTTATTCAATGATTTTTTATTAATCTGCAATAGATTCTCAACTTTTTTATTCAATTCATGATATTCATTTAAAGGTTTTGAGTCTGCTACGATCCCTCCCCCAGAATTTAGAAATACTTTTTCATTATTGACAGTAATGGTTCTGATTGGGATATTAAAATCTGCATAACCACTAAATGAGACAAAACCTATAGCTCCACAATAAACACCTCTTTTGAAAGTTTCTAATTCTGAAATAATTTGCATTGCTCTTACTTTTGGTGCCCCAGTTACGGATCCTCCAGGCATACAGTGTTTTATAACATCAAATATATTCATACCTTTAGATAACGTACCCTCAATATCAGAAACAAGATGGTGAACATTGTTATAGGTTTCTAGTTCAGCCAAACGAGAAACTTTTACCGTTCCAGGTTTACAGACTTCAGAAATGTCATTTCTCAAAACGTCAACGATCATTAAATTTTCAGCATTATCCTTCTTACTTGAAGATAATTGTTCTTTTAATTTTGCATCTTCGAATTCACTCTCACCTCTTTCAATTGTACCTTTTATTGGCGAAACCATAATTTTGTTATTCTCTAATTTTAGAAATCTTTCAGGTGAATAAGAAAATATATTAAAATCCTCACTTCTAATTAAGCATGAAAAAGGTGTCTCTGTATTTTTTCGATAATGCAAATAGTACCGAACGACATCATAATCTTTTGGAATCTTAGATAAAAAACGTTGAGTGAAGTTAGCTTGGAATATGTCACCATTTTTTATGTAATTTAGTATTTTATTAATTTTTGAAATATATTTTCTTTTATCAAAATCTTTTTTCCACTGAAAACCAAGTAGTTTGTTAATTGGATTATTTATCCGCGGCACCGAGTACAAGTTTTTTGCATTTTGTAATCGAATTTGATGTGATAGCTCAATTTTAAATTCTTTATCTAAATTAATTGAAAAAAGATAAGCTCTTTTCAATTTGTTATCGAAAGCAATCACTATATCGAAGAGACCAAAAAATAAATTTGGCAATATTTTTTCTAATGGATTTGCACTTTCAATCTTTTCCTTTGCAAGGCCCGCTTCATAAGAAACATAGCCTGCTAAACCACACTGAAACTTTGGTAATGATTTAATTTTTTTTGATTTAAAACTTGATATTAATTTATTTATTCTTGCAAATTTTTTTGAATTTAAATAATTTTTGCTTGCATTGAACTTTATGGTGTAGATTGGATCAAATGCAATATAGGAATACCGATTATTTTCAGATATCGTTTTATTTGCACTATCTAAAAAAATTAAATTTCTTTTATCTTGAAATCTTATTAATACTTCTTCCGGATTAATGTAATCAAGTTTATTTATCTTTATCTTTTTTTTTCTCATATAAAATACTGGTAGGGATATCCGGAGTCGAACCGGAACGCCCGAAGGCACCAGATTTTGAGTCTGGCGCGTCTACCAATTCCGCCATATCCCCATTCTTAAAGACTTATTATACTTTACTTATATTCGTCATAAAGGCTTAGTAGAATTATGTATGCAAATATATATATTAGCAATGGTATGTTAATCTCAATTTATCATAACTTAAAAGCGTATTTTGTCTCACTTGGTGAGCGTTTTATAAAAACTAAGTTCGCTTATCCGTTTATCTTTTTGATGGGATTAATTGAAGCAATTATTTTTCCATTCCCTCAAGAAATATTCATGGTTCCAATGATGGCATTAGACAAACAGAAAATATTTAAAATTGCTGGACTCTCAGTTCTTGGCTCAATCACTGGAGCGATAATTGCATATTTTATTGGTGTATACTTCTTCAATAGTGTGGGAAATTTTATTCTTCAGAATTTAAATTTGGTTGAGTCATTTAACTCATTTGTTAATGACATAGATAATTATGGTTTCCTTTACGTTTTTATAGGTGGTTTTACTCCTATTCCTTTTAAAATTGTTACACTGACAAGTGGTTTTTTAGGTGTTAATTTTTTTATTTTCTTAGTTGCAAGTGTGGTCTCAAGATCAGTGAGATTTTTTCTTATAGGCTATTTAATCTATCGATTTGGAAGCATTGCACTTGAATCATTTGAAAAAAGAATAAATTTATATTCATTTATTCTTATAACTTTAGTGATTTTAGGCATTTTATATATTACATACTAGAATTATGAGTCTTATTAACATCAACTTTATTATCTCAGCATTAGTAATAATTGCAGTATTCGTACTGCAATACGTATTTAATATGGCTCCTTGTGACATGTGTCTCGTTGAAAGGTATCCTTACTATTTATTAATTATAATAGGTCTGGCATCAATTATTTTTAAATTTGAAAAAAGAGCAACAATTAAAAGGATCGCAAACTATGGTTCAATTCTGATTTTACTATTTGGATTTTTGTATACCTTAAGACATGTATTGGTCGAAAGAGGCTTGGTTAATTTAAATTCAGGATGTACCTCTAATTTGTCTGATTTATCTGACAAGTCTAAACTTTTAGAAAGTCTTAATCAAACTCCATTGATTAGATGTGACGAACCTACTTATTTATTTAATTTTATTTCGGTAGCTGAGGCAAACTTGATTATGACATTTTTACTATTATCTATAACTTTGTATTTTGTATTTTTGAAAAATGAACGTTAAAGAAAAAATTTTAAAAAAGATTATTAGAGTTGATCAGGCAGGTGAGCTTGGTGCTCAGCAAATATATCAGGGCCAGAAAATGATATTCAAACTTCAAAAAAATAAGAAAGATTTTGACCAAATATCGAAAATGGCTATGGATGAAGAGGAACATTTAGATTTTTTTGACAATATCGCCAAAGAAAAAAAGATCAGACCCACAAAACTGAAAGGCCTATTTGGTATTGGTGCTTACGCAATGGGTGTAGGTACTGCCCTCATGGGCCCCAAAGCAGCCTATGTGTGCACTGAGGCAGTTGAAGAAGTTATTGAAAAACATTATCAAAAACAAATTGATCAACTAGAGGGAGTGGACGAAGAATTAAGAAAAAAATTAGTAAAATTTCGTGATGATGAAGTTGAACATAAAAATACCGCTATTGATGAAGGGTCGCGAGAAGCCTTTGGTTATTCTGTTTTAAGAAAAACAATCAATGAAACAACAAAAGCTGCTATTTTTTTGGCTGAGAGAATTTAATTATCTTTCTAGTTGAATATCCCAATATAAGAAATCCATCCAGCTTTCATGCAAAAAGTTAGGAGGAAAAGATCGGCCACATTTATCTAAATCAGCCATTGTAGGTACTTTTGGAATATTGAGAGGCTTCATACCCGAGTTTTTCAAAAGTTTTCCTCCCTTTTTTACGTTACAACTTGAACATGCTGTTACAATATTTTCCCAAGTTGTTTCACCGCCGTGTGATCTAGGTATAAGATGATCAAATGTTAAATCTTTCTTTGAACCACAATATTGACAACTAAACTTATCACGCAAAAAAACGTTAAATCTTGAGAATATTGGATTTCTATTTGGCTTGATGTACGTTTTTAGACTAATAACGCTTGGCAAATACATTTGAAAACTTGGACTTCTAATTTCTCTTTCATAGTTTGATACGATATTTACCCTTCCAAGAACAACAGCTTTTACACTATCCTGCCAACACCAGAGAGAAAGCGGATAATGGCTAAGAGGCCTGAAATCTGAATTTAGAACCAAAGCTGGACATTTTTCTAAAGGAACTGCAATACTCATTATTAATTAATATATGCAATTGTATAAATATTTCAAAAAATATTTTAATTTGAGAACTTTTCGACTAAGAATTTAATAGCTATATCTAATCCGTCTTGAGCAATTGAATGCTGAGTGTTTGTAGAAATATGAGCCTTAACATCTATACTCAATTGTGATAATTTTTTTTCAGCTTCAATAGTTTCTTGATAAGGAACCATAGGGTCCATATCTCCATGAATTAGATAAATTGGAGGTTTTGACTTTAATTCATTTTTAAGAAGTTCTGGAGCAATTAACCTTCCTGAAAAGCCAACAATTGCTCTCATTGAATTTTCTCTTCTAAGGCCGACATGTAAACTCATCATTGTGCCCTGACTGAAACCTACGAGCGCCAAATTATCATCACTTAACTCATAATTCTTAAGTTGTTCATCAATATAACCATTAAGTGTATCAGCTGCATTTAACACACCTTTCCAAATAGTTGCAGGATCACCCGATTGAAAATCAAACCATTGATATCCCATTGGGTTTAATCCACATTTTTCAGGTGCATTAGGAGATAAAAAAACTGCATCGGGCATTTGAGGCTGAATATAATTAGCAAGGCCAATTAGATCATTGCCATCTGCGCCGTATCCATGACAAAATATTACAAGTTTTGATGGCTTTGAAGAGTCTTGGGGTTCTAAAACTGGTCCAGTTAAGATTGGCATTAAGATACTTTTCTCTCAACAATGCTCACAATGTCACTCATTATATCTTTCAGCTGATAATCCTTTGGAGTATAAACTGCTTGAACTCCATTTTTAATTAAGATCTTTTCATCTTCTGTTGGAATTATACCTCCTACAATTACCGGGATATCATCTACTTTATTTTTTTTCATTTCATTCATAATTTCCTCGACAAGCTGCACATGAGAACCAGATAGAATAGAAAGTCCGATGATGTGTACATCTTCTTCAACAGATGATTTTACTATTTGTTCTGGTGTTAATCTAATTCCTTCGTACAAAACATCCATTCCACAATCACTCGCACTTACAGCAATTTGTTCAGCTCCACTAGAATGTCCGTCAAGGCCAGGTTTGCCTACAAGAAATTTAATTCTTCTTCCCATCTTATCTGACAATGATTCAACTCTTTTACGTATTGGGCTGTAATCGTCATTATTGGATGGTTGAATATTAGTTATACCAGTCGGTGCTTTGAACTCACCAAAAACATCCCGAAGTATTTGAGACCATTCACCTGTTGTTACACCTGCTTTTGCAGCTGTAATAGAAGCTTCCATTATGTTTTCTCCAGATTTTGCAGCTTCGCTTAATTGATTTAAAGCACTATCAACCTGTTTTTGATCTCTGTTTTGTCTCCAATCAATAACTGCTTTTACTTGTTCATTTTCAATTTTTGGATCAATTGTCTCTATGCCTCCATCATTTGATACAAGAGGTGACTCTTCAGTCTCAACAAACTCATTAACTCCAACAACGATTTGCTCTTTATCATTAATTCTTTTTAGCCTTTCTTTTTGAGAATTGACCAATTCCTGTTTTAAGTAACCACTTTCAACTGCAGCTACTGCACCACCAATTGATTGAATGTGATTAAATTCTTTCATCGCAGTCTCTTTAAGATTTTTAACCTTTTCATCAATTACTTCAGAGCCATTGAATATATCGTCAAAATGTAGAAGATCTGTTTCATACGCAACAATTTGTTGTAATCTTAAGGACCATTGTTGATCCCATGGTCTTGGCAATCCCATTGCTTCATTCCAAGCTGGTAACTGAACTGCTCTTGCTCTTGCATCCTTTGAGAGAACGACGCCTAGCATTTCAATTAATATTCTATATACGTTGTTCTCAGGTTGTTGCTCAGTTAATCCAAGACTGTTTACTTGCATGCCATATCTAAATCTTCTGTTTTTAGGATCCTTAACACCATATCTCTCTTTTGTAATTTCATTCCACAAAGATACAAATGCTCTCATTTTACACATCTCAGTAATAAATTTGATTCCAGAATTAACGAAGAAGCTTATGCGACCTACTACATTTTCAAATTCTTCCTCTGATAACACATTTGAGGTTTTAACTTTATCTAGATACGCAACTGCAATTGAAAGACCAAAAGCTAATTCCTGCTCAGGAGTTGCGCCTACTTCAACTAAATGGTAAGGACATACATTGATTGGATTCCAATTTGGCATTTCTTTAAAAGTAAAAGTAATCACGTCAGATATTATTTTTAAACTTGGGTCAGGTGGAAGAATATATGTTCCTCTTGAGAGATATTCTTTTAAAACATCGTTTTGAGTTGTTCCCCGTAATTTATTTCTGTCTATGCCCTGTTCATCTGCAACGGCTACATATAAACTTAGCAACCATGCAGCTGTAGCATTAATGGTCATTGATGTATTCATTTTATCTAATGGAATTTGATTAAAGAGCGATCTCATATCGCCAATATGACAGATTGGAACACCAACTTTACCAACCTCCCCTTTAGCGAGAATGTGATCACTGTCATACCCAGTTTGAGTAGGTAGATCGAACGCTACTGAGATACCTGTTTGACCTTTTGATAGGTTCTTAAGATAGAGTTCATTTGACTTTTTGGCAGACGAATGTCCTGCGTAAGTTCTTATGAGCCAAGGTTTATCCATTGTTTTTCAACGTTTTTTTTTGGTTTTATTAAATCCTTTTATTTAAAATGTATATACTAATCTAGCTAAAATGGCTATAAACCTAGAAAAAAGAAACATTAGTTTTATATAAATTACACTACAGGAGCAGATTTATGACCACTGAAGAAAAAGACATTTATGCAATAGGTGAAGTTCCACCTCTTGGTTTTGTCCCTAAGAAAATGCACGCATGGGTAATCAGAAGAGATCGTCATGGAAACCCAATGCAATCATTTAAAGAAGAAGAATTTGATGTTCCTGAAGTTGGATCCAATGACGTTTTGATATTTGTAATGGCCGCGGGTGTAAACTACAACGGTGTTTGGGCTGGTCTTGGAAAACCTGTATCTACGCTTGATATGACTAAAAAAGACTATCACATTGCAGGTTCTGATTGTTCTGGAATTGTTTGGAAAGTTGGTTCTGGCGTAAAAAAATGGAAAGTGGGTGATGAGGTAATCATTCATGGTATGCAGTGGGATCATGAGGATGCTGAGGTTAATGGTGGTGAACCAATGATATCAAAAACAAATAAGGTCTTTGGTTACGAAACAGCTGATGGAACCTTTGCTCAATTCACAGCTGTTCAAGCGCACCAAGTTTTACGTAAGCCACCAAATTTATCTTGGGAAGAAAGTGGTTGTTATATGTTAACCCTCGCAACTGCATATAGAATGCTATTTGGCCACGCTCCCAATGAATTAAAGCCGGGTGAGTTTGTTTTAATATGGGGCGCATCAGGAGGCCTTGGAAGCATGGCAGTGCAACTTGCAAAAATTGTTGGCGCTAAACCAATTGGTATTGTTTCTGATAACTCTAAAATTGATTATGTAAAAGATCTAGGAGCTGTAGGCGTTCTAAACAGAAAAGATTTTGATTGTTGGGGTGAACATCCTGACATTGATGACGCTGAAACATATGCAAACTACATGAAAGAAGTTAGAAAATTTGGAAAAGCTTTATGGGAATTTACAGGTAAGGGTAATAATGTTGACATGGTATTTGAGCATCCGGGCGAAACTACCGTTCCTGTTTCATGTTTTGTAGTAAAACCAGGAGGAATGGTTGTTATTTGTGCCGGTACTACAGGATATAATCTCACATTAGATGCTAGATACCTTTGGATGCAAAGTAAAAGACTTCAGGGTTCACACTTTGGAAATTCAAAGCAAGCGAATGCAGCGAATGAACTTGTTATTGACGGTACATTAGATCCTTGTATGTCAGAGCTTTTTGCATGGAACAATATTCCTGATGCTCATGAAAAGATGCTTAACAATGAACATAAAGGTGGAAATATGGCTGTCCTTGTTGGCGCTGCAAAAGAAGGACAAAAATCTCTAAACTAGAAAGTTAAACATGCACGAACTAATTTCTAAATGTCAAAAATCCCTTATTACTGTCGATAAGTATTACGATGCTGCCCTGCAACATGTAAGAGGTGAGTTAATTGTTAATGGAAAATTATCTCGTGATAATCTAGATAGGGAACAACATGCTGCACATGGCTTATCTTGGGTTGCTGCATACAGAGCTACTTTGAAAGAAATGGTTAATTGGGCCTCAAACCTAGACTCGACCGGGACGTTTAATGAAACAGAGCAATTAATTTTGCAAATTACTTTTTCGGAATACTGTGCGCAAATTAAATCTGGGATACCAATGTCACAACTTGAGTATGTTCGTCCTCAAGATTTAGGATTAAAAAATGGTCTCTTTCAAGAAACAGGGACTGAAGAATTTAATGATCTGATTTTGAATGGCAATAGCACTGCAGATCGCATGAAACTTGCTCAATTATTGAAAGATGGATTTTCGAGTAAAAACTTCGGTAATAGCGGCTTAGATGAAACCACATCAATAATTCAAGAACAATTTAGAAAATTTGTTGAAGATGACGTGACGCCAAACGCTCATGAATGGCATCTTAAAGATAACCTTATTCCGATGTCTGTAATTGAAAAAATGTCTGAACTTGGTGTATTTGGTCTGACGATACCTGAAGAATACGGTGGACTTGGAATGACAAGATTTGTTGACTGTGTGGTAACTGAGGAACTTGCAAGGGGTTATATTGGCATTGGCTCACTTGGTACACGCGGCGATATAGCTGCCGAATTATTGATTACAGGTGGTACCGAAGAACAGAAAAATAAGTATTTACCAAAAATTGCATCTGGTGAAATGCTTCCATGTGCTGTTTTAACCGAACCTCATTCAGGATCTGATATGGGCTCATTCAAAACAAGGGCAGTTGCAAATGGAGAGCACTATACAATCACAGGAAACAAGACATGGGTTACACATGGAGCTCGAAGTGACGTGATGATGTTGTTAGCACGCACAAACCCTGATGAAAAAGGCTACAAAGGTTTATCAATGTTCCTTGCTGAAAAACAGAGGGGTGATGACGATAATATGTTCCCTGATGAGGGAATTAGTGGTGGCGAAATCGAAGTTTTAGGCTACAGAGGAATGAAAGAGTACGAAATGGCTTTTGACGGCTTTAAAGTTAAAAAAGAAAATTTACTTGGTGAAAAAGAAGGAAATGGCTTCAAACAAATGATGGAAACTTTTGAAGCAGCTCGTATACAAACTGCAGCTAGAGCACTGGGTGTAGCACAATCAGCTTTTGAAACTGCAATGCAATACGCAATAGATAGGCTAGATACAAATGGTGGTTCGCTGTATGACAAACCTAGAAATGCATCGAAAATTGTTTCTATGGCTACTGAGATTATGGCTGCAAGACAATTAACTTATTATGCTGCAAGAGAAAAAGATAAAGGACACAGATGTGATTTGGAAGCAGGAATGGCAAAAATGTTGGCTGCTAGAGTTGCTTGGGCATGCGCAGATAACGGAGTCCAAATTCATGGAGGTAATGGGTTTGCGCTTGAGTATCCAATAAGTAGAATTTTATGTGACTCCAGAATTTTAAATATATTTGAAGGAACTGCAGAGATACAGGCCGACATTGTAACACGTCGACTTGTTTCTACGAACCCTGCTTAATTTTATATGCCAGGTTTTTTATATTACTTATTAATTCCTATATCACTTCTTGCTGTTTTAGCGGTTTTAGGAACAGGTATTTACGCTATGTTTAAAGGTGGAGATTTTAATAAAAAGTACTCAAATAAACTTATGAGACTTAGAATTACTCTGCAGTTTATTGCGATTGTAATAATTATGAGTGCTCTTTACTTTTCAACTAGTTCTTAATGGTAAAACTCAATAAAATTTATACAAGGGCCGGTGATAAAGGCAAGACAGGGCTAGTATCTGGCAAACGTGTATTTAAGGATAATATAAGAATAAAAGCATACGGGACTGTCGATGAACTGAATTCTATACTTGGAATTTTAAACACGAGTGCCAAATCATCTCTGAAAAAAATAATTTCAGAAATACAAAATGACTTATTTGATTTAGGTGCTGATCTCGCAACTCCAGTTGAAAAAAAACCAAAATATAAACCGCTACGCGTTACAAGCAAGCAGGTTACAAGAATTGAAAAAACAATTGACAAATATAACGCAAAGTTAGCACCCCTTAATTCTTTTGTGCTACCGGGAGGGTCTCAGTCTGCGGCATTTTTACACAACGCAAGAACTGTAACGCGCCGAGCTGAAACTCAGATTGTCGCACTTGCAAAAAAAGAAGAGGTCAACGAAGAAGCAATTAAATATATCAATCGGTTATCTGATTTATTTTTTGTTTTATCGAGAGTTGAAAACAACAATGGCAAAAAAGATATTTTGTGGAAACCTGGTAAGAATGTATAATTTATGTTTACTCAACTAAAAAAGATATTATAACACATAAATCATGAAAATTTTAGTCCCTGTCAAAAGAGTTATTGATCCGTACGTTAACATCAGAGTTAAATCTGATCAAACTGGTGTTGAAACTGAGAATGTAAAAATGTCTATGAACCCCTTTTGTGAAATTGCAGTTGAAGAGGCAATTAGATTAAAAGAAGCTGGTAAAGCTGAAGAGATCATCGCTGTTTCAATCGGCAATCAATCTTGTCAAGAAACTATTCGAACGGCTCTTGCAATGGGAGCTGACCGAGGAATACATGTGCTCACAGAAGAAAAAGTTGAGCCTATTTCAATTGCAAAAATTCTAGCAAAAATTTGTGAAAGCGAGTCACCTGGACTAGTGATATCCGGAAAGCAAGCGATTGATGGAGATAACAATCAAACTGGTCAGATGCTTGCTGCACTAACAGATATGCCTCAAGGAACTTTTGCTTCAAAAGTTGAAATCGACGGCGACAAGGTTAAAGTTACCAGAGAAATAGATGGAGGTTTACAAACTGTAAATCTGAATATGCCCGCTATTATTACCACCGATTTAAGATTGAATGAACCTAGGTATGCTTCTCTGCCCAATATAATGAAAGCAAAAAAGAAGCCAATTGATCAAAAATCTCCTGAAGACTATGGAGTTGATGTTACACCTAGAGTAAGTATTTTAAAAGTTATTGAACCTCCAAAGCGTCAGGCTGGAATCAAAGTCGAGAATGTTGGAGATCTTGTAGAAAAATTAAAAAATGAGGCAGGAGTTATATGACATCACTTTTTTATATCGAGCATGCAAACGGAAAGGTCAGCGATCAAAGTTTAAAAGCTATAACAGCAGCGTCTCAAATTGAAGGCGATGTTCACGGACTTATTGTGGGCTCAAATATTGATGAAGCTGTTGCGGAGGCTTCAAAAATTAATGGATTGAGTAAATTACTCCACTTGGATGATGCAGCATTTGATAATGTTTTGGCTGAAAAACTTACTCAAGTTATTTTTAATATTGCCGGCGATTATGACTACTTTTTGGCTGCCGCAACAACAACTGGTAAAAATGTGATGCCTAGACTTGCTGCAAAACTTGATGTCTCTCAAATATCGGAGATCGTTGCTGTTGAAGGTGCAGATACATTTATTAGAACAATTTATGCTGGTAACGCTATTGCAACTGTACAAACATCTGACGCAAAGAAAGTTCTCACAGTTAGACCAACTGCTTTCAAAGCTGCAACAACTGACTCTGCTGAATGCGAGGTTGCAAAGATAAATGCAGAGAATATTCCATCAATTTCAGAATTTGTGGGCGAAGAGCTAACAAAATCTGATAGGCCAGAACTTACTTCTGCAAAGACAATTATTTCAGGTGGACGTGGAATGCAAAATGGAGAAAACTTTGAACTTTTGGATAAAGTAGCTGAAAAACTTGGAGCTGCTGTTGGAGCATCTCGAGCTGCCGTTGATGCAGGCTTTGTTCCAAATGATTATCAAGTCGGACAAACCGGTAAAGTTGTAGCACCCGAACTGTACATAGCGGTCGGAATATCTGGAGCGATCCAGCACTTGGCTGGCATGAAAGACTCAAAAATTATAGTTGCCATAAATAAAGATGAAGAAGCACCTATATTTGATGTGGCAGACTATGGTTTGGTAGCAGACTTGTTTCAAGTTCTTCCCGAATTAGAACAAGCCTTATAATTATTTATAAATTACTATCAATATAATCTTGAAAGTAGTTACTGTCCCATTCAGTTGGACCAATAAACTTTGCTATTTGATTTCCCTCTTGATCAATAAAAAATGAAAATGGAAGTCCTGCTGCTCTCACTTCTCGTGGTATATTATTTTTATCGTCAAAGAATAAATCTATATTTTGGATTTCGTATTCATTAAAAAAATTTACTGACTTTTTCTTCGGCCCACGATCAACGCTTATTGCAAGTATCTGAAAATCTTGTTTATCATATTTTTGTTGTAATCTATCGAGTGATGGCATTTCTTCTTTGCAAGGTTCACACCATGTTGCCCAGAGATTAATTAAAAGCAACTTGCCATTAAAATCATTTAAAGTGACATCATTGCTATTGATATCTTCGAATTTACTCAAAAAACCTTGTTTTTTTTCTATTATCAACTCATTCGCGTATGAATTTGAAGTATATAAACTGTTGCAAAAGATAAGGATTGTGGCATATACCATCAAAATTATAAATCTACTGCATAAAGAAATCATCATTATTTGAGAAATAAATAGTTTTAGTAAAATGTCCATTAAAAAAAATAAGTTAAGAGATAGATTTAATAAAAAATCGAGTGAGTCTTTTATAAATATTAATTCGTCTTTGGAAAATGACAAATTTTTATTTGAAGAGGATATTGAAGCATCGATTGCACACGCTACAATGCTCTCGTCTCAAAAAATAATTTCTAATAAAGACTCAAAAAAAATTATTTCCGGATTAAAAAAAATTAGGACTGAAATTAAAAATAATAAATTTATATTTGATGATAATCTTGAAGATATCCACATGAATATTGAAAGTAGACTAGAAGAGCTTATTGGTGATGCCGCTGAAAGGTTACATACTGGTAGATCTAGAAATGATCAAGTTGTAACAGATTTAAAATTGTGGATGAAAAAAGATAATATACTGATTTCAAAAAAATTAAAAAAACTGAAATCTGCGTTACTACAGGTTGCAAGTAAAAATATTTTGATTACGTTTCCAGGCCTTACTCACCTGCAAACTGCGCAGCCAATATCAGTTGGACATTTTTTTATGGCGTACTTTGAAATGTTTAACAGGGATACGAATCGATTCAGCGACTCTTTTAGAAGAATGAACGAAAATCCACTTGGTGCAGGAGCCTTAGCGGGAACTAATTTTCCAATTAATAGAAACAAAACAACGAAAATGCTTGACTTTAAAAAACCTACAAAAAATTCATTGGATACAGTTTCTGATCGAGATTTTGTGGTAGATTTTTTATCTAGTTCATCCTTAATGGCTGTTCACTTATCAAGGTTAGCCGAGGAAATTACTCTTTATAATTCCGATTTAGTGGGTTTCTTTAAAATCGGAGACCAATTAATGTCGAGTTCTTCAATTATGCCTCAGAAAAAAAATCCTGATGGCGCTGAATTAATTAGAGCAAAATCTTCGACAATTTCAGGAAATCTATCATCTATGCTTAACTTGCTTAAATCTCTTCCACTAACTTACAGCAAAGACCTTCAGGAAGATAAGGCGCTTGTAACCTCAACAAGTAAAAACATTCATCTTTGTCTCGATTGTATGATCGAAATAATCTCTACAATTAAAATTGAAAAATCAAACATCGAGAAAAAGCTTAAATCTTCTTTTGCCAATGCAACTGATTTAGCAGATTGGCTAGTTATAAATCTTGGTTATTCTTTTAGAAGTGCGCACAATTTAACCGCTAAAATTGTCAACTTTGCAGAAAAAAAGAAAATAAGTTTAAATAAGATATCGATGAAGGATTATAAAAAATTTGATAAAAATATAGACAAATCTGTGTATGGATTTTTAGATTTGAAAAATAGTATTAACAATAAAAAAAGCTATGGCGGAACAGCAATATCTGAGATAAGAAAAATGATTAGTCAAGCTAGGAAAGAATTAAGTAATGAAAAATATTAGTATTTTGATTATTTTCTTATGTATTCTTGGTTGTGGGAAAAAAGGCTCTCTTGAATTTCCCCCAACAGAATCAAAAAGCAATTATAAAATAGAGATCTATAAGGCTTAAAAATGTCCTTTTTACAATATGAAAATGATATCCTTAAATTTGAGGATATCTCAATAAGAGAAATTGCTGAAGGTAGAGCTACACCATTCTACTGTTATAGCAAACAAACTCTCACAAATAATTTTAGAGAGTTTTCAGATTCACTTACTTCACTTGATGCAACGGTGTGTTTTTCTCTCAAATCAAATTCAAATCTAACAATACTAAAAACTCTAACCGAACTCGAAGCGGGAGGAGATGTTGTTTCTGAGTGGGAAATGAGAAAAGCATTACAAGCAGGGATGAAACCAAATAAAATAGTTTTTTCAGGCATTGGCAAAACTGCTAGCGATATTCAATTTGCGATCAGTAATAATTGTTTACAAATCAATGCAGAATCACTCGATGAACTTGATCATATAAATCGAATAGCTTCTGTGTCGGGAAAAATTCAGAAAGTAGGAATTAGGATTAATCCAGATATACAATCAGAAACGCACAAAAAAATTAGCACAGGCAGTCTCGAGGATAAATTTGGAATCAGTATAGAACAAACTTACGAAATTTTTCAGAATCGACAAAATTATCCAAATTTAGATATTTCATCTATAGCTTTTCATATAGGTAGCAATATTAAAGACCTAACACCATTTCAAAGAACATTTAAAATTATTGGTGAATTAGTTGCTAAAATAAATAGTGAAACAAAAAAAATAAATACCGTTGATGTTGGTGGGGGAATTAGTCCTGAAAAAAGAAATTTTACTTTTGAAGACTATAAAAACTTAATCGTAAAATATTTTGATACAGAGAATCTTAAATTTATCTTTGAACCAGGTAGGCTTATAGCTGCAAATGCAGGAATATTAGTATCAAAAGTACTTTATACAAAGAATATAACTGGAAAAAAATTTGTCATTATCGACGCAGGTATGAACGATATGATGAGGCCTGCATTATACGATGCTCATCACGAAATAATGCCAGATGTCAGGACCAGTGAATATGATGAAATAAATACAGATATAGTTGGTCCAATATGTGAGAGTTCTGACGTATTTCTTAATATTCAAAAATTTAATAAAGTAAAGAGTGGTCAATACGTCATATTAAAAGATGTTGGGGCATATGGTTCAACGATGAGTTCAAACTATAATGCTCGACCACTTATTGAAGAGCTCATGGTAGATGGATCTCAAATAAGAATAATTAGAAAAACTCAGTCATACGAAGACTTTATTAAAAATGAAATTTAATAAGAAAAGAAGCTTCTTATTTGTTCTAATATATAATCAATATAACTGTTAATTGACCTGCTCAATTCAAATGCATTTACACTAGAGTTTTGTATAACCGCATCGATTGATATGAAAATTACTGGGGTCAATAAAAGTAGAAATGGGAGTGGAATACTTGTTTTGTTTTTTTCATAAACAACTGGTAAATTCTGATCCTTTGAATGATCCCGTTCTGCGTAAGTATTAACAATTTCCTCTATTTGTAACTTTTTATCATTTTCATAATTCTTATTTTCATGAAACCATGAATGGTTGCATCTTGTACATTTAACCTGTCTGCCAAAGCCAATATCCTCTATATTTACTAGATACTTTGCCGAACATGATGGACAGGATATTATCATAGTCTTACTTAATTTTATTAATTGTAATTATTAGCAGTAAAATAGTGTAACTTATTTAAAATGATTAATGAATTAAAATCACATTACATTCATTTTTCTCTACTTTTATTTGTAATTATCGTACTCTTACAATTTAATTTCTTTCTCTTCAACATTCAAAGCTATAAAAATACAGACCTCAATGAAAAAGAAATCGAAGGAATTGTCGTACTAACTGGTGATAAATTTAGAATATTAGAGGGACTTAAAATACTTAATAGTGAGATTGGGTACAAACTTTTAATATCAGGAGTTAATAAAGAAATTCCTATTGAGGAAATAAAAAAAGAATTTCCAAAATTCAATCAGCTGTTTAATTGTTGTATTGAACTTGAGAGCATTTCAACAAATACCTTCGAAAATGTTAGAGAAATTTTTTTTTGGAAAAAGAATAATAATATTAAAAATATTCTATTAATAACATCTGATTACCATCTACCAAGAGTTAAACTCGAGGTAAATCGACTTTTATTAGATAAAGAAACTTTCTATTATGGTGTAAAATATGACAATCAAAAAATAAATATTCGTATGAAGAAATTAATTGTAGAGTATATAAAATATTTAAGGACAAAAATAAGTTTGAGTATAGGACTTTAAATCATGATTTATGTAAGATCACTTTTAGCAAATTTAGCATTTTATATTGTATTATTAATTTGTATTTTTTTTGCACCTATACTTTTTTTCTTACCTAAAATACACATGCTTGGCATCATACGTTTTCAGTCAACACATACAAAATTAAGCCTTAAGCTATTTGCAAATCTAGAAGTTGAGTACCGTGGGTTAGAAAACATTCCAAGCACTCGAAAATATCTCATAGCTGCTAAACATCAATCTCTTGCAGAAGCTATTTTTCTTAATGAAGCAATTGAAACACCGTCAATAATTGCAAAAAAACAATTATTATTCATACCAATTGTTGGACTTTGTTTTAAGAAAGCCAATTTCATATATGTCGATAGGAGAAAAGGGGAAACAAATATTCAGGCAATGGTGAATTCTGCAAAAAGAAGTATGGACAATGATCCCCGTCCTTTATTAATTTTTCCTGAAGGGACCAGAACACCAATTGGTGAACGTCGCCAATATAAGTATGGCGTTACAGCTTTGTACGATGGTCTCAAAATTCCTTGTCTACCAGTTGCAATTAATTGTGGTTACTTTTGGTCAAGGAGACGATTTCTTCGTTATCCTGGTAAAATGGTAATTGAATTTTTAAAACCAATTGAGCCAGGACTAGATAAAAGTGAATTTACAGAAAAATTATATAATTCTATTGAAAATCAGTCTGATAAACTGCTTGAAGAGGCCAAGATTAAATATCCAAAATGAAGATATTTTCATTTAATAGAATAATCGTTTTGGTATTGGCTATTTTGGTCTTTTATTCAATTTATTGGATGTTTATTTCTTTTCAGTTGAAATCCCAATTATCAAGTAACCTTGAAAGATACAACATTAAGTATAACGACTTGAGGGTGACGGGGTATCCTTACAGAATATCAGGTTTGATTGTAAATCCTATTCTCAACAGATCAGATAACCTATCTAATATAGAAATAGGAAATATAAAAATTGATATGAATCCTTTCGATATAAGTAAACTAATGATGAGAACGGATAAAATAAATAGTTCTTTTAATGAAGACGATTCTTTAAATTTTTTTTTGAATGATATTCAGCTGAGATTGTCGATGGATAAAGGGCAAATTAATGAGATTTATTCAATTTCAAATGATATGAGTCTGAATATAGGTGATTACAATATAGAGAATATAAAAAAAATTATTTTTAAAATGAATAAAGTTAATGAGAATGGCTATCGCGTTTTTTTTACAGCCGTTGCATCAAATGTTTTAGACTCATTTAAAAATGAAACAAGAATTTTGCTAGAGGGAAAAATTTCTGATTTAAGTACAAATTTAAATGGCAATATTCAACTAGACGTATCAAATGTTGAAAACAATGATAATTTGTTTAGTACCCCTTTGGTAATTAAAAATGGAATTATTTCTGTGCTTTTCATCCCTTTGATCGATTTAAAGGAATTATTTTCTTTTTGATCTACCAAAATCGGCATCAGAAGTGTCTTGACCTGCTTTAATTATTTTCTCACGCACAATTCTTGTTTTTGAAAATAACTTATGCAAACTATCTCCGTCTTCCCACCGTATTGATTTTTGTATAGCACTCAGGTCTTCAGAAAATCTACCAATCATTTCTAATACAGCTTCTCTGTTTGCCAAAATTACATCTCTCCACATAGTAGGATCTGAGGAAGCAATTCTTGTGAAATCTCTAAATCCACTCGCGCTATACTTAACAATATCTGATTTTGTAAAGTTTTCTAAATCAGCTGCTGTATGAACCATATTATAAGCAATTAGATGGGGCAAATGAGAAGTCACTGCCATTACTTTGTCATGTCTAGAAGGAGTCATAGTTTCTACTTTGCTTCCCAATTTTTTCCAAAAAGTTTTTACTTTATTTATGTCTCTGGTTTTATTGCCTTTTAAAGGTGTAATTATGCACCATCTTTCTTCGAATAGTTCAGCAAAGCCAGCTTTTGGCCCACTTTTTTCAGTACCAGCAATAGGATGAGCAGGTACAAAATTTATCTTTTTTTTAGTTAAACTCTCGACTTCTGAAATTGAAGACTCTTTCGCAGATCCAACATCTGTTACAATGGCATCTTTAGTAAGATGAGGTGATATCTTTTTAAAAATACTTTTGTAACTGCTTAAGTGAGTACAAATAATAACCAAATCTGAATTCTTTACGCAGTCAGATATATTGTTTTTTATTTCACTAGTTAATTTAAGTTTTTTCGCGATAGTTCTTGTTTTTAAAGACCTAGAGTAACCAGAGGTAATTTCTGCTAGTTTTTTCTTTTTTATAGCTAAGGCAATAGAAGAACCTATTAAACCCAAACCAATTATACTAATTTTTTTAAATGTTCTCTTCTTACTTGGCATTATAAAACTCTTTCATAGCTTTAAGGACTTTTCTATTTTCTGTAGATTTACCAATAGATAACCTAATGCAATCTGGAAGATTATACTTATCCATTAACCTTACAATAATTGATTTTGACAATAAATACTGATTTAGTTTTTTTACAGATTTGCCTACATTAATGAGTAGAAAATTTGCTCTGCTATCATAAACATTTACTGGCAATCTACTTAGTTCACTATTCATTTTTTTTAGCCAAAATTTGTTATGGTTTATCGCATTTTTTTCATATTTTTTATCTTTTAATGCCTCAACGCCAGCAAGTTGGGCAATTTGATTTACGTTAAATGGCCCTCTCACTTTATTCATTAATTTTATTATATCTGTATGGGCGTAACACCAACCCAATCTCAAGGACGCCAAACCATAAATTTTTGAGAAAGTTCTAGTGACAATGATATTTTTATATTTTTTGGCAAAGTTAATGCCATTAGAATAATCTTTATCAGTTACATATTCTGCATAGGCAGAATCAATAATTATAAATATCTTCTTAGGGACACGTGAGATAAGCAATCTTAATTCTTCTTTTGATAGATAAAATCCTGTTGGATTATTGGGCTGGGCAATAAATATAATTTTAGTTTTTTTTGTGATTTTATTTAAAATACTTTTTACATCAAAACGTAAATTTTTTGTTGATGAACGTTTAACGACGCCCCCACTGATTTTAGAGTAAATTTCAAACATTAAAAAACTGTGCTTAGGAATAATAACTTCGTCTCCTTTATTAAGAAAAAGTTGACAAGCCAGGCCTAGTATCTCGTCTGATCCATTTCCAACGAAGAGGTTGTTGATATTTAATTTGGTTTTTTTTGATAAGGCATTTTTTAATTCCAGACTATTTCCGTCAGGATATTTGTGAGTTTTTGACTTAGCCGTTGATATCGCCTTTTGTACTCGCAAGCTCGGACCAAATGGTGACTCATTAGAGGACACCTTAATAACTTGCTTTTTGCCAGGAATTGATGAAATGCCTCCTTCGTAAAGCTTTATATTTTTAAGTTTTTTCATATTTCAATTGGCTATAAATAGGTGAATATCGCTAAATTTGAAAGAAAATCTTTGAAATAAATAAATCTTCTAATTTGACAATATCCTATTGAATATATAATACATGAATTGCGCCGATTTGAGCACAGCTTGCGGGCGCAATAAAAATGCAGCTAAAGAGGTAGTTGAAACCGCCAAACTTAGTTGTTGGGCGGTTTTTTTTTGGAAAAAATTATGAGTGAAAATAAAATTGTTACTTTAGCAGAAGATGAACCATTAAATTTGGATGGAGGTGGAAGTTTATCTAAATTTAAAACTGCATATACAACATATGGCAAACTTAACGATAAAAAAAATAATTCAATCTTAGTTTGTCATGCCTTGACTGGCGATCAATATGTGGCAAGTGATCATCCCATTACAAAAAAAAATGGCTGGTGGTCGATGGTTGTAGGGCCCGATAAACCAATTGATACGAACAAGTTCTTCGTCATTTGCCCTAATGTTATTGGTGGGTGCATGGGATCAACGGGTCCAAAAGAAATAAATCCTGAAAACGGTAAAGAATTCGCGACTGATTTTCCTGTAATTACAATTGCAGATATGGTCAGAGCTCAAAAATTATTAATTGATTATTTGGGAATTGAGAAAATATTCTGTGTTACTGGCGGATCGATGGGGGGCATGTTGGTACTCGAATGGCTTTCAAAGTTTCCTGAAATGGTACATTCAGCAGTTCCTATTGCAACTGCAACAAACCATTCGGCTCAAAACATTGCATTAAATGAGCTTGCAAGGCAGTCCATAATGGCTGATCCAAACTGGCAATCAGGAAATTACTATCATTCTGATAAAAAACCCATGAAAGGGCTTTCAGTAGCTAGAATGGCAGCACATATTTCATATCTATCTAAAGAAGCTCTACAAAGTAAGTTTGGAAGAAATCTCCAAGATAAAAATAGCTTGGATTATTCTTTTGATGCCGATTTTCAAATTGAAAGTTACTTAAGACATCAAGGATTTACTTTTGTTGATCGCTTTGATGCAAACAGCTATCTGTATATCACTCGAGCAATGGATTATTTTGATGTTTCCTCAGCAAATAATGGCTCCTTAATAGAGGCCTTTAAAAATACGCAATCTAAAATTCTTTGTGTGTCATTTACCAGTGATTGGCTATACCCAACATCTGAAAACAAAAAAATTGTAAAAGTTTTCAATTCTCTTGGGCTTAATGTCAGTTTTATTGAAATTGAAACTGAAAACGGTCATGACTCATTCCTATTGGATGAACCAAAGTTTTTTGAGGCGATAAAAGGATTCATTAATTCAACATTTGAAAATTTATGAGCTTAATAAACGAGAACAAAGATTTTGGTGTAATTGCTGAGCTAATTCCTAACAATGCTTCTGTTATTGATGTTGGGTGCAATGATGGGTCTTTGTTGGAGTATTTGAGAGAGTATAAAAATATTGATGGTCGCGGGATGGAAATTGATCAAAAAAAGGTTCAGCTTTGTTTAGCCAAAGGCATTTCAGTAATTGAAGGAGATGCAGATACTGATTTGTATGATTATCCAGATAAGTTATTTGATTATTCAATACTTACTTACACTTTACAAGCTACAAAAAGTCCTAAAACAGTAATGCAGCAATTGGTTAGAATTTCTAAAAAAGCAATTATATCCTTTCCGAATTTTGGCCACTGGAAGATTGGGGCTAGTTTATTGTTGAATAGAAAAATGCCAGTAAGCAAGAAACTAAGTTATTCATGGCATGAAACTCCAAATCTACATTTTTGTACAATTAATGATTTTATTGATTTATGTGAGGAGTTAGAAATCAAAATTGAAAAGAAAGGTGATCTTTCTAATAAAAAACTTTCCAATTTTAGTGGAAAAAATTTTCTTGATAGCTACTTTAATGAAGTCGGACTTTTTTTAGTTTCAAAGGATTAAATATGAATGAAATACTTATTGTTAAATGCTTAAGCGATAATTATGCTTATATATACTCAAATAAAAATGGGGATGCATTTGTTGTTGATCCTTCTGAAGCAGGTCCTGTAATTGATGTTCTAAATAAACACAAACTTAATTTAAAATTCATACTTAATACTCATCATCATTTTGATCATGTAGGAGGAAATTTTGAACTCAAAGAAAAGTATGGATGCAAAATAGTTGGCAGCAAAAAAGATTTTGAGAGAATACCAGGAATTGATATACAAGTTTCAGAGGGTGATATTTGGAATTTTGATGAACACAATGCTCAGATAATTGAAATACCTGGGCATACTACGGGCCACATCGCTTTTTATTTTGAATCCCTAAAACTTGTTTTTACTGGTGACACGCTATTTTCACTTGGATGTGGTAGACTTTTTGAAGGTTCACCAGAAATGATGTGGAAATCTCTTACAAAACTAAGGGATCTACCTGATGAAACAAAAATTTACTGTGGCCATGAATATACTTTAAGTAATGGAAGTTTTATAAGCTCTATTTACCCGTCGGATGAAATAGAATCAAAAATGGATCGTCTGAAAAGCCTAGATAAACAAAACATACCATCTATTCCATCAACAATTGGGGATGAAAAGAGATTAAATATTTTCTTAAAGGCAGATGATGAAGATTTGATCAACTCTCTGGGGCTTACGGGTAAAAGTCCAGAAGAAGTATTCGGTCATATAAGAAATCTCAAAGATTCCTTTTAAGTAAAATATTGTCCACCGTTTGCAGATATCGTAGAACCTGTTATAAAGCCCGCTTCATCACTAGCAAGGAATGTAACTATTCGTGAAACCTCATCAACTGTTCCAAGTCTTCCTACAGGAATTTTTCCAATTAAACTTTTCATAAAATCCTCGGAGGCATCCGCTAGAATTTCAGTATCGATATAGCCAGGTGCAATAGCGTTAACTGTAATATTCTTTCTAGCAGTTTCTTGCGCTAATGCTTTGGTAAAACCTAATAAACCAGCTTTTGCCGCACTATAATTTATTAGACCCATCTCACCTTTTTGACCGTTAATAGAAGAAATGCTGATTATTCTTCCAAAAGATTTTTCTCTCATGCCTTCAAGTACACATCTTGTCATATAAAAAACTGAATCTAAGTCAGTTCTTATTACATCATCCCATTGTTCAACTGACATTTTATGAGCCATTGAGGCTTTGGAAATGCCTGCATTATTCACTAAAATGTCAACAGTGCCCAGCTTATCAGCAACTTGCTTTACGCCAGCTTCACATGCAGCTGCATCAGCAACATTCCATTGAAATACCTCAATACCGTTTTCGGATGAAAACTTATTTGCTGCATCTGAATTTGAACTATAGGTTGCAGCAACATTGCACCCCTCCTTTTTTAAAGCAAGAGATATTGCAGCACCTATTCCTCTTGTTCCTCCAGTTACTAATGCTACTTTAGACATAATTTTCTCCTATCGTTCGACGCACAAAGCGACACCCATGCCGCCGCCAATGCATAATGTGGCAAGTCCTTTTTTAGCGTCCTGTCTTTTCATTTGATTTAATAATGTTACAAGAATTCTAGCTCCTGACGCACCAATTGGATGTCCTATGGCAATCGCTCCCCCGTTAACATTAACTTTTGAAACATCCCATCCCATTTCTTTATTTACTGCACAAGATTGAGCGGCAAATGCTTCATTTGACTCAATTAAATCTAAATCAGAAACATCCCAACCTGCTTTATCAAGAGCTTTTCTGCTTGCAGGTATAGGTCCTGTACCCATCACAGATGGATCAACCCCAGCACTTGACCACGATACAATTCTTGCCATAGGCTCAAGGTTTCTTTTTTTCATTTCATCTGAGGACATTACTGCCAAAGCAGCTGCGCCATCGTTTATACCACTTGCATTTGCCGCTGTAACTGTTCCCTCTTTTGCAAATGCAGGTCTTAAAGATGAAATTTTTTCTAATTGAACATTGTCTTTAATATATTCATCACTATCAAAAACTACTGTCTCTTTTCTTGATGGGACTTCAACTGGAACAATTTCATCCTTAAATACTCCATCTGCTTTAGCTTTACTTGCTTTCTGTTGTGAGTTAAAAGCAAATTCATCTTGTTGATCTCTAGTAATTTGCCATTGTTGTGCAACATTTTCAGCAGTTGTTCCCATGTGATATCCATTAAAAGCATCCCACAAACCATCTTTGATCATTGAGTCGATCATCTTATCATCGCCCATTTTGGTACCATTTCTTAGGTGCATACAGTGCGGAGATTGACTCATACTTTCTTGTCCACCAGCAATAATAATATTTGCATCGCCATTCATTATAGATTGGTAGGCCAAAGCAACACTTCGTAAGCCAGATCCACAAACTTGATTAACTAGCCATGCTGGGGTTTCTTTATTTAAACCAGCATTTATTGATGCTTGTCTAGCAGGGTTTTGACCGGTTGCTGCAGTTAGTACTTGTCCAAGTATCACCTCATCTACATCACCACCTTCAATGCCTGATCTATTAAGTGTTTCTTTTATAACTATTGTGCCTAAATCGTGTGCTGGCATACCCGATAAAGATCCATTAAAAGAACCAACGGCTGTTCTAACGGCAGATGTAATAAATACTTCACTCATAACTTTCCCTTTTTATTCGCCAATTATTGGCAATTTTTGTGCTCTGGAGGCATCAAGATAACTTGCGGAGTGAATTTTGCAACTATTATTTAGGCTGATAACTAGTGGATTTGCAGTTGGTATTTCTAAGCTTGTTATGTCTTCATCAGATACGTCAAACAAGTACTTACATAGAGCTCTTAAGCTGTTTCCATGTGCTGAAATAATAGTGGTATTTTTTAGTACTAAAGGTTTTATAGAATTTTCCCAGTAAGGAATTACTCTCGCATACGTATCTTCTAAACATTCCGTTAGGGGCAAATTATTTATTCCTTTATATAAATCGTCTTTATTAGGATTCATTTCACTATCAATTGGTAGTGCAGGTGGTGGTGTGCTGTAACCTCTCCTCCATTTTAAAAACTGATCTTCACCATATTTTTTTTTAACTTCATCTTTGTTTAATCCTTGCAGTGCTCCATAGTGTCTTTCATTTAATTCCCAGGCAGTTTCTGTGTGAAGATTATATATATTTAATTCCTCAAGAATTATTTGAAGCGTATTTTGTGCCCTTTTTAAAAATGATGTAAATGCGAATGAAGGAACTATTTCAGCTTCTTTGAGTAACAATGCTGACTTTAATGCCTCTTTTTTTCCTAAATCGTCTAATTCTACATCAACCCATCCGGTAAAAATATTTTTTACGTTCCAAACACTTTTACCATGTCTGATTAATATCAGAGTATTAGACATTTATTTGTTTACTTGGTTAACTACATTATTATTTAAAAGATAATCGACCATTTGCTCTGCAATTTGTATAGCAACTTTTTCTTGCGCCTCTGCAGTACTGGCGCCGATGTGAGGTGTCATTACAACTTTTTTCATACCTGAGAATATACTATCAGTTTGTGGCTCTTTCTCGTAAACATCGCAGCCATATCCTCCTAAACCATTTTGATCAATTGCATTCTTAACATCATTTTCATTTACAATTCCACCTCTCGCACAATTAATAATAATTGCTGTTTTTTTAATTATTTTAAGAGTGTCTTTATTAATCATATATTTTGATTTATCTGATAGTTTATTATGAAAAGTTATAATATCTGAGTGTAACAAAATTTCTTCAAAAGATACTTTTTCAACTTTATATTTTTTTTGTTCTGTATCACTTAATGAAGCACTATGAACAAGAACATTCATTCCATATGCGTGTGATATTTCAGAAATTTTTTTTCCTATATTCCCAAATCCTACGATGCCAATAGTTTTGCCCAACATCTCAGATCCAATGAAATTCTTTTTCTCCCATTTTTTACTGTGCATTGACTCATTTGCCTCTGTAATTTTTCTCATTAATGCATGTATAATAGAAAATGTAAGTTCGGCAGTTGCTTGAACATTTCCAAGAGGAGTGTTCATGACTACGATGTTATTTTTGGTAGCTGAGTCAAGGTCAACATTGTCAACCCCTACGCCTGGCCTACCAATAACTCTCAGATTTTTAGCGCTGCTTATTATTTTGTCAGTTACAGTGACTGCTGATCTAATTACTAACCCGGCGTAATCTACGATTTCTCTTGAAAGCTCGTCTTCACTAAGACCTGTTTTCTGAACATATTCAATGTTATTTTCATCAAATACTTTAAAAACAGCGTCAGAAACATTATCGGCAATAAGTACTTTATTCACTTTTTAAAGGCTTCTTTAGTTGTTAAATAAGCCCAGTCAATCCAAGGTAGAACAAGTTCAACATTTTTATTTTCAACTGTTGAACCGCCCCATATTCTAATTCCCGGTGGCGCCGTTTTATAGGAGTTTAGATCATATCCTGCTTCATTGCTTTCAAGCAATGAACAAACTTCCTTCATAAAATTTACTTTGTCTTCGTCATTAAGAGTTTTAAACCACTCATCCTTTGGAAGTATACAAATTGAAGTACAAGATCTGGTCTCTGGATCTTTAGCTAAAAATTCAAAATTATCATGCTTATCAATCCAATTATTAACTAATTTTAAATTTGTTTCTGATATATCAATTAATTTATTTAAACCGCCTAACTCTAATCCCCAGTTAAGGGAATTTAATACATCTTCAACACTGATCATGGATGGAGTGTTTATTGTTGCTCCAGAAAATATTCCTGAAATTAATTTTTGATTATTTGCTAGACGAAATATTTTTGGGATGGGCCATGGTGGAGTGAAAGTTTCAAGTCGTTCAACTGCACGAGGGGATAAAATCAACATACCATGAGCAGCTTCACTTCCTAAAACTTTTTGCCATGAGTAAGTAATAACATCTAATTTATGCCAATCCATTTGCATTGAAAAAACTGCTGATGTGGCATCACATATTGTTAATCCTTTTCTTTTATCACTTATCCAATCAGTATTTTTTATTCTTACACCTGCGGTAGTACCATTCCATGTAAAAACAATATCGTTGTCAGGATTGCTATCAGAAAAATCAGGAAGTTCACCATATTCTGCTTTAATTAACTTTTTATCTTTTAGAGGCAGTTGTTCTCCTGCGTCTATATTCCAGTCATGACCAAAATTTTCCCATGAATAAACTTCAACTCCTCTTTGACCAAGCATACACCACATAGCCATTTCAACAGCGCCAGTGTCAGAAGCTGGAACAATACCAATTAAGTAGTCATCAGGAATTTCCAACAGTTGTCTTGACTTATCAATTACCTCTTGAAGTTTTTTAACAGCTGCACCAGATCTGTGAGACCTTGAAAGAGCTGCATTTTTTAAATTATCAAACGACCATCCAGGAGGTTTGGCGCAGGGACCGGATGAAAAATAAGGATAATGAGGCTTCTGAGCAGGCTTTTCCATTAAATTAAATATCCATAAGCAAATTAACCAAGCCATCAGCAGGCTTCGGATCAAAGTAAGTTGACTTTTTAGGGACAATCTTACCTTTGTCTGCGATGGACATTATCTTTTTCATCGGTAAAGGGCAAATAAAAAATCCTATATCTGCCACACCTTTATCCACTTCATTTGCTAACTTTTTATGATCAAATTTACCAGGAATATTCGACAAATTTACTAAAGAACAATTACATTGTTTTTTAATGATACTATTTATCATTATTTTCTCAACTATGTCAGTGTCAGTTTCATATTTAGTATAGAGTTTTTTATTTGATGTGAGTGAAACATTGTACCAAGTTTTATTTAAATATATCATCACACTGCCTGGGTCACACGGATTTTTAAATTTTAATTTTTTTTCTAGCTTAAATTTTTTCTTTAAGGCCTGAATTATTTTTTGTTGATTAAAATTTCTAAATTTAGCTAGTCGATGAAAGCTCAATATATTAACAGAATGCTCATCAAATATTGCCGCAAGAAGGTTTATTTTTTCTTTTTTAATTTTATTAATATTTTTCTTTTTATTTAAATTTTCAATTGCGGAGTACCTGTGATGCCCATCAGCAATATAAAATTTTCGAATTTTTGATAATTTCTTTCTCAAAGATTGGATTTCATTTTTTTCACTTACTTTCCAAAGAGATCTAGTTGTACCGCCTGGCGACTTAAATTTATAAAGAGGTTTTTTTCTTTCGTATTTTTTAAAATCAATGGGTCTGCTATTTTGATTTTTATAGGATAAATAAACTGGACCTATTTGCATTTTTGTATGTTCAATTGTTTCCATGATAGAATTCGATCGTGCTTTAAATATTGCTTCATGTTTCAGAATTTTATTATTCCCTTCCTCGAACTCTATTGATGCAACTATACCAAACTGCTTCTTATTATATTTATCTAAACAATATATATAAAAACATTCTTCCTTCTCCTGAAAAATAATATTATTCTTAATCATAGATTCTAAGTGCTCGTATGCGTGCTTTTTTGAATTTTTTTTGGTAATGTTAGGGTAAAATGCTTTTGGGCTTACTACGTTTAGGAAATTATATTCTGACTCTTTTAAAATTTTATTTAACTGTTTGTTCGTTAAATTATCAAAAGTTGGCAATACCACTTCCTCTACTCTTTTCTGTAAAGGCCTAAAGGCTTTGAATGGTTTTATTGATAAGGTCATATTTATTTATTTGATAAAACGCTGATTAAGTAGGGTATTTATATGTATATTTTATGCATAAATCTCGCAGATTTTAAGTTTTTTTATCTGAAATTATGGCTATTGACATAAGAAAAGTGACGTTTATATTCAGGCCACTTTTAAAATCAAATAGTAATTTCTATTATGTTTGCGATTATTTCAACTGGCGGAAAGCAGTATAAAGTTAGCGAAAACACTATGTTGAGTGTGAGCAAAATTGATGGCAAAGATGGTGATAAGATCACTATCGATGATGTCCTTTTCGCTTGTGATAAAGAACAATTTTCTGTGGGATCTCCACAAATCAGTGGCGCGAAAGTTAATGCTGAAATTGTTAAACAAGACAGAGATAGAAAAATTTTAGTATTTAAGAAGAAAAGAAGAAAAAACTATCGAAGGCTTAATGGTCACAGACAGGATATAACTTTTTTAAAAATTAATTCACTTGATATACCTGGATTCGCTTCAAAAAAAGCTGTGAAGAAAGCAAGTGATACCAAGTTAGAAACTGAAAAGAAAACAGTTACAAAAAAGAAAACTACAGTTAAAAAGAAAACTGTAAAAAAAAAGGATAGCTAATAATGGCAACTAAAAAAGCTGGCGGCTCATCGAGAAACGGAAGAGACTCAGCTGGAAGAAGATTGGGTATAAAGAAATACAGTGGTCAAACTGTAATACCTGGTAACATCATAGCTAGACAAAGGGGTACTAAATGGCACCCAGGTGATAATGTAGGCCTTGGAAAAGATCATACAATTTTTTCGCTTGTTGATGGCTTTGTAAAGTTTGGTAAGAAAAAAAACGGAAAAACATTTATTTCTGTTGTTCCCAAACAGTAAATCTAAATCTTTTTTCTAAAAATATTTCCTTAAAATGAAGTTTATTGATGAAGCTAAAATCTTTGTAAAAAGTGGTGATGGTGGTGATGGCTGCTTGAGCTTCAGAAGAGAAAAATATATCGAATTCGGTGGACCCGATGGCGGCAACGGTGGAAAAGGTGGAGATATTATTCTAGAAGGAACAAAATCTTTAAACACACTTGTAGACTTTCGATTTCAAAAACACTTTAAAGCACAAAAAGGTAGAGGTGGAGCTGGCAGGAATAGAACAGGCGCGTCAGGTAAAGATTTAATTTTAAAGATTCCTGTTGGAACTGAAGTATTATTAAATGAAGAAATAATTGCTGATATAATTAATGATGAAAAAGTAACTCTTTTCCCTGGAGGAAAAGGAGGGTTAGGAAACATTAATTTTAAATCATCAACTAATCGAGCGCCGCGCAAGATAACACATGGAGAAAAAGGCCATGAAGCTGAAATTGTATTAAGGTTAAAAATTCTTGCTGATGCCGGGCTTGTGGGATTTCCAAATGCAGGAAAATCAAGTCTTTTGAGAAAGATATCTGCTGCTAAACCCAAAGTGGCTGACTATCCTTTTACAACTCTCGATCCAAAGCTAGGAGTTGTAAGAAAAGACGACCAAGAACTTGTGGTGGCGGATATACCCGGCTTAATTGAAGATGCTCACAAAGGCGATGGTTTGGGATTTAAGTTTTTAAAACACATTGAGAGATGCCATTCAATTATTCATGTAATTGATGTAACTGACGAAGATGTTAAAAAATCTTATAATACAATTACCAGTGAGTTGAGTAATTATGATGGTAGTATAACAAAGAAAAATAAAATAGTTGTATTAAATAAATGTGATCTGATTGATAAAGAAGAAATAAAAATTAAAAAGAATATCCTTGAAAATGAAACACAGTTACAAGTATACACAATTTCAACTATTACGGGTGAAGGAGTAAGTAATTTAATAAATCATATTTTAATTATTAAAAATTAAATGAAATTAGAACAAACAAATAGAATTATTATCAAAATTGGATCTGCACTTCTATTCAATCAAACTTCAGGAAGTCTTAATAAAGAATGGCTTAATAGTCTTGCTGAAGATGTTAAATATCTAAGAGAAAATGATAAAGAGGTTATAATTGTTTCTTCTGGAGCAATTGCGATGGGCGCAAAAGATTTAGATCTTGATATGAAAAATATGAAGATGGATATGAGTCAAGCTGTATCTGCTGTAGGCCAAATACATTTGATGGGCTCATTTAAGAGTGCCTTTGAAAAAAATGAAATTAAGATTTCCCAAATTCTTCTTACCTTAGATGATACTGAACAAAGAAGAAGATCAATAAATGCCAGAAGAACAATAGATACATTATTAAAATTGGGTATTGTTCCAGTCGTTAATGAAAATGATACGATTGCGACAAGTGAAATAAGATATGGAGACAATGATAGACTTGCATCAAGAGTGGCTCAAATAACAAGTGCAGATTGTCTTATTTTATTATCTAATATTAATGGCCTGTATTCTGCTGATCCCAGTACTGATGAGGATGTAAAATTGATAAACAAGGTAAGTGAAATTGATAAAGATGTTGAAAAAATGATTGGGCAATCAATTTCGGATTACGGAAAAGGTGGAATGAAGACAAAAATTCAAGCCGCAAAGACAGCTATGCTATCAGGCTGTCACTTAGCAATTACTAATGGTTCTATAATGAGACCTGTAAAGTCCTTATTTGAGGGACGTCCATGTACATGGTTTGAACCTACTAAGACCCCCTTGGCAGCACGCAAGCAATGGATTGCGGGAACAATGAAGCCCGTAGGTAAAATAATAATTGATGATGGAGCTGTTGATGCACTTAAAAAAGGAAGCAGTCTCTTACCAGCTGGTGTAAAGTCAGTAGAGGGAAACTTTGAGAGAGGAGATGTTATTGAAGTATTATCGGCCAACCAAAATAAAATAGGTATAGGGTTAGCAGGTTACGCTGCAGAAGAAAGTATTAAAATTATGGGACACAAAAGTGATGAAATAGCTAACATTCTAAGTTACTCTTACAGAGAAGAAATGATACATAAGGACGATTTAGTTTTGATATGAGCATAGAATTAGAATTAGAAAAGATGGGTGAAAACAGTGTTAGGGCCTCAAAAGACATTAGGTCTTTGAACGAAAGAGATAAAAATAATATTTTAAAATCAATTATAGTAAGTTTAGAAAAGAATAAAAAAAATATTCTAGATGCTAATTCATTAGACATTAGTAACTCTGAAAATAGTCTTTCAAAAGCAATGGTTGATCGACTTATGTTAGATGACGAACGATTTGATGGAATATTGTCGTCAATTGAAAATGTTATTTCTTTAGAAGATCCGGTTGGAAACAAACTTTATTCTAATAAAAGGCCAAATGGAATGTTAGTTGAAAGAGTGTCTGTTCCTCTTGGAGTTATTGGAATTATTTATGAAAGCAGACCAAACGTTACAGTTGATGCAACAGTTTTATGTCTAAAAGCTGGCAATAGCGTAATACTAAGAGGAGGATCTGAGTGTTTTAATACTAACTCAGAAATGGTAAAATCTATACAAGGGGCTTTAAAGGAAAATTCTGTTAGCGAACATATTGTTCAATATGTTAGCACCACAGATAGAGCGGCAGTAGATTACATGCTTGCTAAAATGGGAAAATATATTGATGTTGTGGTACCTAGAGGCGGGAAAGGTTTAGTAAAAAAAGTTCAAGACACCGCAAAAATACCTGTTATTGGACATCTCGATGGAATATGTCATTTATATGTTGATGAAACATCAGATACAGAAATAGCAAGTAAAATCATAGAAAATGCAAAATTGAGAAGAACTGGAATTTGTGGTGCAGCTGAAACTATATTGATTGATGAAAACTGTGTCGATACTCATTTACCAAAAATTATTACTGATTTAATTAATGGGGGCTGTGAAGTAAGAGGAGATAACGTATGTATGAAAATCTCAGACAAAGTTCTAAAAGCATCCGAAGAAGATTGGGGTACAGAATATTTAGATGCAATAATATCTATAAAGACTGTTAAAGGGGTAGATGAAGCAATAGAACATATTGCTACATATGGATCAGGTCATACAGAGAGTATTATTTCTGAAAATAAAGAGAAAGTTGAAAAGTTTTTAAATACCGTAGGTAGTGCAATTGTAATGCATAACACCTCAACCCAATTTGCAGATGGAGGTGAATTTGGTTTAGGTGCTGAAATAGGAATTGCTACCGGCAAATTGCACGCCAGAGGGCCAGTTGGATTAGAAGGGCTGACAACTTATAAATATATAGTGAGAGGAAATGGACAGGTTAGACCGTAAATGAAAATTGGCATTTTAGGAAGTTCATTTAATCCAGCACATTTAGGACATTTAAAATTATCAGATAAGGCAATTCAAATTTTTGATCTTGATGAAGTCTGGTGGATGATCACAAAGCAAAATCCATTGAAGAAAAAAAATGATTATATGTCATTTGAAGACAGAAGTAATCAAGCAAAAAAATTAATAGGCAATAACAATATTAAACTGAAATTTTTTGAGGATATTACTAACTCAAATTATTTAATTGATAATTTGAAACATATCAAATCTAGCTTTACTGAGGATGAATTCATATTTTTAATGGGTAGTGACTCTTTTGAAGAAATGGATAAATGGAAAAATTATTTAGATATTTTTGATCAAATGCCTATTGCTGTTTTTAATCGTAATGAAAAATTATATAATCCACTTACTTCCATAGCTGCGGAAAAATTTAAAAACAACCAAATAAAATTATCTGATGCAAAGTTGATATTTACCAAATCACCTGCTTGGATATTTATTCGTGACTTCAATGTAAGTGAGTCATCAACTGCCATTAGAAATAATAAATGACGCAAATACTAAAAAAAATATTAAGTGATTTAGAGGATAATAAGGCTCTGGATATAGTCTCAATTGATATATCAAAAAAAACCTCACTAGCTGACCACCTAGTATTTGCAACAGGAACATCAAATAGACATATAAACGCGATTTCCCAATCAGTTCATAAAATGCTTAAAAGTCTAAATATTACACTGCCATCAATTGAAGGAAATCAAGAAAGTGGCTGGATAGTAATTGATAGTGGTGACGTTATTATACATTTATTCAAAGATGAAATTAGAAAATTTTATAACTTAGAAAATATGTGGTCCGCAGAAATTGAATAATTGATCCTTTAATGAAAATTGAAATTCTACATTTTGATAAATTTAAATTTGATCATGAAGAACAACTACATGATATTTATATAAAACGTATTTCACAGTTTAGAAACATTATAACTGATATAAAAACAGTAAAAATTAATAATAAAGGAATTGAAAATAGAATTGTTAAAAAGAAGGCCAATGAGTATTTTGTAAGTCTTGACGAGAAAGGTGAGCATTTTTCAACTGAAGACTTAAAAGTATTTTTATTTAATAATCATTTCAAAAGCTTGAAATTTATTGTTGGCAGTACTGATGGTATTCAGAAAGGCATACTAGAAAAAAGTAATAAGGTTATTTCCTTGAGTAAAATGACATTAACGCACTCATTTGCACTAATAATTTTATTAGAACAAATATATAGATCTGCTACTATTGTATCTAATCATCCATATCATAGAGTTTAAAAATGAGAATTTTGTTTATTACGCTATCGTTTGTTATATCACTTTTTAGCTTTAATTATATCTCTGCAAATAACCAAGATCTTTATAAAAAATTAGATGTCTTTGGGGATGTTTTTGACATTATAAAAAGTAATTATGTCGAGGATATAGATGACGAGAAGGTAATTGAATACGCAATTAACGGTATGCTACAATCATTGGATCCATTTTCAAGCTATATGGATTCAGAGATTTATACTGATATGCAAGAAGAAACTAAAGGCGAATTTGGGGGACTTGGAATTGAGGTAACAATGGAAAATGGGTATGTAAAAGTAATTTCCCCAATTGATGACACTCCGGCTGCGAGAGCAGGAATGCGCCCCGGTGATTATATTACACACATTGATGAAATTGACGTGCTTGGATTAACGCTAAGTGAAGCTGTTGAACTTTTACGAGGGCCTGTAGGTAAATCATTAACAATAAAAGTGGTTAGAATCGGAGAAGAAGACCCCATAGATGTGACATTAAAAAGGGCGGTTATAACTGTACAAGCAGTTAAATTTAAGGCTGAGGGTAACATTGGATACATAAGATTAATATCATTCAGCGAACAAGCCGATAAAGGCATTAGAAATGCTGTAAAAGAATTATCAAACAGTATCGGAAAAGATAATATTGAAGGCTACATAATTGATTTAAGGAATAATCCTGGTGGTTTATTGGATCAATCAGCAAAAGTTACAAATAACTTTCTTAAATCTGGTGAAATTGTATCAATAAAGGGAAGAGATAAAAATGATATATCAAGATTTACAGCGTCAGGTGGGGACATTGCTAACGATAAGCCAATTATTGTTCTTATAAATCAGGGATCTGCATCAGCATCCGAAATTGTTGCGGGTGCGCTTCAAGATCATAAACGCGCAATTATTGTTGGAGAACAATCATACGGAAAGGGGTCAGTTCAAACGATCTTTCCATTAAAAGATTCTAGTGCCATCAGAATGACAACAGCGCTTTATTATACACCCTCAGGTGACTCTATTCATAGAGTTGGAATAACTCCAGATATTGAAGTTGAATATATTTATGATGAAGATGAAGAAACCGATAATCAATTAAATTATGCTCTAGATCTTTTTGATAAAGAAAAGATGGTTGAATAAAATTAATATTTTCAGCAACAGAACAGAATGGATCAAAAACCAAGATATAGAAGAGGAGTTGGAATGGTCATTCTCAACTCTAAGAATCAAATTTTTATTGGACAAAGATTTGATAAAGATAAATCAGCTTGGCAGATGCCACAAGGTGGAATTGATAAAGGGGAAAGTCCTGCAAAAGCTGTTATACGAGAAATGAAAGAAGAAACTGGAATTAAAAAAAATTATAAAATTATATATGAATGTAAAACTTGGTATTTTTATAAACTTCCTTCTTATTTAAGAAAAAAACTTTGGAAAGGTAGATTTATTGGTCAAAAACAAAAATGGTTTATAATAAGTTTTACTGGAAAAGATGAAGATATAAATATTAAAACAAAAAAACCAGAATTTAAGAAATGGGAATGGTCTACACAAGATAATATACTAAAAAAAATCGTTCCCTTTAAAAAAAGACTTTATACAAGCATATTTAAAGAGATTAATAATATTGATGGTTAATTTAAAAGAAGTTTTAAACTATCAATTTTTTTCTGAATTTTCATTTTTTGGGCTTCATCAGCGGCATCAAGAGCTGAAGAATAATTCTCAATTTTATCATTAATAAAATCATTATTCAGAGCAGCTTCTTCATCCAAACCTACTGCTATAACAAGTAGCTCGTTGTTAGAGAATTTAATAAAGCCCTCTTCAACAAACAATGATTGTGTTTGATCTGAATTAGTTACTTTTATGATTCCTGGTCTAAGAGAGGTAATAATATTTGAGTGATTTGGAAGCACTCCAAGATCACCTTCCGCACCAGGTAAGACAACCATTTGAGCATCACCCTCAAGGTATATTTTTTCAGGCGTTACTAATTTATAGTTAAATTGATCAGACATTCAAGTTACGCAGCGGCTTCTTCGGCCATTTTTTCTGCTTTTTGAATAGCTTCTTCTATTGTACCAACCATATAAAAAGCTGCCTCAGGTAGATGATCATATTCACCCTTACAGATCGCATCAAATCCTTTAATCGTGTCCTCTAATTCAACATATTTTCCAGGAGTTCCTGTAAAGACTTCAGCAACAAAGAACGGTTGGGACATAAATCTTTGAATCTTACGTGCTCTGGCTACTGTTAATTTATCTTCTTCAGACAACTCGTCCATACCTAAAATTGCAATGATGTCTTGTAGGGACTTATAAGTCTGCAGTACAGCTTGTACATTTCTTGCAACTCGATAATGTTCATCTCCAACAACGCGAGGGTCTAATATTCTTGAAGTACTATCTAACGGGTCAACAGCAGGATAAATGCCAAGCTCTGCAATCTGTCTTGAAAGCACGGTTGTTGCATCAAGGTGTGCAAACGAGGTTGCAGGAGCAGGATCAGTTAAATCATCAGCAGGCACATATATTGCCTGCACAGATGTAATTGAACCTTTATTTGTAGATGTAATTCTTTCCTGAAGTGATCCCATATCAGTTGCAAGAGTGGGTTGGTATCCTACGGCAGATGGAATTCTACCAAGCAGAGCTGACACCTCTGAACCAGCCTGAGTAAATCTAAAAATATTATCTACAAAAAATAATACATCTTGGCCTTCCATATCTCTAAAATACTCAGCAACTGTCAAACCTGTTAAAGCTACACGAGCTCTTGCTCCTGGAGGTTCGTTCATTTGTCCATAAACTAATGCACATTTTGACTCTTTACCTTCTAAATCAATAACGCCAGACTCAATCATTTCATGATAAAGGTCATTACCTTCTCTAGTTCTTTCTCCAACACCAGAAAATACTGAATAACCACCATGAGCTTTTGCAATGTTATTTATTAGTTCCATGATAATAACTGTTTTACCAACCCCCGCTCCTCCAAAGAGACCAATTTTTCCTCCTCTAGAATAAGGCGCTAGCAAATCTACAACTTTAATACCCGTAACAAGAATTTCTGTTTCTGTAGCTTGATCAACAAAGTCAGGGGCATCTCTATGAATTGACCATTTATCTGTAGATTTAATTTCACCCCTTTCATCAACAGGCTCGCCAACAACATTCATAATTCTACCCAAAGTCTCAGGGCCTACTGGAACCTGTATCTGATTACCGGTGTCAACAACATCGTCACCTCTAGTCATTCCATCAGTTGACTCCATAGCAATAGTTCTAACTGTGGACTCACCTAAATGCTGTGCGACCTCAAGGATCACAGTTTTATCACCAACTTTACATTCTAATGCTGCAAGAATTGGAGGCAAGTTCTCTTCAAAGCGTACATCAACTACAGCTCCGATAACTTGTGATATAGTACCTTTATTATTTGTTGTCATATTTACTCCTTAATTAAACTGCTTCTGCTCCAGAAATTATCTCTATAAGCTCTTTAGTAATAACAGCTTGTCTGGAACGGTTATAAAATAGTGTTAAATTGTCAATCATATCAGACGCGTTTCTTGATGCATTATCCATAGCGCTCATTCTAGCGCCTTGTTCGCTGGCTGCACTTTCTAGTAAAGCTTTAAATATTTGTATTGTAAAGTTCAGCGGGAGTAGTTCATCGAGTATTTCACTTTCACCAGGCTCAAATTCAAAAAAAGTATTGTCATTTTTCGTTGTATCTGACTCGTTTTCAGGAATATCAATTGGAACAATTTGTTGTTCAGTTGGAATCTGAGATATTACTGATTTAAACTTATTATAAAAGATAGAACATTTATCAAATTCTTCGTCAAAATACATTTTTATTATTTTGTTAGCTATATTTTTTGCATCCTGATAAGAAGCAGACTTAACAGATCTCATATCAACAACTTCGACAATTTTTTCTTCATGCTGTCTTTTGATTATGTCATAACCTTTTTTTCCTACACATATAATTTTTACTTGTTTGCCTGACTCCTCAAGACTTGCTACTTTATCTCGAAGTGATTTAGTGACAATTGAATTAAATCCACCACACAGTCCTCTCTCAGATGTAAAAAGGATCAACATATGAATTGAGTCCTTATTATCTCCGGTTAACAAATTTCTTTCATTTGAAGTTGGAGAGTACCCAGATGATATAGATGATATAAGATCTTCCATAGTCTCAGAATAAGGACGACTTGACTCAGCAGATTCTTGGGCACGCCGTAATTTTGCAGCCGCAACCATTTTCATGGCTTTAGTTATTTTTTGAGTAGACTTAACGCTACCAATTCGTTTTTTTAGATCGTCTAAACTTGGCATTTACCTATTTTTTTTAAATTCTTCAATTATTGATGTTAATTTAGTGGAAGTATCATCGTTCAAGTCTCCAGATGAATTGATAGACTCAATAATATCTGAATGAGATGATTTTATAAGTTCAAATAGATCTTTTTCGAAATCCCTTATCTGATTCAACTCCAGATCATCTAAGTAACCGTTCACACCAGTAAAAATTGAAACAACTTGCTCTGCAATTGTCATCGGTGAATACTGGTTTTGCTTTAATAGTTCGGTAAGTTTTGAACCTCTATTTAACAGCTTCTGTGTCGAGGCATCTAGGTCTGAACCAAATTGGGCAAATGCTGCCATTTCACGGTACTGGGCCAGTTCAAGTTTTATCGAGCCTGCAACCTTCTTCATCGCCTTGGTTTGCGCTGCAGAACCAACTCGGGATACACTTAAACCTACATTAACTGCAGGTCTGATACCTTGGTTAAACAATTCAGTTTCTAGAAAAATTTGACCATCAGTGATTGAAATCACGTTTGTTGGTATAAATGCACTAACATCATTTGCTTGAGTTTCAATTACAGGCAACGCTGTTAATGAACCACCTCCATTTTCATCATTCATCTTGGCTGCTCTCTCAAGTAATCTACTGTGAAGATAAAATACATCTCCTGGAAATGCTTCACGTCCTGGAGGTCTTCTAAGAAGTAATGACATTTGTCTATAAGCTACTGCTTGTTTTGATAAATCATCATAAATTATTAAAGCATGCATTCCATTATCACGGAAATATTCACCCATTGAACAACCAGTATAAGGAGCAAGAAATTGCAGTGGAGCAGCGTCACTTGCTGTTGCTGCAACAACTGTAGTATATTCCATGGCACCAGCGTCTTCTAAGGCTTTCACTGTTTGAGCAATCGAAGATCTTTTTTGACCTATACCAACATAAATACAATAAAGTTTCTTAGTTTCATCGCCAGTTTCATTAATAGATTTTTGATTTATGATAGTATCAATAGCAATTGCTGTTTTTCCAGTTTGTCTGTCACCAATAATTAATTCACGTTGCCCTCTGCCAATTGGAATCAAGCTGTCGATCGCTTTAAGACCTGTTTGCATTGGTTCAGATACTGATTTTCTTGGTATTATACCTGGCGCTTTAACTTCAATACGGCTTCTATTCTGTGACTCTATATTTCCTTTTCCATCTATTGGATTTCCAAGTGCATCTACAACTCTTCCAAGCAACTCTTTACCTACTGGAACATCAACAATAGAATTTGTCCTTTTAACTGTATCACCTTCTTTAATATTTGCATCACTTCCAAATAGCACAACACCTACATTATCATCCTCCAGATTAAGGGCCATTCCTCTTGTACCATCATCAAACATTACCATTTCACCGGCCTGAACATTATCAAGTCCATAAATTCTTGCGATACCATCTCCAATTGAAAGAACTTGACCAACTTCTGTAATTTCAGAATCAGATCCAAAATTTTTAATTTCTTCTTTGAGTATTTTTGATATTTCTGATGGTTGTATGTCCATTAAGCGACCTCTTTCATTTTTTCTTTTAATGTTTGGAGTTGATTTTTAATACTGCTATCAATCATTTGACTACCAACTTGTATTTTAAGACCCCCTATTAAAGTCTCATCAACTATAGTGTTAATATTAAATTCTGAATTAAACTTATCTTTGAGTTTATCCTTAATATGTTTTAATTCTTCTTCTTTCAGAACTTTAGCTGAAGTAATTGTTGCTGACATCTCACCCTTGAGTCCTGACATTAATTTCTCAAATGAATTAATTATATCCATTAAGTAGTTTATTCGGTTTTTATTAATTATTACTCCAATAAAATTTTTTGCCAGCTTGGACATTTCAATTTTCTCAGAAAGTGAATTAAAAAAATTAAATTTATTAGATTTGCTGATTGAAGGATTCTTAACCATGGATAGTAAAGAATCATCTTCATTCAGTATTTTTTTTAAATTTAAAAGTTCACTAGAAACAGTTTCGAGTACTTTGGCCTCTTTTGCCAGCTGAAATAATGCATTAGCATATCTATCAACTGATGCGATTTGTCTTGTACTTGCGTTGGCCATTATGTGGAAATTCCCTAAAAATTCACTCTTTCCGTACCATTAACTCTCATATTTTTCAAGTATAGGAATGTCGCAATTTGAATTTTATACAAAGCTAAATGGGTCGATATCCACAGATATGTTTACGCTCGATAATGATTTGGAATTCTTGAGCCAAGCATTGACTATTTTTTGCATATTTCTGGCTTTTTTGTCGTGTATCAAAAATCTCTGTCTGTGGCGTCCTTTTAACTTGGATAATGGGGCTGGCGCAGGGCCATATATTTCAAGTTCTGAAATATTTGGAATAGAACCAAACATGATACTGCATTGCTCCCTCACCTTGGCAATATTATTTCCACTAACAATTATTGCTGCCATTTTTCCTGAGGGTGGAAGGTTATTAAGCTTGCGATAATATATTTCATTTTCATAAAATGCATCTCGATCTAATTGTGCAAGAGACTGAATAGTTTCGTTTTCAGGATAATATGTTTGAATAATCACTCTTCCTTTTGTTTGAGCCCGTCCCGCTCTTCCGGATACTTGGTATAAGGCTTGATAAGTTTTTTCAGAAGCTCTCAGATCACCACCTTTCAATGTCATATCCGCATCAATTATTCCAACACATGCAAGGTTAGGAAAGTGATAACCTTTAGTTATAAGTTGAGTTCCAATAATAATATCATATTCATGATCTTTAATTTGTTTTACCTTAATTTCTAATTCATCTTGCGATTTTATATGATCACTAGAGAATAGGCATATCTTTGCCAAGGGAAAAGTTTTTGAAATTTCTGTAAATATTTTTTCAATGCCGGCTCCATAATCAATAAAGTGGCTATCATTATTTTGACATGAAGGACACTCTAAGCCCTTAGTTAAAATACTATGACCACAGTGATGACATAGTAATTTTTTATTATTTAAATGTTCTACTAAGTAACTTGAGCAGTTTTTACATGTTATTTTATGACCACATGACTTACAAATAATTACGGGTGCATATCCTCTTTTGTTGATATAAAGCAATGTCTGCTGTTTTTTTTTCAATGTCTGACTGATTTCTTTAATGAGTCTTTCAGATAACCATTGATCTTTTTTTAATTTTTCCTTTTTCATATTAACTATGAAAATTTCATTTTCTTCTTGATTAAAATACTTATTTTTGATCGAAACTTTATTATATTTTTTATTCATTACATTGAAAATTGTCTCGAGTGATGGGGTAGCGCTTGCTAAAATAATTGGAATATCTTCTATTGAACTCTTAACGACTGACATATCCCGTGCGTGGTATATACCTTGTTCTTCTTGTTTATAAGAGCTGTCATGTTCTTCATCTAAGACAATCATTGATAGGTTTTTGTATGGTAGAAATAAAGAGGAACGAGCACCAACAATAATTTGAGAAGTGCCATCAATAATGCTCTTTAATACTTTTGTTTTATAAGCAGTACTTATCTTTGAGTGCCAAACTACTGGTGAAAATCCAAATCTTTCTTCAATTCTATTTACAAAATCTCCTGTCAATGAAACTTCTGGGAACATAATTAAAACTTGTTCACCGTCTTTAACAAAATTTTTTATAACATCAAAATAAACTTCTGTTTTTCCAGATCCAGGGACACCATCAAGTAGGACAGGCTTAAAATTTCGTTGTTGAAAAATTTTTAGTATGTCTTGAGAAGCCCTTTTTTGCTCCAAACTTAGCTTTATTGGCTTAACATTTTTTTTTATATTCGAAGTGAGTTCTTTTGTTTTTTTCTTTTTAAAATAAAATTTACTATGCGACAAAATCATTTTGAGAACTAAACCTCTATCAATTAAATTGTAGTTACTAACCCAATTTAAAAACTTTATCATTTTTGAATTCAGTCTATGTTCGGATGAAATTTCTGTTATAAATTTCAACTTTATTTTTGAATCGTTTAAAACACTGTTTACTTTGGTGATAACTCCAATTTTTTCTCCTGAGCGCAAAGGAGCTAAAACAATCATTCCAACTCTAGGTTTTTCAATACTTTCATGTTTATAGGTAAATTCTTCACTTACATTGTGAGCTAATAAGACATCTATATAGTAAATAATTTTATTCATAAATTTTGTTTGAATCTCTAACTATGATATAAATATATCAGTCAAAATATTATTTGTTATGGAATTCTTTTTAGATACAGCAGATGTAGAAGTAATTAGAGAATTTAAAAAAACCGGCTTGATTAATGGAATTACAACTAATCCATCATTAGTGGCCAAATCAGGAAAAGATTTTAAAAAAATACTTCAAGAAATTTCTAAAATGATAAAAGGGCCGATTAGTGCTGAAGTTACGGCCATTGAATGCAAGGGAATGATTGCAGAAGCAAAAATACTATCAAAAATATCTAAAAATATTGTTATTAAGTTACCTTTAACAGAAGAAGGACTTAAAGCTTGTAAGATACTAAGCAGCAAAAAGATCAAGACCAATGTAACCCTATGTTTTTCAGCTGCACAGGCATTAATTGCTGCTAAATGTGGAGCAACATATATATCTCCATTTGTTGGACGGTTGGATGATATAGGTGAAAATGGAATGAGCCTAATTAGAGAAATCAAAGCGATATATTCAAATTATAAAAATATTAAAACAAAAATATTAGTTGCTTCAGTTAGAACTGTTGATCATGTTATTGAGTCTGGAATGATTGGTGCTGACGTAGTCACCTTGCCGCCTGCAACGCTTGAAAAGCTATATAAGCATCCCTTAACAGATAAGGGTTTAAAATCTTTTCTCGATGATTGGAAAAAAACAAATCAAAAAATTCTTTAGTGTGTGAATAATCAAGTTAAAGAATGCTTTCACGATTGGATTGAGAATTTACAGAAAGTTAGAAACTTAAGTGACAACACGCTTATAAGCTACAAAAATGACATTGAAAAATTTTTAATTTTTTCAAAGGATCATTTTGGGGGTAGCTTATCAATGAGTGATCTTGATAGTATGCAAATTTCTGACTTCAGAAGTTTCTTATCCTTTTTAAGAAATCAAGGCATTGGAACTACATCAATTGCACGAGTGATATCATCATTAAAATCTTTTTTTAATTTCTTAGTAAATAATGAAAAAATAAAAAATAGTACGATACAATCCTTAAAATCACCTAAAGCAAAAAAGTCTTTGCCCAGACCAATTTCAGCTGATCTTGCAATTGAAGCTATTAAATATTCCCAAGAAATTGAAAAAGAGAAATGGGTAGGATTACGAAATAAGTCAATCCTTATGCTTTTATATGGATGTGGATTGAGAATATCTGAGGCATTAAATTTAAATTATGATGATATTAATGAAAATGAATATCTAGTTATTAGAGGAAAAGGAAACAAAGAAAGACTCGTGCCTTTAATGGAATTTATTAAGCGCGAAATAAAAGAATATATAAAAGAGTGTCCAAAAGGTTTTGAAAATGGTGATCCACTTTTTTTAGGTAAAAGAATGAACCGTCTTAGTCCTAGAATTATCCAATATACTTTGGAAAAAATTAGACATAATTTGTCTTTACCTGAAACTGCAACCCCTCATGCGTTGAGACATAGTTTTGCTACACATTTGCTGGACTCAGGTGGAGACTTGAGAACAATTCAGGAATTATTGGGACATAGCAGTCTTTCCACAACTCAAAGATATACCAAAGTTGAGACTGAGCGACTATATGAAGCATATTCAAAAACCCATCCGCTTGCTAAGAAATAAATAAATTATATATTAATACATATGCAAAACCCAATTTCAAGATGGCATGATGTCGTTAATCTTCGAGACTATAATGCTCTGACAGAGATATTAGATGAGCATGTTATTTTTTATTCTCCAGTTGTGTACACACCTCAGCGAGGAAAAGATATCACATTAAAATATTTAATGGCTGCATCAGAAGTATTTAATGCATCGAATTTTAAATATCATAAAGAAATAATTGGAAAAACAAACGCAAGCCTTGAATTTACTTTGACCATTGAAGATACTGACATTAATGGAATCGACCTCATCACATGGAATGAAGCTGGACTTATTACTGAATTTAAAGTATTTATCAGACCACTCCAGGGTGTTAATATAATACACAAGATGATGGGTAACATGTTAGAGAGTTTTAAAAATGTCAGTTGATTTTTTGTTCCAATATACCGCTCTAGAGCTTTTTTGGTTATTGGTACCAATTTTAATTGGAATAGCGGTCGTAGAAACATTAGCTATATATTTCTTTAAATTGAAAGGTAAAAATGATTTTAAAGAATGGATATTAAATATATCCATGGGAGTTTTAAGTTACCCTGTTAATGGAATATTTGCGTTTATAACACTAGGAGCTTTATTTTGGGCTAGGGAATTTCAGATTTATACATTCCCATTTACTTTAAGCGCTTTAGTTTTATGCTTCATACTTGATGATTTAACTTTTTATTTACATCACAGAATTTGTCATCGATGGCGATGGGGCTGGGGGCTGCATCGAACTCACCACTCTTCAGAAAGAATGGGCATCGATGTGGGTGCAAGACAACCATTTACAAAACACTTCACTGGAACTCGAATGCTCAAAATACCACTTGTAATCATTGGCTTTGATCCAGTAATGGTTTTATTCTGTGTGTTTATAAACGGTTACTACCAATATTTATGCCACACTCAAACTATATATAAGTTACCACGCTGGTATGAGTATTTATTTAACACACCTTCACACCATAGAGTTCATCATGCAAGAAATCCGAAATACCTTGATGCAAATTATGCTGGAACACTAATGGTTTGGGATAGAATTTTTGGAACATTTGTTGCTGAAGATCCAAAAGAGCCTTGTGACTATGGATTGGTGGTTCCGATGACATCTTTGAATCCTCTTAGAATATTATTTGAGGAATATGCAAATATATTTAAAGACATTTCAATGCGCGGTATTTCGCTTAAAGATAGATTTATGTATCTTTTCGGCCCTCCTGGATGGTCGCATGACGGAACTCGAAAAACTTCAACTCAAATTAAAGAAGACTATAACAGGGCTATTAAAAGTCATTAATGACACCTCCAGCTCATTTTGCTCTTTCTGAAATACTGATTGTAATAGCTGGTGCATACTCATTAAGAATCTTTTTACAACATAAGCTAAACTTTGCTGCTGCTGGAGTTTTAGTACTGGCAGTCGCAGCTTTTTTAGCAACCCTTAGGTTTGGCTTGAATATGCATACCGAGCTGAAGTCTTCACATCAATTGTTAACAGCTCTATCACTTCTATTCGGAGTACCACTCATCACGATAGACGTCATTAAAAAAAGTAAGTTCCTTAATGAAAAGATAATTTTAATTTTTGCGCTGATAATGGCATTGATAAGTATATATATTTTCTTTCAAGCAAAGAGTTTAATCATTATGTATGCTGTTATGTGGCTTGTTCTTGGAATAATTTTTTCTTTTTTGATACCAAGAGAAAAAATTTCTTCTCGTTTCGTATCAAGCTTCATTTTTTCAATAGTACTGGTTAATTTTATTATTAGACAGGTTCAGCTGTTTGAACCAAATCTCAGCTGGCATTTTTATCATGTAGTTGTAGCAGTCTGGCTGTACTTGATGACTTTATTAATAACAAAAAAGGAAGCTAAATATGAATAGCTTGATTATCTACATTTAACGCAGCTTCTTTTATTGATTCTGTTAGAGTTGGATGTGCGTGACACGTTCTTGCGATATCCTCAGCTGATGCTCCAAATTCCATTGCAATTGTGAGTTCGCCAATAAGGTTGCCGGCGTCTGCTCCAATGATATGAACACCTAATACTTCATCTGTATTTTTATCAGATAAGATCTTCACAAACCCGCTTGTTTCATTCATCACTTTAGCTTTACCATTTGCTGAAAACGGAAATTTACCTATTTTGTATGTGATATTGTTTTTCTTTAATTCTTCCTCTGTTTTTCCAACTGATGCAACTTCTGGGGCAGTATAAATAACCGATGGAATTGTATTATAGTTAACGTGTCCAGCCTGACCGTCAATAATCTCAGCTACAGCAGTACCTTCTTCTGAAGCTTTATGGGCAAGCATTGGTCCTACTTTACAATCACCGATTGCATAAATATTTTCAATCGAAGTATTAAAATACTGATTAGTCTCGATAAAGCCTTTATCATTCGTTTTTACTCCTATCTTCTCTAAGTTTAGACCAAAAGTGTAAGGTTTTCGACCAGTCGATATTAAAACTTTGTCACAATCCATATCAAGAGTTTGACCATTGTTTTCAACCGAAACAGAAAGTGAGCCGTTGCTTTTATTTACCTTTCTTAGAGCAGTAGAAAGTTTAAAATCAAATCCTTGTTTAATGAGTATTTTTTGAAAAGCATCAGAAATTTCTTGGTCCATTCCAGGAAGTATTCGGTCAGCATATTCAATAACTGTTACCTTTGATCCTAGTCTCGACCAAACAGATCCCATTTCCAAGCCAATGTAACCTGCGCCAATAACCATTAAGTGCTTTGGAACAGACGATAAACTTAAAGCTCCAGTGGATGATAAGATGTCAATTTCATCAATGATCACTCCCTCAGGTGAAACAACTTCTGAACCTGTAGCAATAATTGTTTTAGATGATTTAATAACCTCAGAGCTATCGCCAGTTAAAATCTCAATTTGCTCATTATTAATGAACTTGGCAAATCCCAATTTTCTTGTAACTTTATTTTTTTTAAAAAGAAATTCGATACCATTTGTAAGTGACTCGACGCTTTCATTTTTAGATTTCATTATTTTATTTAGATCAAACGATACGTTATCAAAATTAATGCCCAATTGATTAAGTTCTGAAGCTTGATGAAATAAATGAGAAGAATGCAATAGAGATTTTGAGGGAATACATCCAATATTTAAGCAGGTACCGCCAAGCGTTTGTCCCTTTTCGATACAACAAACTTTGTATCCAAGTTGTGATGCCCTAATTGCACAAACGTAACCAGCAGGCCCGCTACCAATCACTGTGATATCAAATTGTTCCAAATTAAACTCCTAACAATAGTCTACTTGGATCCTCTAGACCCTCTTTAACTCTGACTAAAAAACTTACGGCTCCTTTACCGTCTACTATTCTATGATCGTATGAAAGGGCAAGATACATCATGGGTCTAATTTTTATTTCACCATCAATAGCTATCGGTCTTTCTTCTATTTTATGCATTCCCAATATTCCTGATTGAGGTGGATTTAATATTGGAGTTGACATTAAAGATCCATAAACACCACCATTGGATATTGTAAATGTACCACCCTGCATCTCTTCAATACTTAATTGGCCAGAACGAGCTTTCTGTCCCAGTTGATAGATTTCTTTTTCTACTTCAACAAGAGATTTTTTATCGGCGTCTTTAACAACGGGTACGACAAGGCCTTGATCAGTTCCAACAGCAACACCAATATTGTAAAAATTTTTATAAATGACGTCGTTGTTTTCAATTTCTGCGTTTACTTCAGGAATATCTCTCAGCGCAGTTATACATGCTTTCACGAAAAAAGACATGAAGCCTAATTTCACGCCATACTTTTTTTCAAATTCTGATTTATGATCATTACGTGTCTTGATAAGCTCACTCATATCAACCTCATTAAATGTTGTGAGCATAGCAGCATTATTCTGAGCATCTTTTAGACGTTTCGCTATGGTTTGCCTTAAACGCGACATGGGTACTCGTTCTTCTCTTTTATCGGTTTGTCTAATTGTTTGAGGAGCATTTTCTTGTTTTTCTATATTTTGATAATTTATGACGTCAGATTTAGTAATTCTACCATCCTCTCTTGAAGAGGTAACAGTATTAATATTTATATTCTTCTCAGCAGCAATTTTTCTTACAGCAGGGGATAATTTTTGGTTATTTAAGTTATCAATTTGAATGGGCGTCTCTTTTTTTGGTGGAGACTTTACTTCCTCAGGAATAATTTTTTCTGGAGTCGTAACTGATTTTTCATTTACTGGTTCTGACTGTTTAACTTTTTGTTCTATAGAAGCATTTTCATCAATAGACCCTAAGATTGCACCAACTTCAACAGTTGAACCTTCTTCTGCGTTGATTTTTTGTATACAGCCATTTGATGGAGAAGGAACTTCAAGAGTTACTTTATCTGTTTCAAGCTCAAGCAGTGGTTCATCGACGGATACAGAGTCACCTTCATTCTTATACCATTTTGCTACCGTTGCCTCTACAACGCTTTCTCCGAGAGAAGGAACTTTGATTTCAACAGACATATTTAATATTTAACACTTTAAGATTATTATTCAATCGGCAGTTTAAATTTAACTAATGTTACGCCATCCTTGTGTTTTTTAATTTCATTTATATCGCTCTCTACAGCCAGCTTTATAATATTGGCTTGGTTTTCTGCATGACGATTAGCTATACCAGTAGCAGGAGATGCGGATGCCTTTCTACCTATAAATAGTAGTTCTTTATATTTTCCTGTTATTCCCTGTAATACTGACTCAATACGATGTTTAACAAATCTGAATGCTCCCATATTTGATGGCTCTTCTTGAACCCAAATTATTTCAGCATTTGGAAACTGTAACACTTCTTCTTTTAAAACTTCATAAGGAAATGGATACAATTGATCAAATCTTAAAATGTGTACATTATCTTTTTTTAATTTTTCAAGATGGTCATCAAGCTCAAAATATATTTTTCCAGAACATAAAAGCAATCTATTTACTTTTGATTTTTGATCTGAAGTCAGTTCTTTTCTTAAAATTCGATGAAAGGTTGATCCATTTGTAAATTCTTCAATGCTAGATGTATTTTTTTTGTGCCTTAATGTAGATTTAGGTGTCATGATAACCAGTGGTTTTCTGAAATCTCTATGAAGCTGTCTTCTAAGAGCATGAAAATAATTTGCGGGTGAAGTACAATTAACAACTTGAATATTGTCCTCGGCACACATTTGTAAAAATCTCTCTAATCTTCCACTTGTGTGTTCAGGCCCCTGGCCTTCATGGCCATGTGGCAAAAGCAATGTCAGACCTGACATTCTTAACCATTTTCTCTCACCAGTAGTTATAAATTGGTCAATTATTGTCTGAGCATTGTTTGCAAAGTCACCAAATTGACCCTCCCAAAGCACTAGAGTTCTTGGATCAACTTGTGAATAACCATATTCGAAACCCAAAACACCATACTCAGATAAAAAACTATCAATGATT
>QCMN01000005.1 GCA_003213715.1 Pelagibacteraceae bacterium AG-422-B15
CTAATTCTAAATTTAAAGTATCTATCATTTGATAAAAAATATTTTCACCTTGTAGAATTTTGCTTTTGTATTGATCAATTATTTTTAGATCATCCTTGTTGAGAACGGTATTTTTTAAATTTACTCCCTTTTTATTCGCAAGAAGAATTCCACTTTCCTCAAAGCACTCCCTGATACATGCAGCCCAATATGAAAGGCCATTTTTTTTTAATCCAAGTCTTTTAGATGCCAAGGCATCATCCAGATGAGGGCTGTATTTTAAATAATTATTTGAGATATCTTCATTATCAATTTTACCCCCTGGAAATACCCATACACCGCCAAAATTTGTTTTCATCGATCTTTTAATCATGAACACTTCTATTCGCTGGTTGGTGTCTCGTATAAGCAATACTGATGCGGCTGGCGTAGGCACTTGTTGATAATTGCTGTTATCGCTAGGAGTATGATTAATTTTGTTATTCACTTGTTTGATTGTTTTTAGATTTATTAAGTTTTTTCCAAATAGAGTGCTCGCCTAATGTTTGAATAAATTCTTCATGCAGTTTTTTTTCTTGATCAGAAATCCGGGGTGCTAAATTTCTATTCTTGATCTTTTCAGTGTCAAAAGATGAGGTAGAATTTGCTGTTACTGACTTGGAGCTTAGATCCAGACTTAGTTCGCGAGCATCCATTAGTTCTATGTACACACGGACTAAGAGCTCGGTATCAATTGTAGCTGAATGTTTTTCTCTCTGCTTGTTATCAATTGCAAATCTTTTACAGAGCGCATCAAGTGAAACACTCTGGCCAGGAAATTTTTCTCTAGCAATCGAGACAGTGTCTATTTTATCATTTTTAAGAGATTCTTTGCCACAAGTATTAAGCTCGTAATTTAAAAAACCAACATCAAAGTCCACATTGTGAGCAATAATTGGATCCGCACCTAAAAATTCTAGGAACTCTGATACAATATGCTCGAACAAAGGTTTGTCTTTTAAAAATTCGTAGCTCAATCCATGCACTTTAAATGATGAATCAGGCACATCTCGCTGGGGATTAATATATTGTTGGTATGTTTTACCAGTGGGTAGATAATCAATTATTTCTATTGCAGCAATTTCAATGACTCTGTGACCATCTGACGGCCTTAGTCCGGTGGTTTCTGTATCAAGTACGACTTGTCTCATTGATTAAAGAAGGTATTCCACGCCTTTGGATTAATCAATTTAATTTTTGCAGCAACTTCTTTTACCTCTGATTTGGTATCTTCAATATTATTATCGGTTGAAATGATGTAATCTGCTTTTTTTAACTTGTCTCTGTCTGGCATCTGTTGATCTTTAATAGCATTAAAAATTTCTAACGGTACTTTTCTCTCCAACACCACTCTGGATTGTTGTGTTGCTTCAGATGCTGTCACTACCACAGAAACGTCTACGTATTTTTCTCCTCCAGTCTCAAAGAGTAATGGAATGTCTAAAACGCAACCCATCTTTCCTTCTCCAATTAGTTTTTTTATGTAAATTATTTGGTATTTCCTTGTTACAGGATGAACAATTTGTTCTAGGTCTCTAAATTTATCAGGGTCTTTATTAAGAATATCTCTTAATGCTAATCGATTGACTACACCATCTTTCGTTGAGCCTGGAAACTGTCTCTCTACTTTTTCTATAACCTCTTCATCGTTTTCGTAAATGTAATGAACTGTATCGTCGGCATTATACACGCCGTAACCATGATCTTTAAACATTTGAGCAACTGTGGATTTTCCCATCCCAATAGATCCTGTTACACCAACTAACAGCACTAGCTAACCCCCAATACGCTCATTAAATCTTCATCAATCTCAGGCATTGTGTCGTGCCACAAGTTGAAGGACTGTGCGGCTTGATGGATTAGCATTTCCAGTCCATTTTGAACTGTGCAGCCTTTTTTCTCAGCGTGTCTTAGAAATGTTGTTTTGCTTGGATTGTATATCAGGTCATAAACATGCGCAGATGAATTCAAACTATCAAATTCTATTAAATTGTTTTCTTGGTCTTCTTGTTGTCCTAAGCTTGTCGTGTTGACAACTAATTGTGAGGATCCGACAAACTCTCTAAGTGTTGTTTCTGTTAAGATTGTTGCTTCTACACCAAGGTCACTGCAAAGCAATTCTGCTTTTTCTCTTGTTCTATTATAAATACCAATCTCACACTTCATGTGTGTTAGAGCGTATACAACCGCCCTTGCTGATCCGCCAGCTCCAAGCACCAAACACAGCTTGTTATTTAAGCCTCTGTTTGCAATTGATTTTTCAAAACCAACTGGGTCGGTGTTATCCCCATAAACACCATCTTTGTTTATTATGAGTGTGTTAACTGCTTTGAGGGTTCTTGCAATATCGGATGTGTTGTCACAATATTTGTACGCGTCCTCTTTAAGGGGGATCGTAACGTTTAAACCGTTGTAACCCTCTTCTATTAAACGGTTAACATCCCTGATAAAATTTTCTTTTTTTACATTTATTTTTTCGTAGGGAGCTACGTCAATTTTCTTACTTTCAATCCAGTGATTATGAATTTTGGGTGAAAGGCTATGATCTATTGGATCTCCAATAACTGCTGTTTTTTTATGTGCCATTGTTTTCAAATAGAAGGTTGTTATCCCAAAGGAACTGGGTTAATTGAATTAATGATATGCCTTGTATTGAAAAAAGGTCGCTCCCAATATTTTCAAAAAGTTTAATTCCTTCCTCCTCAATTGCATAGACGCCTACAAGACCAAGAATGTTATCGTCGATTTTATTTAAATACTCTTTTATCAAATCCTCGCTTAGCTTTCGCATATGCATTTTAGATCTGTCTACATACTTCCAAATAATGTTGTTGTCTTGAGCAACTGTTGTGGCGGTTATGAGTGTGTGGATAGATCCGCTCATTTTCATCAACTGTTCTTTTGCTTCATTTCTATCCCTAGCCTTGTTAATTAATTCGCCTTTCAAATCCAAACCTTGGTCTGATCCAATAACAAATGCACTTTTATTAGACATGGAGGGCTTCAAGGCCTTCATCTCGGCAAGTTTAACCACTATCTCTTCGGGTGTATTTTTACTCATTGACACCTTGACTTCTTCCTCATCTACACCATGAGCAACGGCCTCAAAGCTTATGCCGGCGTTGCGTAATAATTTAATCCTTGTTTCGCTTTTAGATGCCAAAATTATATCTCTGTTCATAAACCTGTATAAACCCCTTATGACCTGTGAGTGCTTTTGTTATCTTTGCCCATCTGTAATTTTTAACTTATTTTTCTATCTTTATTGAGAATTTTTGCAAACTTTGTTCACCTGTTAGAGATATTACTGTTTTCTTCCACGTCGGTGTATAAGGTTAAAAAGCATATAATTCAAAGCGATTGTTCTGTGTATCGAATTGTGGGCAAAAAGCGACTTTTTATATATACACAATTCCACAGGAACATAAACAACTACAATTATATATATAATATAATGAGTATATTTATAGATACACTTAAAGGTCAAAAAACAAACCCAACACCAGTTTGGTTAATGAGACAGGCAGGAAGGCACTTGCCTGAATATGTCAATATCAGAAAACAATTTGCAAGCCTTATGGATATGTTTCTTGATCCCATGACAATACTTGAGGTTTCCCTTCAGCCTGTAAACAGATACGGTATGGATGCCTGTATTGTGTTTTCAGATATTTTGATAACCCCTTTTGCAGCGGGTTCAAGTGTTAGTTTTATTGATGGGCAGGGCCCCGTAATAAAGTTCAATGAGAACATGAGTTATAATCTTGAAAAAACCTTACCCCTTGCAAAAGGAATAAAAAAAATTAAAGAAAATACAAGTATCCCTTTAATAGGATTTGCTGGCGGAGCATGGACCACACTGTTTTACTGTTTATATGAAAAAAATGAACGTCAAAATCTAAAATTTGAAGATATTGTAAAAAAGACTTCACAAATAGACAATTTAATTGAGCAAATGACACGTGCGACTATTCAACATGCAGAAATGCAAATTGATTGTGGGATTGATGCTTTTCAAATATTTGAATCAGCGGCAGAACATTTGAATGACGAACAGTTCAACAAATGGTGTATTCAACCTACAAAAAAAATTATTGAGAGTATAAAAAAAATAAAAGACATTCCTATTATAGGCTTTCCTAGAAACACTAATCTTGCATGTTATAAAAAATATTCAAACATAGATAAGCTTGACTGTATTAGCTTAGACTATAATTTTCCTTTAGATAAAATTAATGAGCTAAATGATAAAATTGTTTTTCAAGGAAATCTAGATCCTAAACATCTATTAAAAGACTCCCAAAATCTTAGTCAGAAGATTGAAGAAATATTGTTTGCTTTTAGAGAAAGACCACATATTTTCAACTTAGGACACGGGGTTTTACCCGAGACATCAATCGAGAAAGTTGAGAAAATGCTCTTACAGATAAGGTCAACATGAAAACAGCGGTCGTTTTATTTAACTTGGGCGGACCAGATAAACAAGAAAGTGTAAAACCTTTTTTATTTAATCTGTTTAATGATCCTAACATATTCAGACTTCCAAACCCCTTCAGGTATTTATTGGCAAGGCTTATATCTTCTCGTCGCACTAAAGAGGCCACTGAAATTTATGCAGAAATAGGCGGTAAATCCCCCATTCTAGAAATTACAAACTCTCAAGCTAAGGCCCTTCAGAAAGAGTTAAAAAACAAAGGCATCGAGAACAAGGTATTTGTTTGTATGAGATATTGGCATCCAATGACAGCCGAGGTCGTTTCAAGAGTCAAAGACTATAACCCAGACAAAATATTTTTACTGCCCCTGTATCCACAGTACTCCACAACAACAACAAAATCTTCTCTGGACGCCTGGTTTAAAGAAGCCCAAAATCAGGAATTAAATACAAAAACAAAATACACCTGTTGTTATCCATATGACGCGAAACTAATAAAAGCTCATCAAAAACTGATCCAAGACAAAATAAACCACGTCAAAGATAAGAAAGTAAGAGTTCTGTTTTCCGCTCACAGTTTACCCGTATCAATCATTAAAAAAGGTGACCCGTATCAGTGGCAAGTGGAGCAAACAGTTAAGGCCGTCATGCAGGGCATTCATGGCTATGAAGATCATGTTTTGGCTTACCAAAGTAAAGTTACCCCAGTTAAATGGCTTGAACCAACAACACCAAGTGAAATTGAAAATGCAATTAACGAAGATAGGGCGCTTGTTATTGTCCCAATTGCGTTTGTTTCAGATCACTCTGAAACACTTGTTGAATTAGATATCGAGTACCAAGAACTTGCAAGTGAACTTGGCTGTAAGCATTATTATAGATCTGAGTCATTAAATATTGATCAAACATTTATAGAAAGCTTATCTGAAATAGTTAGTGAGTCTGAGAAAATTGAGAGTGGTAATATCAGGCAAAAAATATGTCCAGCAACGTTTAAACAATGTGATCAAGAATTAAGATGAGTTCAATTTTTTTATATAATTTATTTCTTAGTTTACACATCATCAGCGTTATAGCTTGGATGGCCGGTTTATTATATTTGCCAAGATTATTTGTTTATCATTGGAGTAAAAAGGTGGGATCTGACTCGTCAGAGACTTTTAAATTAATGGAATTACGTTTACTTAAAATTATTATGAATCCAGCAATGATATTTTCATGGTTGTTTGGTTTAGCGTTGATATCAAATTTAGGTGTTGATGCGCTGTTTCAATTATGGCTTCAATTAAAAATCATATTTGTGATTCTCATGTCTGGAGTTCATGGGTATTTTTCTAAATTAACAAGAGAGTTTCAAGAGGATAAACGGCCAAAATCAGAGCGTTTTTTTAGAATTATCAATGAATTTCCTACGGTTTTGATGATAATTGTCGTATTTCTGGTTATTTTTAAACCAATATAAAACTTGCTATATTTGACGATTACGGTTAGAAAGCAGCTTCCTAACTATTTTCCACATTATCATCATCATTAATAAGAATGGCTAAAAACTTAAAATTAAGAGACCTTAAGAAAAAAACTCCACAAGAACTTCTTGTTTATGCGGAGGAACTTGGCGTTGAAAATGCCAGTTCAATGCGTACACAAGATATGCTGTTTGAAATACTGAAAACTCTTGCGAGTGACAGCAAAGATATTGATGGTGAAGGTGTTTTAGAAGTTTTACAGGATGGGTTTGGTTTTTTAAGATCAATGGAGGCCAATTATCTTCCAGGCCCTGATGATATTTATGTAAGCCCAAGTCAAATTAAAAGATTTGGATTAAGATCGGGAGACACTGTCGAAGGTCCAATTAGAGCACCAAAGGACGGTGAACGCTATTTTGCATTATTAAAAATTGACACAATCAACTATGAAGCAACCGAAAAAAGTAAAAATAAAATTAACTTTGATAACCTCACACCTCTTTATCCTGATGAGCAAATCAGATTAGAAACAGAAAAACCAGCAAGCGATCAAAGTTCAAGAGTAATTGACCTGGTTGCGCCAATCGGTAAGGGTCAAAGAGCACTTATTGTTTCACCGCCAAGAACGGGTAAAACAGTCTTACTGCAGAATATTGCACATTCAATTACTGATAATCATCCAGAATGTTATTTGATGGTTTTATTGATCGATGAGAGACCAGAGGAAGTTACTGATATGCAACGCTCTGTTAAAGGAGAGGTTGTCAGCTCAACATTTGATGAGCCCGCGTCTCGTCACGTGCAGGTTGCTGAAATGGTGATCAACAAAGCAAAAAGATTAGTGGAGCATAAAAAAGATGTTGTTATTCTTTTGGACTCTATAACTCGACTGGGTCGTGCTTACAACACAGTTGTTCCAAGTTCAGGAAAGGTATTAACAGGTGGTGTTGATGCAAACGCTTTACAGAGACCAAAGAGATTTTTTGGTGCAGCTAGAAATATTGAAGATGGTGGTTCATTAACTATTATTTCAACTGCTTTGATAGATACAGGAAGTAGAATGGATGAGGTAATTTTTGAGGAATTTAAAGGAACTGGTAACTCAGAAATCATATTAGACAGAAAAGTTGCTGATAAAAGAATATATCCTGCAATTGATATTACCAAGTCCGGTACTCGAAAAGAGGAGATACTGCTTGACAAAGACGAGCTTCAGAAAATGTATGTTCTTAGACGTATTCTTAACCCAATGGGAACAATGGACTCAATCGAGTTCTTGCTAGGTAAACTGAAAGAAACAAAAGATAACGCAGATTTCTTCCAGTCCATGAATAAGTAACTTAAACATCAGTTACCCTTCAGCCTCTAAAATCGAAGACATTTTAAATTTCTTTCCTAATTTTTGTGAACCCCCAACATTTTTCAGATCAATTATAAAATAAAATTCAATATTTTTTACTTTGCATTTAGAGATCAGTTTTGCTGAAGCTAAAGCGGTACCGCCGGTCGCAATTAAGTCATCAATTATTAAAATCCTATCTCGTGAAGTGATCGAATTACTATGAACTTGAATCTCGTCGTTGCCGTACTCAAGAGAATATTTTTGCCGTATAACTTTTCCAGGAAGCTTTCCTTTTTTTCTAATCGGAACAAAAGGAAGGCCTAGTTTAAAGGCAACTGCAGCACCAAAGATGAAACCCCTTGCTTCTACACCTGCGATTTTGGTAAATTTATGCTTACTAGCATATCTTGAAATCTCGTTAATAACTTCTTTGAAGAGCAATTTATTGTCTGTAACAGATGTTATGTCCTGAAACATAATTCCCTTTTTTGGGAAATCAGGGATCACCCTGATTGTCTTCTTGAGTTTATTTTTTAGTTTTTTGTTCAATGTTCAGTAAATTTCGTTTGGTACTTAACCCGCCTACTGATGTAAATCCAGTGAGTTTGCCATCACTGCCCACGACCCTATGACATGGAACTGTCATCATCAGATTGTTTCTTCCCAATGCGCCCCCAACAGCTCGGGGCGAAGTTCTTAACTTCCTTGCAATGTCCCCATAAGTTGTTGTTCTTCCATAAGGTATCCTTCGTAAGTAATTCCAAACACGGTTTTGAAATTTTGTGCCCATTTGTCTTGTTGGAAAATTAAGAGATCGTCTTTTGCGTGCAAGATACATTTTAATTTGAAGCGCAGATCTTTTTAAAAGCTTGTCCTCTGTTTTGTTAGGCTTTTTCCTTGTTCTATGAACCGCTATTATTCTATTTTTGCTTGAGACAAGCTCAATATTGCCAATGATTGATTTGAAAACGTAGCTGCTCATATATATAAGATATTATAATTTTTTGACCTTATGACTAACAAATTTTTTGAAAGACACGTATTTTTTTGCACAAACCAAAGACCTGAGGGTCATCCAAAAGGTTGTTGTGCTTCTAAAAATTCAACAGTGCTAAGAGCCTATATGAAGAAAAAAACAAAAGAATTAGTCTCCGATAAGAAAATAAGAATAAATGCTTCAGGCTGTTTGGATCATTGTGAATTTGGTCCTACACTTGTTGTTTATCCAGATAATGTTTGGTACTCGTGTAAAACAGAAGAAGAGGTGGACCAAGTAATCAATGAACATCTGATCAACGACCGTATTGCCGAAAATCTCCAAATAAAAAAATGACAATTTTTGCACTATCAACTGCCAGCGGTGTTGCGGGGTTAGCGGTTGTAAGAGTCTCGGGACATCTAGCACTTACTGCACTTAAAACAATATCCAGAAAGAGTCACTTCGATCCAAACGTCCTAACAAAATCAGAATTTTATGATCCAGAAAGTGGTAACTTAATTGACAAGGGTCTTGCAGTATTTTTCTCAAAACCCAAAAGTTTCACAGGTGAAGATGTTGTTGAGTTTCATGTTCATGGCGGCCATACAACTGTTCAGCTTTTACTTAAATCACTTTCTAATATTGATCAGTTGAGACTTGCTCAACCCGGTGAATTTTCAAAAAGAGCATTTGTGAATAACAAAATGGATCTTACAGCAATTGAAGCTATGGGTGATCTAATTAATGCGCAAACTGAAATTCAACATAATCAAGCACTGTCCCAGATGAATGGCTCACTGAATAAATTATATTTATCATGGAGAAAGTCTCTAATAGAGTTAGTTGCTTATCTCGAAGCGGATATAGATTTTGCAGATGAAGACATTCCTGAAAATGTTCTTAACAACATCAATTCAAAAATTGAAAAACTTTTAGGCGAAATGAATGAGCACTTAAAACAACGTAATCAAGGAGAAATATTAAGGGATGGTTATAAAGTCGCCATCATTGGATCTCCAAATGTTGGTAAATCAAGTTTGATAAATTCACTTGCTAATCGTGATGTTGCAATTGTGTCTGATAGGGAGGGCACGACCAGAGACGCGATTGAAGTAAGGCTAAATATTGCTGGATTTCCAGTCATTTTAACAGACACTGCGGGTTTAAGAGACACTGAAGACGAGATCGAAAAAAAAGGAATTGAAATAACTCAAAGTAAAATAAAAGAAGCAAATTTAGTTTTGGAATTATTTGATGATCCAAATGATGTTGAGTTACATCAGGATCGACTTACAGTTCTAAATAAATGTGACTTGCATAGTAATTATAAAAAAGAAGGCTGTATCAATATTTCAGTTTCAAATGGAAGTGGTATTGATAATTTAATCAATAAAATTGCTGAGCACGTATCAAGCAAATTCACAAGTTACACCGATACAATACCAACAAAGACTCGGTACATTCTAGGTGTTCAAAATTCAATACAAAGTTTACTCAGTGCAAAAAGTATAGATTTAAAAGTTAATTCTGAACTTATGGTTGAAGAGTTAAGATTAGCCATTCAAGAAATTGGAAAAATAACTGGTCATGTTGATGTTGAAGAATATTTAGAAGTTATTTTTAAAGATTTTTGCATCGGTAAATAAAAAAATAATTGATTGCAATTAGTCTAAGTTAATTTAATTAACTTATTCATGACTAGTTATGATGTTGTTGTAGTTGGAGGAGGGCATGCTGGCTGTGAAGCTGCGACTACCTCTGCACGTGTTGGTGCAAAAACCCTCTTAATCAGCCATCAATTCGATACCATTGGTGAGATGTCCTGTAACCCTGCAATCGGTGGTCTTGGTAAGGGCCATTTAGTAAGGGAAATCGATGCTCTGGACGGAATAATGGGGCGTATAGCTGATTTATCAAGTATTCAATATAGATTACTCAATAGAACAAAAGGCCCTGCAGTAAGAGGACCAAGAGCTCAATCGGATAGAAAGCTCTATAAAAAACACATGCAGGAGGAGATTGAAAATACAGAAAATTTAGAACTCTTGTTTGACCCTGTAGAAGATTTAATTTTTGATAATAATAAACAAATTGCTGGTGTGATTTGCGCAAGTGGTAAAAAAATATCTACCAAAAAAGTTATTATTACAACTGGTACATTTTTGAATGGCTTAATCCACTTAGGTGACAAAACTATTCCGGCTGGAAGACATGGCGATTCTCCCTCAATAGGACTTGCAGACTCACTCTATAAAACTGGCTTTAACATTGGACGTTTAAAAACTGGGACACCTGCGAGACTGGATAAAAATACAATTGACTTTTCTAAACTTGAAAAACAGGAAGCCGACGATGAGCACTCTTACTTTTCATTTTTAACCACAAAAACTCATAATGAACAATTACCGTGCCACATGACGTATACAAATGAGGCCGTACACAAAATAATTGAAAAAAATATAACAAAATCAGCTATTTACTCAGGTCAAATCAGTGGCACAGGGCCAAGATATTGCCCTTCTGTAGAAGATAAAGTTGTAAAATTTGCAGATAAATTGAGGCATCAAATTTTCTTAGAACCAGAAGGACTTGATAGTGATTTAATATATCCAAATGGAATCTCAACTTCACTCCCGCCAGATGTGCAGGACGAATTCATATGTAAAATCAATGGTTTAGAGAACGCTAAAATAGTAAGGCACGGTTATGCAATTGAATATGATTTTATTGATCCACAAGAACTTTACCAAACATTGGAAACAAAAAGAATAAAAGGTCTTTATCTTGCTGGTCAAATAAACGGCACAACAGGTTATGAGGAAGCTGCTGCGCAAGGGCTTGTAGCGGGTTTGAATGCTGCAATTTCCCTAAGTAATAAAGAACATGTTTTTTCAAGAAACGACTCATACATTGGTGTAATGATAGATGACTTAACCCTAAAGGGGGTTACGGAGCCTTACAGAATGTTCACTTCTAGGGCAGAATACAGACTGTTATTAAGAGCAGATAATGCAGACTTAAGATTAACTGAGATTGGCCACAATTTAGGTTTAGTTGATTCTGATAGATATCAAAAATATTCAGCTAAAAAAATTGAACTAGATAAAGTAAATAAAATTGTTAAAAATCAATATGTTACGCCTAACGCGCTTTTAAAAATTGGAGTTCAAATTAACCAAGATGGCAAAAAAAGATCAGCTTTTGACTTATTAGCTTATCCTAACATCGATATTGATAAAATAGATGAGATCTTTGACTTAAATCTAAAGCAATATAGCAATGAAATTCTTGATCAAATAACAACAGAGGCTCATTACAAAGGCTATCTTAAAAAGCAAGAAAGTGAGATCATTTCACTTACAAAGGAGGAAAAAGTTGAAATTCCACCTAATCTTAAATACGAATTAATTCCCAGTTTATCAACAGAAATCGTTGAAAAACTCACAAAAATTAAGCCTAAAAACTTATCTCAAGCATCAAGAATTGATGGAGTTACGCCTGCAGCTCTCAGTGTTATTTTATCATATATAAAAACAAAAGCTAAATCACAAAAACTAGCTTAATATCAAAATAATGATTGATTCGCCTGATGCTCTAAAAGAGCTCTTGCCAAATGTTTCACGTGAAACAATTGAAAAATTGGCTGAATTCAGGGAAATGATTTTGGCAGAAGACCAAAGCTTAATATCAAAGAATGATAAAAACTTTATTTGGATAAGACATTTCTATGATTCTTTAAGATTAGTTCAGTTTATAACTAACAATGGAAATGACATCATTGATATTGGCAGCGGTGCCGGCCTTCCAGGTATACCAGTTTCGATAATATTTGGATCAAAAAACAAGGTTTTTTTGTGTGAAAATAGACCTAAAAGAGTATCGTTTCTTAACAGATGTATTGTTAACTTAGATCTTAAAAATACTGAAGTGATTCCCATTAAAGCAGAAAAAATTGAAAATAAAAAATTTGATATCATTTTAGCAAGAGCTGTTAGCCAATTAAATCATTTATTATCAATTAGTTATAATATATGCAAAAAAAACACTACATTGCTTCTGCATAAAGGTGTACATATAGATAAAGAGATCGTACAAGCTACTAAATGTTGGGATTTTACTCATGTATTGCATGAAAATGAAAGAGAAAAGGGTTCTTTTATTTTGGAATTAAAAAATATAATAAAATCAATAACTTAATGAAAAATAAAATAATAGCTATCTCAAATCAGAAAGGTGGAGTGGGAAAAACTACAACAGCAATAAACTTATCCACAGCCTTAGCCGCTATTGGGGAAAAAGTTTTAATTATTGATCTCGACCCTCAAGGAAATGCGAGTACAGGTTTAGGTATAGATTATCAAAACAGAAATAACTCAATTTATGAAGTTCTCGCATCTCAATGCAATTTATTTGATGCAATTCAAAATACTGAAATAGAAAATTTAAAAATCATTCCATCCACTGTGGATCTATCAGGTATTGAACCTGAACTTGCTGAAGTAAATGATAGAGCTTTTACACTTAAAAAAATTTTAACAGACCAAAACTCATTAAATGACTTTAGTTTTGTTTTTATTGATTGCCCACCAGCTTTAAGTCTTCTTACTGTTATGGCAATGACCGCATCTGACTCTGTCATAGTCCCACTTCAATGTGAATTTTTTGCTTTAGAAGGCCTTAGTCAATTAATTAAAACTATTGATAGGGTTAAACAAAATCTGAATCAAAATCTAACAATCGATGGAATAGTTTTAACAATGTTTGATGGAAGAAATAAACTTTCTTCACAAGTTGCTGATGACGTAAAAAAACATTTAAGTCAGCAAGTGTATGAAACCATCATACCCCGTAACGTAAGAGTTTCAGAAGCCCCTTCATTTGGTATGCCTGCATTGATTTATGATCAAAAAGCTGCAGGTAGTCAGGCATATTTAAGATTAGCGGATGAGATCATAAGACAAAACAAAGAACAGGAGGCAGCTTAATGAGTTCATCAATTTCAAAAAAAGGTTTAGGCCGTGGTCTCTCATCCCTCATGGGTGATACAAAAGAAAATTCAACTCAAACAGAAACTTCAAATCAAGAAACAAAAATTTCAATTGCAAACCTTAAGCCAAGTCCATCGCAACCAAGAAGACTATTTGATAAAAATAGTATTAATGAATTAGCTGAATCCATAAAATCTAAAGGGCTTGTTCAACCCATATTAGTTAGACCATCACCAACAGAGTCTGGAATATATGAAATCATTGCAGGCGAGAGAAGATGGCGAGCTGCTCAAATTGCACAACTACACGAAGTTCCTGCCGTCATTAGAAAACTAAACGATACAGAAGCTTTAGAAATAGCAATCATTGAAAATGTTCAACGTTCAGATCTATCACCTATTGAAGAGGCCGCTGGATATAAAAGATTAATTGAAAACCACAGCCACACCCAAGAAGCTCTAGCAGAAATTGTAGGTAAAAGCAGAAGTCATATTGCAAATATAATTAGATTACTCAGTTTGCCACAATCAATTCAAGATATGATTTCAGAGGGAAAAATTTCATCAGGTCATGCTCGAGCTATTATGAATAGTGCTTTTCCAGAACAACTGGCAGAAAAAATTGTAAGCGAAAATTTAAGCGTAAGAGCCGCAGAAGACCTTGCTAAACAGAGAAAGCCAGGTGTCAAGAAAGTTAAATTAAAAGATCCTGATACGATTGATCTAGAAAATAATTTAACAGCAAAGCTCGGATTAAGTGTATCGATTGATCACAAAGGAAAAAAGGGCGGTTCAATTAAAATAGAATATAAGTCTCTTGATCAATTAGAATTAGTGACTGCTAAATTAAAAAATTAATTTTTAAAATATTGCTTTCCACTGTTTGCAATTAATAAAATTGATTTTTCACAATTTATATTTGCCAATTTACTGTTCAACTTGCATGTAATCTCAGTTTCCAGTAATCTGTTAAGACTTGTCTCAATGCTTCGCAAGGGCCATTTGAAACAATGTTTTTGAAAGTTGTCTTTGTCTTTCCAGAAAACAGGCGGTTTCAATATCTTTATTGAACTATCAAAGTTATTGCCTTTTTTCATTTCAATTTTAGTTTGTTGAACTCTTAATAAGTAGTTTATCAGACTTCTAACGAGGCTAATTGGACTTGTTCCCTCAGATAAAAGTTTATTTATTACTTTGGAACTCTTTGATGTATTTCCAAACATGACATGTTCGTTCATTTTATTTAAGTTTTGAGAGCTTGAGTCATTGAGTAAAATTTTAATTTCCTCTAGCTTAATTTTTGAATTAGAGCTCTTATAAAATATCTCAATCTTTTCAAGCTCACGCTTGCTTATCATGCGGTCATTACTCAGAGATTGTAATAGATAATTTTTTATATCACGACCTAGTTCAAAACCATTCTTTCTTGTAAACTCCTCAATATTTTTCATTATAGAACGGCTGTCATCTTCATAACATGGAAGCGATAAACAATTTTTGTGCTCTTCAAAAAATTTTCTAATTTTTGAAGATTTACTTAAACTTCCTTCTCTTATAATTAAAACTCCTTGTTCAGGTCCCTGCAACATAGTTTCTTCAATTATGCTTAAGTGTTTATCTTTTACTCCATCAGCTATGACGATTTTATTTTTGAAGAACATGGAAACTGATCGAATAATTGTGTCAAGAGAGCCTGGATCATCATCTAAATTTTTTCCATTAAAACTAATCTCTTCATGTTCACCTTGTGATAAATAATTTTTTGTTAACCTCTCTATTTGGTCTTTAACAAGCCCCTCGTTTGGACCATATATTAAAATACTTAAAAACTGTGTATTGTCTTTAATGATTTTTTCTAACTGATATTCCTTAATGATCATCTATCTTGAAATACTACTTTGGATTCTAGACGTCATTAACTGAGTAGCATTTTTAGTAGCAATTTTGGTCATACTTTTTTTTGTATCTTCATTGACTATTTCTGAACCAGTAACATCATATTGAGCAAAACCCCGCGTGGTGCCAGTAGAAATGACCTCACCGCTATCTATTTGTAAAAGTTCATACTTTATTTCTATTTCAATTCTATATTTTGCAACAGTTCCGTTAGTATTTACGATTAATGGAGTTAAATCCTCGTATATAGTAAGGAGTGCCTTATACTTTTGATCTTCACTTTGAACAATGGTGTTATTAACTTCTTCAATAATTTCCCTTGCAACTTGGTTTGTAACTTCGACAGAGTAACTGCCTAAAGTTGCATCATCACTTGTCATTTTATAAATTGGTTTGAAACCACAACCTAAAAATATAAAAAAAACTGCTAAAGTGGTTAAAAGTCTTTTCATGATTTTAATTCCGATAACATTTCAGATAAATAGTCTTCATACTTTTTCCAAGCCCCAATAGATTTATTGTTAATTGGATTTCTCACTTGTTCAATACTTGCAGTTCTAACTTGCCTTTTGTTTTTATGAAACTCTAAACATTGTTCTTCCCATTCTAGCTCACAATGTTCAATTAATTTTTTTGATACAGTCTCTTGGTTGTTAACTAATTCTTCGTTGTCTAAAATAAAAATATCATCTGCATGCTTTTTAAACCAAAATTTCATAAGGTCTTGGTGAAGTTTATAATATGAAACTAGCATTTTTTGATTGTATGAATATTGATGTGAAACTTCCACAAATTTGTGTGAGTATAATGAAAAACAGTTATCTCTAGGATCTCTTTTACAATAGATAATTTTCGCTTCTGGTAAAATCAGTTTTATTAAACCAATAAATATAAAATTATGAGGCATTTTATCACAAATATAGAGGGAATCTCCTCTATCACGATTGGATAACCTATCGAGATATTGTTCTCTGGCAGTTTTTAAACTTTCTCTGTTTTTAATAATAAACTCAAGATTATTTATTTGATCTTTAGTTGGTTGAATTAGACGAAAATCAAGCACTTCTGCTAAATAATCCAATTCTCCTGCGCCTGTAATTTTTGAATGAGAAGAAAGTATTTGTTCACATAGAGTCGTTCCCGACCTTGGCATTCCACAGACAAAGATAGGTATCTGTTTATTAATTTTGTCTTCAAATTCAAAATCAATTTTTTTTGAAAAGATACTTTTTAATTTATTGAAAAATTTTTTTTCACTTTCTAGATTAAATTCTTTTAAAGCATATTGTGCGTTATTTCCTTTAGTGAGATATAATCCTGCTTTTTTATAGTCACCTTTATTTTTAAAATATTCAAAAAAAGAATGACAAATCAGTGTTTTATCTTCAGATTTAAGTTCTTTTTTTGCCAAAAGTTGATCATAATATTTAATATGTTCTTCTTTTAGTTTGTTATTTTTATCCTTGGTGTAGCCTAACAAATAAGCAATATTTTTATAATCATTTTTGAAACCTTCTGAAGATATTTTGTTTGCCTTTTTGAACTCTCCTATCTCTCTGTACGCTGTTGACAAGTTGTATTTAAAATTGTCATTGTCAGGAAAATTCTTATTTAATTTTTCAAGTATATCAATAGCTTCTTCAGGCCGACTATTAATAATTAAAGCCTTAGCGTATTGATCCAAAGCTATCGGGTTACCTGGCTGTATCTTTATTGATAATTGTGCATAGTGAATCGCATTTTTAGGATCATTAATTTTATGATAATAACCTGCTAAATTATTAATTGTTGGTACATAGTTAGAATTAATTTTAAATGATTGGCTTAAGCATTTATGAGCCAGCTCATAATTTTTGTTTTCCATGTGAATTGTTGCTAAATTACTAAGAGCCTGAAATCCTTTTGGATTGACTTTTAATGCTTGGAGAAAATAATTATAAGCCTTTTCGTATTGCTCTAAATCTTGATAGAGAATACCTAAGTGCCTGATGGCCTCATAATTTGTAGGTTCACTTGATAAAACTTTATTATATAAAGCCTCAGCTTTAACGTAATTCTTGTTTGTGTGGAGCTTTATACCCTCAAGTAAATCTTGGTTGACTGTCTGATTGAGTTTATTAGTTTTTTTCTGTCTTCTTCGTTCGTGTCTGTTCATTTTTCAACAACAAGGTTAAGTATCTTATTTGGAACATAGATTGATTTTAATATATTTTTTCCCGATAAGGCGTCTTTTATGTTTTTGATATTTTGAATTTCTTTTTCAACTTCTTTTTCTGATGTATCTTTTGAAACAACAATTTCTCCACGCCGTTTACCGTTTATCTGAATGACAACAGTCACCTCTTTATTTTCTAAGTACTTTGTATTTATTGTTGGCCAAGGCTCATCCATAATTGATTCACTTTTTCCAACTAATGACCAACATTCTTCAGCCAGGTGAGGAACCATCGGCTCGATTACTCTAATTAGGATGTGCAATGCCTCATTGATTGCCTCTTTGCTTTCCTCATCTTCTATTTGAAATTTAGAAATTGCGTTAACCATCTCAAAAACTTTTGCAATTGAGACATTCATTTGAAATTTCTCAATGCTTTGAGTGATGGCATGAAGGTTTTGATGAATAATCCTTATAAAATCTAGAGATTTTCCCTTATATGTTTTGTCATTACTATTCGTTGTTTTTTTAAGGTTTTCTTTATTATTTTGAACAATTGCCCAAATTTTCTGACAAATCTTCCACGCTCCATTGATACCCGCGTCCGTCCAATTAATGTCTTTTTCAGGTGGACTGTCAGATAACATAAACCATCTTGCTGAGTCGGCTCCGTATGTACTTATTATAGATTCAGGATCAATTACGTTTTTTTTTGATTTCGACATCGATTCAATTTCTCCCATTGTAATCGGTTCACCAGTGGATATTTGAAAATACTTCGAGTCCTTCTTCTCTACATCGTCAGGATAAACCCAGGCATTAGACTCATTTTGAAATGTATGATGACAAACCATTCCTTGCGTAAATAGGCTATCAAAAGGCTCATCTATTCCTTTGATATCGAGTGCTTTAGTAAAAAATCTAGAGTACAATAAATGTAGGATGGCATGCTCGACACCACCAACGTATTGATCAACTGGCATCCAATAATTAATTTCATCTAAGTTAAAAGGCTCTTTTGTCTCGAGCGGTGAACAAAATCTTAAAAAATACCATGCTGAGTCGACGAAAGTATCAAGTGTGTCTGTTTCTCTTACAGCATTCATTCCTGTTTCAGGACACTTTGTAAATTTCCACTCTGGATGATTGTCAAGAGGATTACCGGGTATGCTTAAGTCAATATCATCTGGTAATTCCAATGGCAGTTGGTCCTCAGGAACTTCAATTACTTCACCGTCTTCCCTATACATGATAGGAATTGGACACCCCCAATATCTTTGTCGAGAGACACCCCAATCGCGAAGTCTAAAGTTAGTAGTTTTTTTTCCTATATGAAGTTCTTCTACTCTTTTGATAATTTCACTCTTAGCTTCTTCAATAGAAAGATCATTTAAAAATTGAGAATTAATAAGTTTTCCACTTCCAGTGTAAGCAGTGTTTTCATCAAGATCGATATTAACAGATGGACTTATAACTGGGATTATTTCTAAATTATATTTATTTGCAAAATCAAGGTCTCTTTGGTCATGTGCGGGACAACCATAAATAGCTCCAGATCCGTAATCCATTAAGATGAAGTTTGCTATAAAGACTGGAAGCATTTTATTTTCAATAAAAGGATGTTTGATAAATAATTCTGTCTGAATTCCGACTTTCTCATTTTTGGCTATCGACTCTTCACTAATTTTTTGGGATCTCAATTCTTTGACTTGATTATTCATGGTTTCATTTTGTTTTATCAATCTATCCACAAATGGATGAAAGGGAGACAAAGCGCAAAAAGTTGCTCCAAAAATTGTATCTGGGCGAGTTGTAAAAATTCTCAACTTTTCCCCATTAAATTCATCTAATTTTGAAGAAATTACAAAATCTATTTCACAGCCAAAAGATTTTCCAATCCAATTTCTTTGCATCGTTAGAACTTTTTCTGGCCATCCAGACATATCATCCAAAGCTTTAAGAAGGCTTTCTGCGTAGTCAGTAATTTTGAAAAACCATTGTGACAGTTTCTTCTGTTCTACCTCGGCTCCCGACCGCCAACCCTTACCATCTATCACTTGTTCATTTGCAAGCACTGTATTCTCAACTGGATCCCAATTTACGAGAGACTCTTTTTTGTAAATTAAATTTTTTCGGTAAAATTTTAAAAAGAGTTTTTGTTGGTTTTGATAATAAAGTTTATCGCAAGTTGCAATTTCTCTGGACCAATCAATTGAAAGACCCATTTGCTTTAATTGATTTTTCATTGTCTCTATATTTTCGTAAGTCCACGTTTTAGGAGAAGTTTTATTTTCAATGGCTGCATTTTCAGCAGGTAGTCCAAAAGCATCCCAACCCATTGGATGCATTACATTGAATCCTCGAGCTCGTTTGTATCTAGCAATCACATCACCCAATGTATAATTTCTGACATGACCCATGTGAATTTTTCCAGATGGGTAAGGAAACATCTCAAGGATATAATACTTTTTTTTATCTATTACTATTTTGCTCTCAAATAAATGATGTTCACTCCAATAAGATTGCCACTTCTTTTCAATTACTTTGGAATTATATTTTTCTGACATCAATCAATGATTAAGGACTTACAGTTCTGAAGCAATTGCTAATGATCTTGCTGAATTTAAAATACTTTGTTTTATTTTCAAACTTTGTTCGGAATTAATACCTTGGTCTATCCACCTGTCGCCATCTAAAGTTTGTGTAAACAACGACACTGTTACGCTTTCATCGGACATTTCTTGATCAACGATTCGTATATTTATTTTAATTCTACTTTCACCATCATCTAAACTGTACCAGTCAGTAACAATAATTCCTGACATAGAGTCAACTGAGATCAAAGGCATAAATCCAACTTTATCCAATGCCACACTAAATGTTATTGAGTTAACTTGATAGTTAGTGCTAGGACTTAGTCCCAAGGACTCAAGGAAACCCTCTCCGGATTTCTCTATTATTGTACTTCCACTAGGCAGCCTAAGATCTCTGTCCTCCGCTTTCTCAGTTAATACCCTCTGTCCCTGAGAATCATATGTTTCGGGATCATCTTGTAAACTTTGAATTTGAGCACAAGAAATAAAATAAAGCAGTAAAAGTAGAGAAATTAGGGGTTTTTTCATAGTTTTAATTGAAATTTGGTGTTTTTTTAAATTATAATACCTTTAAACTAAAAATCTCAAACAATCCATTTTTTCATACTTTTTCAACAAAATTCAATAGTTGCATAAATATCACATATAAACATAAAAATGTGATATTTATGAAAATACCTTTAAAAAAAAGGATTATTTTTGATAAAAGTGGGACTAGTTAAATTTAACTATGATCAATTATCATATGAAAGGAAATTTTATGAATAGATCAAAAATTATCGGAGCAACCGCTTTAGCTTCAGTTATGGCTGCTGGTGCAGCTCATTCTGAAATGGCTATTAACGGTTATTTCACTGGTATCGTACAGGACAATGATGGTGGAGGAATAGCTTCTACATTCTCTACTAACTCAATTTATGTATCGTACAGTGACTCTATGGACAATGGTATGGGCGTTGGACTTACAATGTCTGTTACTGCTGCCGGAATCAAAACTGACGTTAACTTCGACACAGGTATGGGTACAATCGGTTTAGGTATCGGTCAAGACTCAGCTGTTGATGGCTTTGACTCAAACCCAGGTTGTTTCTCACTTGTAAACTGCTGGAATGTTGCCATGAGTGGTAAAGCTGGCGGAGCATCAGCATCGTTTGATGAAGACGCTAACGTTTACACAGATGGTGATGCAGAATCTGGAAACTCAATTGCATACTCGAACTCAATGGGTGGAGTATCGTTTAAGGTTACTAGAGGTATGGAGTCAACTACAGTTGATCCTGTAATGTCTTATGCTGCTAAAACATCAATCATGGGCGCAACAATTGCGGCTGGTGTTTCACAAATTGATTACAAAGCTGCAGCTACAGCTGACAAAGATCCAAGTTTCGTAACTGTTGGTTATTCAATAGCTGGCCTTAACTTAGGTTATGCTTTGTATGACGCTGATAACGGTTCAGAAGAAACTACAATGGGTGTAGGTACATCTGTTGCTGGATTTGACGTTGGTGTTCAGTTTGCTGAAAGAGACTTTACTACTGACATCGATTACATGAGAGTATCTGTGAACAAAGGAATGGGCGCAGCTTCTTTCGGTATCGATTATACTGAAAAAGACGTATCAGGCGGTTCAGCTAATGACAAAGACATCTGGACTCTGAACTACGCAGTTGGATTCTAATAATTTAATTATTAGTTTTTAGATTAAAGATGCCCTACATTAATTTGTAGGGCATTTTTTTTATGAATAATTATAAAAGTTTTTTAGACAGTTTAGAAAATTCCATAAAACTTACTGGTAGAAATATTAGTGAAATAGAACTCATTGCTGTAAGTAAAAAGAAGCCCTCGTCTGAAATACAAAGAGTTATTGACGATGGTCATATATCGTTTGGAGAAAATCAAGTTCAGGAAATCGAACGAAAGTGGCTAGATCTTAAAAGTAAAAATACAAAAATAAAGCTTCATTTCATAGGAAGTATCCAGAGCAGAAAAGTAGAATTTATTTACAAAAACTGTGATGTAATTCACTCGATTGATCGAATGAAAGTAGTGAAATTATTTTCGGAATTTGAGAAGACCCACAGTGTAAAGAGACAATATTTCATTCAGATTAATACTGGAAATGAATCTCAAAAATCAGGTGTACTTTTCAATGACTCTGAAAAATTCATAAACGATTGTATATCAGACTCTCATTTAAACATAATTGGATTAATGTGCTTGCCTCCAATAGATGAGGATCCAAGAATTCATTTTTTAAAGCTTAGGGATTTGGCGAAGAATTTTAATCTCAATTCTTTAAGCATGGGTATGTCTAGTGACTATCAGGTCGCTTTAGAATGTGGTGCTACACATATAAGAATTGGAACCCATATTTTTGGTGAGAGAAATTAGGGTTTAATAATTATTTTAGTATCTGAATCAATTCTTTTAACCAATTCAATAATATTCTTCTTCTCAATTGCTACACAGCCCTCTGTTCCCTCAAGATTTGGTTTGCAGATATGCAGAAAAATTGCACTACCTTTGCCAGGTACAGTGGGATACGTGTTGTAATTAATAACACACAAAACGTCATAGAGATCATCACTTCTGTAGAGCGTTTCTGCACTTGCATCAAAAGGAAACTGAATAAATTGATTATATAATTTACTTTTAGGATCATCGCACCAACCATCAATTTTTGAAATTGCTTTTGATGGTAGATTAAAATTCATATCACCCAACTTATCCGCTCTATAATAAATTTTTTCAAATTTGAATTCACCTATCGGTGTTTTATGATCACCCTCAACCTTGTTTCTTGTAAGTCCGTTTCGTCCAACTGCACAGGCACACTGGCCTAAATCAGAATGAAGATAATTATTTTGTATTAATAAATTCACAGTCTATATTATAATCATATAAAAAATGGAAAAAAGAATAATCCCAATCACAATTGGAAATGATAAATTAAGGCTCATTATTTCTGAAATAATTGGATCTAACAATATATATGGGAATTTAGAATTTCAACTTACCAACAAAAAAGATTTAAGTACAAATAATGAAAGCATTTTAATTACGGATGATGAATTTGCAGTGAAAGAACTACCCCAAGCAATTAAATTTGATACGATATTTATAATAAATTGTAATGGTGATGCATTCGATTTTAATAAATTAAAAAGTAAAATTGTTTTGTTAAGTATACCGTTGCAAATCAGAGATTTATATAAAAGTGTTTCTAATAGTTTAAATCACATCAATTCTCAAATTGCTCGAAAATTAAACTTTAAAAGATTTACTTATGATCCAAGTATGAGGACTTTATATAGTGATAATCTTTATTTAAGATTTACAGAAAAAGAATCTCAAATTTTCAATAGTCTTTTAGATAATAGCAATACCCATATTTCTAAAAGAAACCTATTACAGGAAGTATGGAGTTATAATCAAGATATAGATACGCATACTCTTGAAACCCACATATATTCCTTGAGAAAAAAAATTGAAAAAAAGCTTTTACTTAAAGATCTAATTATTTTCCAAGATAATAAAGGATACTTTTTAAATAAAAAGATATTGTAAATTAAACATTGAGCAATAAATGCTCTCGCTCCCATGCACTGATAACGTTTTGATAAGCGTCATGTTCTGTTTGCTTAATCTCAGTAAAAAGGGTAACAAATTCTTTTCCCAAAGTTTCAGAAAGTTCATTACTCACTTTTAATCTTTTTAATGCATCAGGAAGATATTTAGGAATATTATGCCGTCTTTCAAAGGCATCTCCTGCAGTAGGTTTTTCTGGTTCTAATTTTTCTTTTAATCCCAGATATCCGCAAGCGAGTGATGCGGCAAGAGCTAGATATGGATTTGTGTCTGCACCAGGTATTCTGTTTTCTATTCTTCTTGACTCAGGTGACGACGTTGGAACCCTAAAGGCAACAGTTCTATTTTCGATACCCCAGTGAGTATTAATTGGAGCTGAGGCATCAATGACAAACCGTCTGTATGAATTTACGTATGGTGCAAATAAGAGCATTGCATCTGGTAAATATGTCTGAAGACCTCCTATATAATGTAAAAATTCTTTAGAATTATTTCCTTCTTGATCACTAAAAAGATTTTGATTTGTCTTAGTTGAAACCAGATTTTGGTGAATGTGCATTGAACTTCCAGGCTGACCCTGATAAGGCTTTGCCATAAACGTTGCATGTATGCCATGTTTTAATGCGACTTGTCTTACCGCTCTCTTAAACATAAACGCTTGGTCTGCAAGTGCCAGAGGATCACCATGATTTAGATTTATTTCGATTTGAGAAGGGCCAGACTCATGCACAAGTGTGTCCACTCCTATCTCCATAAGTTCACAATAATCGTAAATATCATCTGTTAAAGCGTCAAATTCATTGACAGCATCAATTCCAAAGACACGGCTGCCCGTCTCTCTTCGACCAGACTTTCCAATTGGTGTTTTTAGAGGCAAATCAGGATCAAGATTTTGCTCACATAAGTAAAATTCTAATTCGGGTGCTACAATTGCTTTCAAATTTTCCTCTTTTAATAATTTGATAATTTTAACTAAAACTTGGCGTGGAGCAATTTCTGATGCTTCACCGCTGCCATATTTAAGATCGCAAATAATTTGTGCCGTTGGTTCTTTATTCCAAGGAATTTTTCTCAAAGTTGATAGGTCAGGAGACATAAATAAATCTTCCTCGACATAATCTATCACTTCGCTCTCATACACCCATTTACCAGAAACTGTTTGACCAAAAACTGAGTCAGCAAGTTTGAGACTTTGATCTTCTATAGATTTTAAAAATCTTTGAACAGGAAGAATTTTTCCTTTTGATGAACCAGCCATATCAGGAAAAATACATTCTACCTCAGATATTTTGTTGGACTCAAGCCATTGCTTGAGTTCACTGTTTGAACTAACCGTCATTGCTATTGAAATATTTTATAAAACCTGCCTGTGGTTTAGTTATATTTAACCACGAATAAATTCTGGCTTATAAATATATTTTTTTTTATCTTTGTAAACTTAAAAACAGTTTTATTGCCAAATTCATCATAAATTTCCCATTTTTTGAGATCTAAAGACTCTCGATCAAATATAAATTCGATTTGATTATCGGACTTATCATCTTTAACTCTAAGCATTAAATAATAAGAATTATTTTTATCTCTCAACGATATGATATCGAATTCGTTCTCTATTATGATATTATCAGATAAAAGTTTTTTCAAAATACTGTCGCCGATTGGAAAGCTATCAATTTGATACCCTTCCTTATCCACCACGACCATCAAACTTTTATTAGTGATGATATCTTCTTCTCTACCATCATACTTGAACTTTGATTTAAATGGCTTTGAAAAAAAAAATTGTCCGTTAAAAATATTTCCCTCTTGATCAATTTGTTCAAATTGACCTGACATTGATTTTATTTCATTCCAATTATCTTCTATGTCTGTAACAATTGGATTAGATGAAGAATTATTGACAAGAAAAAAAAATAGGAAGATAGCTAAAATTAATGACTTCATGAGGAATTAAATTTATCAAAATTAATTTCCCTCTTACCTACATGATTTGCAGCACTTATATATCCACTTTCCTCAAGTTGATCCATTATTCTTGCTGCACGATTATATCCAATTTGTAGTTTTCTTTGTAACAGGCTTGTAGATGCTTTACCTTCTTTTTTTATAATTTCCAGAGAGTCCTGAAGCAAATTATCGTGATCACCGTCAGAAACTATTCCAAGATCATTCTCAATTTCTTCTTCTTTTAATATTTCTTCGTCATACTCAGGGTTACCTTGTTTTTGAAGCGCTCGAACAATATTCTCTATCTCTTGATCTGATATAAACGGCCCATGTATTCTGGATGTAATGCCACCAGCAGTCATCATCAACATATCGCCTTTGCCTAACAGTCTTTCAGCTCCCTCATCACCGAGAATAGTACGACTGTCAAACTTCGAGCTTACTTGAAAACTAATTCTGCTGGGGAAATTCGCCTTAATAGTTCCTGTAATCACATCAACACTCGGTCTTTGAGTGGCCATAATTAAATGGATACCCGCTGCTCTTGCCATTTGTGATAGTCTTTGAATTGCGTGTTCAATTTCCTTCCCCGCAACCATCATTAAGTCGGCCATCTCATCAACAACAACTACAATGAAAGGCATCTTTTTATTTTCAATTTCAATTTGTGTAGTTGACGGCTGTCCAGTTTCCGGGTTAATTCCTGATGGAATTGATCTCACTATCTTTTCTGACTTTTGGATAGCTTCAGCAATTCTTTGATTATAGTTTTCAATATTTCTAACACCTAATAAGGACATTTTTTTGTATCGAGATTCCATTTCTCTAACAACCCATTTAAGTGCAACAATTGCTTTTTTTGGATCAGTTACAACTGGAGTGATTAGATGAGGCACACCTTCATACACTGATAATTCAAGCATTTTTGGATCAATCAATATGAATTTGCAGTCCTCAGGAGAATGTTTGTATAGAATTGATGTTATCATTACATTAATACCTACTGATTTACCCGAGCCTGTCGTTCCAGCAATTAATAAGTGAGGCATATTTTCTAAATTAGCAAACTTAGCATTACCGCTAATATCTTTTCCAAGCGCTAAAATTAAATTTTTCTCGTTATTTACAAACTGTTCATTCTTGAATAACTCACTTAAATAGACAGGATTCTTGATTGTGTTAGGTATCTCGATTCCGATGACATTTTTTCCTGGTATAATCGCAACACGAGCTGACATAGCGCTCATATTTCTTGCAATGTCGTCTGACAAAGAAATTATTTTTGAGGCTTTAATTCCTGGTGCCGGTTGCAGTTCGTACATAGTTACTATTGGACCGGGAGATACTTTTATAATTTCACCATCAATTTTAAAATCTGTTAATACGTTTTTTAGCTTTTCTGCATTTAGGTTTAGCTCTTCTTGATCGATAATGCTTCCTTTATTAAGTTCAGGCTTCGATAAAAAATTTATATCAGGAGCCCTGTATGAATTTTCTTCAAATATGATTTCATCTTGTTGATCTACTTCTGCTTTATCGTTTTGATTATATTCATAGGTTGTGACTGGTTTATTTTTAATTGAATCAAAATCAATTTTAGGTTCAAGATTTTTGTAATTAACAGTTCTATCACTAGGAACTTTCTGAATAGGTTCTTTTATAAAACGAGATTTTATCTGATAAAAAAATTTTCTTGTAGATATAAAAAATGTTTTTATCAGACCCCATAAAATTTTAAAAAACTTTATCCATTCATCTAATTTTAGCCCCATCGTAAAATACAATGAAAATAAAAAAACTATGAAAATCGACGTAATGAATAAATAATTTAAATAATTACTAGTCATTATATTTGTTTCATTTAATAAAATAAGAGATTGAGTTGCAAAAAATCCATTTGATAAAGGTAAATTTACTGTTTCAAAAAATAGTGAAAGTAAATAAACAGTTATCGGTAACAGCAAAAAATTTAATGCAAATAATTCTAAATTTTTAGAAAAAAAAAGTTTGTATGCCCAACCAATTAAAATAAAGCAAATAAGAAAACTGCTATAACCAAAAAATTGTATAAGCACCTCTGAAATATTTGCTCCGATATAACCCCCAATATTTTTGACCTCATAATTGTTTAAATTGAAAATGTTTGGATCTAAACTTGAATAGCTTGCTATTGATATTAGAATAAACAGGCTAAGTAAAATTGAAGTAATCCCAGTTATCTCAAGCAACCGATTGATTATGAAAAGTTTAATAGAGTCAGGTAAAAGCTTCATTATTTGTTAAATAAAATAAAAATTTTCAGATTCTAATAGTTTTTGATTCATCAAGTTATTATATATCTTCTTGTAGATTTAACTGACTAATTTATTTATTAAAAAATGAAATATGAATTTGCTGTATTAGGGTCAGGCATTTCAGCCAAAATAACATCGAGTCTGTTAGCAAAAAATGGTTTTAGTGTTTGCTTGATATTAGATAAAGATCAAAGTCAAGAGGTTTCAAATACTAATCTCGTTACTTTCCTATCGACTGGCTCGCTTAATTATCTTTCATCAATAATACCGCATGCGAATTTTTTCCAAGAATACCCTGAAATACAAAAAATTAAGTGCAACTTAAACAGTTTAAAGAAAGATAAAGCGCAATCGATTACATTTAATAATGAAAATAAAAGTTTAGGAAAAATTGTAAAAAACTCCGATTTAGAGAAATATCTAAATGAAGAGATTAATCAATTAAGCAGCATAGATGTTATTAATTCAAATCAAATTGACTCTATTGAGAATACAGCAACTGGTATTGAATTAAAATTTTCTGGTAACAGAAAAATAAACTCTAACTTACTTATTTTATCAACAGCAATAAAAAATATTCTGGAACAAATAAATATTTCTTTTATTAAAAAAGATTTAAAACAAACGGCATTATCTATAAATCTTACAGCTCAAATTAAAAATAAAAACTGCGCATTTCAAGAATTTACTAAGTATGGGCCACTAGCTTTTTTGCCGTATTCTGATGATGAAGCTTCAGTTGTATGGTCGTTAAAAAACAATTCACAAATATTGTCTAAAGATAGTAAAGAGCTCACGCAACTTATCGAAAAACATCTCCATGAGCATGTGACCTCAATGCAAATTATAAGTGTAGAAAAACATAGTCTCCAATTTACATACGCAAAAAATCTTTTTTATAAGAATACTGTTTTACTTGGAAATATAGCTCACAACATACATCCAATTGCTGGACAAGGACTTAACTTAAGTATCAAAGATATTGCATTATTTGTAAAATTAATAAGAAAGTATACCAGCTTAGGGTATAGGCTAAATGACAAAATGATTCTCGAGGAATTTGAAATTAAAAGAAAGTTAGACAATCTAGCATATTCTTTTGGAACATTTTCACTTAACGATGTTCTTACAAGTGAAAACAAGTTTTTGAATTTCGCTACACGTCAAGGACTTAATATTGTTGATAAGAATAAATATCTTAAGAGATTTTTTATCAAAAGTGCAACAGGGTTAGATTTTTTTAATTCGCTTTAATGAAGCTGATCACTCTTTTCACCCGATAGATCAAAAATATACGATTGATAAAGTGCCTCTAGAGCGTGGCCTCTAGTGATCAATGTCTTTGCTTCTAGAAGAAGTTGTTTTTCCTCTGGTGTAAAGGGAACTAGTATTCCAGAATAGTTTATCAATTGTTCAGTTGGAGTCTGTTTAATTATTTCCCAGTCAGCTAATATTTTTCTATGTTCAAGATACCTTTTGACTAAAGCAAGAAGTTTAGATCTGTCAATTCCATCACTGTTTTGAGTTTTCGTATCATTCTTAAAATTGTCATAGTTTGCTAGAATTTGTCTATAAGGTGTGGTGACATCCAATTCTTCTTCTACATTAAATCTGATAACACCAGATAAAGTAATTAAATATCTACTATCCTCAGCTTCATTAAAAGAGGATATGCGACCAACGCAGCCGACTTTTTTAAGTAATTTATTACCTGACTCTTGATTTTGTGAAGCAGGTTGAATCATACCTAACAATCTTCCTGGGCTAGAAAGAGCATCATCAATCATTTTTACGTACCGTGGTTCAAATATATTAAGCGGTAATTGGGTACCCGGAAAAAGAACAGCTCCAGTTAATGGAAATATTGGAATTGTACGAGGCAGATGCTCAATATTTGAAAACGATTTCATTTATCTTATAGTATATATTTCTTATTCATTTTTAAATAGTTCTGGTTTTTACAAAAACAAGGCTTTTCAATAAATTTGGCTCAAAAAACGACAATATGAATGGAAAATGTGATAATCTGTCAATTTAGAGACTATTTAAATTTTTTTATTTTGTTAAACGCGAGAAATAATAAAGAACAAAACACAGCGGTGCTGGCTCCCGGAAAGGGTTGGGGGAACTTTGTTTCATATATTTCTTGTTTCAAACAAATATCTGACACCAGGCAAAAAAAAATTATTTTAATAACTAAAAAGTTTTCTAGTGCCGAAGCGTATTTAGAAGATCAAAATTTTATATCAAAATTTATAAATATTCAAAGCAATAGCAGGGGCGCAGTTAGACAAATTAAATTAGTTTTTGAATTGATGAGCAAATTAAGATCAGCCAGTATTTCAGAAATTTTTATTTTTCACTCTTCCGCCCTAATGGTTATTCTGTGTTATTTAAGTGGAATAAAAAAAGTTTACGCTCCCGGAATAGGTATACAAAATCTTTTTTTGAAAAAAGAATATAAATTTTACGAGAGTTACAAATCTAATTTAATTAATCAAATTGATGAAAGTATGGAATTGACAAATAAAATTTTAAAAATTGATAATTGTTCTTTTACTACCCTTCATTATAGAGAGCGGGTTGATCCGTTAAAAATAATGGTTTGTATGGCATCATCAGGACCATCAAGACAGTGGGGAACAGAAAATTTCATCAAACTGATTAATTATTTAAAGACTAAAGGCTTCAAAAAATTTGTAATACTATCTGGTACGGATCAAATTGAAAAAGAAAAACAAATAATGAAAAAGACTGGTGATGATATTGAATTAATTTTAACTGCTGAAAAAACAATTAAAGAGGTTATACCCCATATAAAAACAAGTTCTATATACATTGGTCACGACACTGGGTTTTCTCATCTAGCACTTGCCTATGGAAAAAAAAGTTTTATTCTTTTTGGAGATTGCGAACCAAGTATTTATACCGATTTAATAGTTCCAATTGATAAAGAGGAAGATGTTCCAAGGTCTGATGAATCTATAAGAAGTATAAGTTTTGAAAAAGTAAAAAATATATTTGAGGCAAATTAAATATTTTGATAACTCCTGGAAAAAGTATTTAAAAATATATTTTTTTAGTCTAATACTAAATATTATTTTTATAGTGCGAGTGTAGCTCAGTGGTAGAGCGAAACGTTGCCAACGTTTAGGTCGAGGGTTCGACTCCCTTCACTCGCTCCAAAAAATTTATTTTCTGTGAGAATTTATAATCAAAAAAAAATCGAATTTTTTTTAAAAAAGCTTTTTGGATTGTCAGAGGCTTATTTACTAAAAAAGAGGGCCGAACGTTATCTCAGAAAAAATACTGAAAATGAAATAAGAGTTTTAGATAAATTAGTAGATCCATCAAAGGCCTCAATAGATATTGGTGTTTATAGAGGTGTATATTCTTATTTTTTATTGAACTTATGTAAATATGTCTATGCTTTTGAGGCTAATCCACTTTTGCATTCAAAGTTACTAAAAGGTTTCAAAAATAAAACAAATATTAAAATAGAAAATATGGCAGTTTCATCTGAAAGTGGTGATGCCGAACTTAGAATTCCAATAAGAGATATTACAGCTAGTTTTGATTACGAAGAGAAGTATAAACTAGGAATTGCTACAATTCATAAAACTAATAATTTAGATAACGAAAAATTTGAGACTATAAAATCTATCAATAAAATATCATTGGATGAGTATAATTTTGAACATCAAATTGGTTTTCTAAAAATTGATGTTGAGGGACATGAATTAGATATTTTACGTGGTGCAAAAAAATTTATCACAAAAAATATGCCAACAATGTTAATTGAAATTGAAGAACGTCATTCTGGAGTTCAGCCTAATATTGCGATTAATGAAATAGAACAACTTGGCTATAAGTGTTTTTTTGTCGATGATAATTTTAGCCTGCAGCGTATTCAAAATCCAAACGAACTAAAAAATAATAACTTTGTTTTTGTCCCAAACAAAAAAAATTAACTTACATAATTAGCTTAATTGTATATCCTAAAAATCATGAGAGCTTCAAAACTAGGACGATATTCATGGACAATGTTTGATTGGGCAAATCAACCTTTTTATACATTGATAATGACATTTGTTTTCTCTGTCTACTTTACAGACGTCTTTATAGCTGGCGATGACGGTGCCCAAAAATTAACTCTCACACAAACAATCTCAGGTCTAGCTATTGCTCTTTTTAGTCCTGTTCTTGGATCCATTACGGATATAAAAGGAAACCGAAAACTATTAATGGGAATAACATCTGCATTGTTTGTATTTGGTATGGCACTGCTTTGGTATTCTCCTCCAGGTGCTCCTGACGGTATTTGGCTTGTGATGTTTGGATTAATTCTTGCATCAGCAATGGTTGGATTTTCTGAGGTCTTTAATAACTCAGTTTTAGCAAATATTGAAACTCCTGAGAATTCTGGTTGGTTAAGCGGTATGGGTTATGGAGTTGGTTATATCGCAGGTCTCATCGCATTAATTTTATTCTTAGTAATATTTGTTTGGCCGGGTGGTGAAACTGAAAATCTTTACGGTTTGGACACGAGTGAATATGAACATATAAGAATGGTCGGACCGCTCAGCGCTATTTGGTATGCAGTTTTTATTATACCTCTATTTTTATTTACGCCTGACATTAAAAAAAATGATGTCACTGTAATTAATTCAATTAAGATTGGACTTTCAAATTTTATCAACACTTTCAAAGAAGCCAGAAAATACAAAAATATATTCACTTTCTTAATCACGAGAATGTTCTATCAAGATGCACTTAATGCTCTATTTGTGGTTGGCGGAGTTTACGCAAGTCTAGTTGTTGGAATGTCACTCACACAGGTCTTAATACTTGGTATAATTTTAAATGTATTATCCGGACCAAGCTCAATTTATGGAGGTTATTTAAACGATCTGATTGGTTCCAAAAATGTAATAAACTTGTCTTTGTGGGGATTATTTCTTTCGGGAGTTTTAGGAATATCAATTGACAAAGATACAATATTTTATTTTTTCACAGTTAACGAATATTCATCAAGTGTAGAGGAATTCACATTTGGAATATTTAATTCTGTAAGTCAGGTTACATACATCTGCGTTGTCATTGGTATTTCAATTTTTTATGGTCCTGCACAAACAGCTTCTCGCGCATTAATGGTCAAACTGGCCCCACAAGAGAAGATGACAGAATTTTTTGGTCTCTATGCTTTTGCTGGTAAATCGACCGCGTGGCTTGTTCCTGGAATAATGTCATTAATACTTGCTTTCACAGATAGCCTTCAATATGCAATGATCTCGATTATAGTTTTTAATTTGATTGGAATTATTGGTATGTATTTTGTTTCTGAAAATGATTAGTAAATATTTTAATTTTATCTCCTCTACCAAATCCCAAATTGCTATATTTATACTTCTCAATATTTGCGGGCTTATTTTTATTTTTCTCCCTCATAATATTTTTTCTAACATGCTCGATCTTGAACTGTTTTATGGCAAAGAAGATGTTGTCAAAAACTTAGATGCAATTGGTCCTGATGGTCAAAATATCTATATTCTCTCATCACTTATACTGGATACGCTATATCCCATTTTATATACTTCATTATTTATTGGAGCCTATGTCAAATTATATAAAAGTTCTCAATTAATTTTATTTTTGCCATTAACAGCATTTAGCTTTGATATCTTAGAGAACCTTCAAATTACAAGACTTATTTTAAACTTCCCAAATATAAATGAAACACATGTTTATTTTTCTAGCATGACCACTTCATTAAAATGGATTGCTATTGTTATAACAATATCAGTTCTGATTTATGGAATAATAAAAAAGCGAATAAAATAGTTTATTAATGCTTATAAGAAAAATTTATAAATTAAGAAAAAGTATTTTAAGAAGATTTTTATTTTTGACGAAAAAAGAAAAATTTTTTTATAAATTGAATAATATATTTCTTTTTTTAGATCTTAAGGATTCCATAGATAGGGAAATTTACTTCAATGGATATTACGAAGATGAACAAGTTTCGTATTTAAAAGATTCAATTTTTAAATTTAACATTAACTACTTCATTGATATTGGTTCCAATATAGGTGTTTACGCCTTATCAATTTCTGAGCAATTTCCTGATCTAAATGTTATTGCTTTCGAACCTCATAAAGATGCTTTCAATAGAATGGAAATGGCCATTAAAAAAAATAATTTTTCTGAGAGAATAACTGCTTATCCCTATGCATTAGCGAATGAAGATGGTGAAGCAAAGTTATTTACTCTTAATAGATTTGATACAAGCCAATCAGGTGGAGCAAGAATAAGTGATAAAGGACAATTTACAGTCAGACAGAAAAAAGGGGATGATTTAATAAAACTCAAAAATCAAAAACTTGCGATTAAGATTGATGTTGAGGAGTTTGAGCTAGAAGTGCTAAACGGTATAACTGAATTAATTAGTGATAATAAGGTCTTTTTGCAAATTGAAATATTTAACAGGAATTATCCAATAATTTCATCATTTCTTGAGAATCGTAATTTCAAACTACTTAAAGAGGGTAATTACACTCATGACAAAAGACTAAGAGACTATTTTTACATTAATTTTTAATGTCTAAAATGACGTACTCCAGTGAATACCATCGAGATTCCTGCATCATTAGCTGCATCAATTACTTCATTATCTTTTACTGATCCGCCGGGTTGAATCACGGCTGTAGCTCCAGATGAAATCGTAACAAGAAGACCATCGGGAAAAGGGAAGAACGCATCGGACGCAACAACAGAATTTTCAAGAGAGTTTTCTTCTGATTGCTCCATCTCACTATTTTTTTGTGAGGCAATTCTAGCGCTATCCACTCTGCTCATTTGCCCTGCGCCAATACCAATCGTTTTTTTATTTTTGACATAAATTATTGCGTTAGATTTAACATGTTTACATACTTTGAATGCAAACAACATATCTTCAATTTCACTATCACTTGGTTTTTTTTCTGTAACTACTTCTAGATCAGATTTGATAATATTGGCCTCATCATTTGATTGGACTAAAATTCCTCCCTCAATACTTTTGTAGTTTTGAGAATTATTAGTTCTGTGTACTGACGGTAAAGTTAAAACTCGTAAATTATTTTTCGATTTAAAAATTTCTTTAGCCTCATCACTCACTTCAGGAGCTATAATAACTTCAGTGAATATTTTTATAATTTCTGAGGCTGTTTCTTTATCGATTATTTGATTTAGGGCAATGATACCTCCAAAGGCACTTGTTGTATCACACGACAATGCTTTCAAATAAGCTTCACAAAGTGATCCTCCACTAGCAACACCACAAGGATTTGCGTGTTTGATAATTGCAACACTAGGAGTGTCTTTGTCAAATTCTTTAATTAACTGCAACGCAGCATCAGCATCATTAATATTATTATAACTTAATTCTTTTCCTTGAAGTAAATTTGCATGTGGTATCCCCGATTGTTCCATTGATGACTTATAGAGACTTGCTGACTGATGAGGGTTTTCACCGTAGCGAAGTATAGAAGATAATTCTGCAGAAGTTGAAAACTTTTGAATTGGTTCGTCTGCATCACGGTGAAACCAATTGCTGATTAAAGAATCATAATACGCTGTAGTCGAAAATGTTTTTGCGGCAAGTTTCTTTCTTAATTCCAATGTGGTTGAACCATTGTTTTTATTGATCTCATTAATGAGCTCATCGTAATCGTTAATATCAGTAACTACTGTGACAAATTGATGATTTTTAGCCGCTGATCGCAACATTGCCGGACCCCCAATATCAATATTTTCTATACAAATTTCTTCTTTTTTCTCTGACTTTATCGTTTCTTCAAAGGGGTAAAGATTTACAATTATTAAGTCAATATCTTCTATGCCATGTTCCTTTTGAGACTGAACATGGTTCTTGTCATCTCTTTTTGAAAGCAACCCCCCGTGTACATTTGGGTGCAAAGTTTTTACACGTCCATCCATCATCTCTGGGAAATTAGTTAAAGATGATACATCTGTCACATCAACACCCATTTCCGCAATTGATTTTGCCGTGCCACCTGTAGAAACTATTTTAATATTATGTTCTTTGAGTGACTGAACAACTTTTTCTAATCCTGATTTATCTGAAACAGATATCAGCGCGGTTTTAATTTTAATATCCAATTTAATGGCCTCTTAGTTTTTCAATGTTATTTGCATACTCACTCGGGCCACCTTTAAAGGTTGTGGTACCTGCAACAATCATATCGGCCCCAGCATCAATTACCGATTGAACATTTTCAAAATTAATTCCCCCATCGACTTCTAAATGAATTTCTCTACCAGACTTGTTAATTTCTTCTCTAAGATTTGATAATTTATCAAGAGCTGATGGAATAAATTTCTGACCACCAAAACCAGGATGGACACTCATTACTAAAATGAGATCAAGTTTATCCATAAAAGGTTTTACAACTTCCCATTCAGTATCTGGGTTGATTGCAAGTCCAGCTTTTATATTTAATGATTTAATTTTATTTAAACATGCTTCTGTATCATCCTTTGCCTCTGGGTGAACTGAAACAATATCCGCTCCAGCTTCAACAAATTTTTCAATATAAGGCTGTACAGGATCGATCATCAAATGAACATCAAACGGCAATGAAGATTTGTCTCTTATAGATTTAACAATATCTGGACCTATTGTGAGATTGGGAACAAAATGTCCATCCATTACATCTACGTGTATGTAGTCAGCCCCGGCTTGAGTGATATTAACAACCTCATCTCCTAATGATGAAAAGTCCGATGCTAATATAGAAGGTGATATTTTAACCGACATTATTGTGAAGCATTATTTCCCTGTATAACAGAAAGGTTTGTTGTTTCCCACTATTTTCATACTTTGATAAGTTATAATTAGAGATTACATTATATATATGAACGATAAAAAAACAGAAAGTGTCGAAGACAAAGAAGACAAGAAAACTGACACCAAAATGCCTAAAAAGAAAAAAGAAATAGGTGGGGTAGATGGTCCTGAGCCAACCCGCTTTGGAGACTGGGAAAAAAAGGGAATTACCACAGATTTCTAGGCAAAGTCTATTTAAGTAAAACAATAAATTAAACTACTAATATAAAGTATTTACTTTTGGTTGTATGAGTGATCACATCTGTAATATGAATGATACTGTTAGATTTAAACTAAAGATTAGAAAATGTTAAAAAAGATCATTATGGTTTTACTGTTGGGGGTTGGAGTTAATACTGCTACAGCTAATCAATATTATATTGGATTTGATTTTAATGAAATAGAGGTAAACACAGGAGTTAAAAATATTTCTTCAAACTTGGATGAAGAGGATACCATATTAAAATTTACTGGTGGCTATAAATTAGATGATCAAATATCATTAGAAGCGTTTTATTTAGATTTTGGTGAAGCATCGTTGTCAGGTGTATCAGGTAACAGATTTTCATATGGAGGAAGTACATACGAATTTAATCAAACAGCTAAAATAGCACTAGCGGTTGATACAATTGGAATAGGTGCTCGCTATAATATATATAATGAGGGTAAATCAACGTTATATGGCATTGCTGGTATTCATAGCTATGATGTCTCTCTTTCTGTCGCTTCAGGAACAGGTTCTACAAGTGTAACAGAAACTGGTAACGACCCTTACTATGGAGTTGGGTATAATTATCTTGTTGCTGATAATATAAAACTAAATATTTCTTATCAGAATTATGAATTCGATAATGACAATATAGATGGCTTCTTATTTGGCATTCAATACGACTTTAAAGATTAATTAATAGTAAGGTAGTGATGGTGGTGTATATTTTGCAGTTAAGAGATAGTATAATAAAAATCATTAGCATACTTTTCTTATCACTTTTTTTTTACTCATGTGGAGGCGGTGGTGGAGGCACTTCATCATCCTCAGGCTCTTCAAATACTGCAACAGCATACGATTGGACTGCTTCTGGCACTTCATATGGACCAACTTCATATCATAGCTATTCATCATCTAGTGTATCTTCAGACTCTAATGATATATGTACAAGTAATACTTGCATATTTGGTGGTGCGGAGATTTCGGTTAACGCTCTCACAGACTCGGTTACAGTCACATATGAGGGTACAGCAGGAAACTTTACTTTTGTTGATTTTGAATTTCCAGCTTCTTCAATTGAGTCTACTACAGCTACAACGTCATCACATACTCTTGCCTCTACTAGTTATCTGTATAGCAAAACGGACGTTGCTAATGGAATTACTAAGAAATTGTATGTACTTATCCCCTCTAATTATCAATACCAATATTGGGCATATTGGGATGATCAACACTTAACTTCTCCAACTCCAAGCACTTATTATGCTTATGCATCAGTTATCGGAAATACATTTACAGCATTTACTGATCTTCCTTCATCGGGAACCGCTACTTACACTGGAGGAATGTCAATGGATTATGGATTATCAGATGCCTCAAAACTCTATAGGGGCACAGGTGATGTATCTTTTACAGCAAATTGGGCAAATAGTACTATTGCAGGATCAATGACAAATGTAACTATATCAGAGTACCCTGCTTGGTGTTCAGGGGAGTGTCAAACTTTGAGTTTTCCAAATATCACAATGAATACAGCTAACATTATTGCTAATACCGGTCTTTCATTATCAAGTGGAGGCAACCCCGCATACTTTGTAGGCAATTTAGAATATTCAGGATATTACGATTTCGGTGGCGTTTATAATCGACTATACGGATATTTTTATGGACCAGAGTATAATGAAATTGGTGGTATTTTTGAATTAACTGCTACTTCAGGTGCGGACGGAGCAGGATACTTTGCCGCTAAAAGATAAATTATTTAGAATACTGAGTTCTATTTTTGTAGCTCTTTTCCTTTACTCATGTGGTGGAGGCGGCGGTGGAGGAACCTCGACCTCTTCAGTAAACGCACTAGCGTGGATACCTCAAGGAACTTATCATGGAACAGGATCACATTTCGGAGTTGGCAATACGGGAATGGTGGCTCCATTAACTTCTGGGGCAGGCCCAGCTTATGGAAATAATACTGGCTATGACTCAATGAAAGTAATTTTATCATCTTCATCAATTACAGTTGACTATGAAGATTGGCCAAAAGAGACACAGGAATTTGATAATTGGAGTTTCGCCTTTACTGATTTTTCTTCATCGTCAGTTGTCTCAGACTCTAATACATTGACTTCAACCAATTATGTTTATCAAAATTATGACTCAGCTAATGGAAAAACTAAGAGTATAACAGTTATGGTTCCTAGTAACTATGCAAATCAATTTTGGGTATATTGGGATAATACTCACTCTGACTATGCTAATGACTCCCGATATTACTATCATGTAAATGTATTAGGAAATTATACTCTTTACTCAGCTATCCCAACTAGCGGTACAGCAACTTATAATGGCGGTATGGAGGGATATTATGGCTATGATGATCTTTCATCCTTATTCACGGTAAATGGAACGGCAACTTTTAATGTAAATTGGACAGCAAAGACAATTGCGGGTGGATTTACAGGTGTTACAATTACCAATAATTCGAGTGGCGCTGTTTCAAATTTTACAAACATATCTATGGCCTCAACTGAGATTGAAAGTGATGTAATGTATTCAGGTGGAACACAATATGCGTATTTTAATCAAGATTTAACAGGATCAGGCTTATCAGATAGCTATTACAGCGATAATGAAATTTTTGGATATTTTTATGGAACTAATGCAGATGAAATTGCTGGTACATGGGAAATTGCCACATCAAGTAATAATAATGGGGCGGGTTATTTTGCGGCTAAAAAATAGCTAAATTTAACCAAGCAATTTATGTGTTAAAAATACTTGCCAACTTAGTTATCATCAGCGTTCTATTTACTCTTCACGTACATAGCCAACAAGCCACTATCGTTGCAAGTGAGGATAATATTGAAGAACTTTTGCTTTTGGATCCTGACAATATTGATTTTCTTAATATTTATGCAATCAAGCAACAAAGGCAAAAAAATTACATAGGAGCAATTCAAACACTTCAGAAAATAATTGAGTTGGACAATACACTATTACCCTTCTATCTAGAACTGGCCCGTTTACAATTTACCATTCACGATTTTAAAAGTGCTGAAAATAATTTTTTATTTGTTTACGAACAAAATATCCCCTCAAACGTTAAAAATAATATTAGATATTATTTAAGACAAATTGAACGACTTAATCCAGCAACTATAAATTATAATTTCAAGATCAGTTACAACGATAATATTAACAATGGAACTTATGCAGATACAGTTCGGTTGTTTGGCATACCCTTCAAAGTAAATGAAGAAGCGAAAGCAAAAGAAAGTTACGAGTTGTTTACAGATATAAATGGAGCTTATGATTTTAGTTTAGACAGCTACCAACTAAATACTGGTTTTTTAATTAATCATTCAAATTATGCTGGCAGTGCTTACGACAGATTGAAGTATGGTATTAATGTTGGTCCTGAACATTATTATAAAGGTCAAAAAATCAACTGGTCATTATTGCTTTCAAGAGAAGAAATGGATAGTAATCCTATTGTGAACTCTAGAGAAATTAGAGTCTCAAATCTTTTTAATTACAGACCCAATATTCAAATTCAATCTACTTTAGGTATGGGTGAGTCTGATTATTATAATAATGCGAGCTATAATAGTGACAGCAAATTCATTAACCTTTTGGTCAATTATATTGATAGAAATAATATTAACTACTCTACGAATTTAAAATTTACCGATAACGATGCAGATTACAAACCATATGGAAATGAAAAAAAATATTTTTCAGCCTCAATTGCTTCAGAGCTTCCGCGTGGTTTTTTTGTTAACTTACAACTAGGCATTGAGGAAGTTGATTATGATGCCTATCAATTTATGTGGCTAACTACGAGAAAGGATCGATTAGAGTTTGCATCCTTAAGTTTAAGGAATAAAAATTTATATATCGGCAATTTCTACCCTCAAATCAATATTACACTGAGAGATAATGAATCTAATGTTGAAGTATACAAAACATCCTCAGACAGTGTGTCCATGTTCTTAATAAAAGATTTTTAATTTATCTTAAAGTTGCCGATCAAACTTCGATGGTTTCCAATCCTTTGGTGCCAATTCTAAATCTTCAAATTCAAAAGCGGGTGCAACGGTGCATCCAATTAAGCTATACGTTCCAGTGGATTTCAAGGCAAACCAAGTTCCTTTTTCTACAGTGTACATAAAATTGTTATTGGACCCTATTTCCTCAATCTGAAATTCTACACCATCCTTTGAAGTGTAGATGTTTAGAGGACTGCCTGAGTAAAAATGTAACGTTTCAGTTTTTGTTATTCTGTGCCAGTGTGAGTTCTCATGCTTTTCAAGTAAAAAATATATATGAGTGACATCATCATTTCTAAAAATCTCTACGTAATGACCTCCTTCAGGATGTGGGGTCATTTTGTGTCCTTCGATTAAGGCCTTAACAATACTTCTATCACTCACAAGAAACTACTTGTTCATTCGATTTTCAACAAGATCATTAACCACAGCCGGTTCTGCTAATGTAGATGTATCACCTAGATTACTGTAATCGTTTTCAGCAATCTTTCTTAAAATTCTTCTCATGATTTTCCCAGATCGGGTTTTTGGAAGACCCGGCGCCCATTGAATTAAATCTGGTGATGCGATTGGACCAATTTCTTTTCGAACCCATGCAACAAGTTCTTTATATAATTCATCTGATGTTTCTTCGCCCGCGTTGAGTGTAACGTAAGCATAAATTCCCTGACCTTTAATATCGTGTGGGTAACCAACAACTGCTGCCTCACTTACTTTAGGATGAGCAACTAATGCTGACTCTACCTCTGCAGTTCCCATTCTGTGACCGGATACATTGATGACATCATCTACCCTTCCAGTGATCCAGTAATAACCGTCTTCATCTCTTCTGCAGCCATCGCCCGTAAAATACTTTCCATTAAACTGTGAAAAATACGTTTCAATAAATCTTTTATGATCACCGTAAACTGTTCTCATTTGCCCCGGCCATGAGTCTGCTAAACATAAAGAACCTTCACAAGCACCTTCAAGAATATTTCCATCTGCATCTAAAATTTCTGGTTTGATACCAAAGAAAGGTTTTGTTGCTGAGCCTGGTTTCTGCGCAATGGCCCCTGGAAGAGGTGTTATTAAAATTCCTCCTGTTTCAGTTTGCCACCATGTATCAACAATTGGACACTTTTTATCGCCAACGACATTATAATACCACATCCACGCTTCTGGATTAATTGGCTCGCCAACTGTTCCAAGTAATTTGAGTGAGGATCTGCTTGTTTTTTTAACAGGATCTTCACCCTCTCGCATCAATGCCCTTATTGCAGTTGGTGCAGTATAGAAAATATTAATCTTGTGTTTATCGACTACTTCCCAAAACCTTGAGGCACTTGGATAGTTTGGAACGCCTTCAAACATCACAGTGACAGCGCCATTTGCTAATGGACCGTATACAATGTAACTGTGCCCTGTAACCCAGCCTACATCTGCCGTGCACCAATAAACGTCACCATCTTTATAATCAAAGACGAATTGATGTGTCATTGAGGCGTAAACCATATAACCACCAGTGGTGTGCATAACTCCTTTTGGTTTGCCAGTTGATCCAGATGTATACAATATAAAGAGAGGATCTTCCGCTGACATTTCCTCTGGTGGACATTCATCAGACTCTTTTTCAGTTAGTTCGTGATACCACACATCTCTATTATCAAACCAACCAATATCTCCACCTGTTCTTTTAACAACAATACAATGACGCACACCACCTGAAATCGAAATTGCTTCATCTGTATTCTTCTTTAATGGAATTGCTTTGCCCCCTCTCACTCCTTCATCCGCCGTGATCACAATATCTGATTTGCAGTCGCTTATTCTTCCAGCTAACGAGTCTGGAGAGAAACCTCCAAATACAACTGAGTGAATTGCACCAATCCTTGTACACGCCAGCATTGCATAAGCTGCTTCAGGAATCATTGGCATATAAATAGTTACACGGTCACCTTTTTTAACGCCAAGAGATTTCATACCATTTGCAAGTTTGCATACTTCACTGTGCAATTCTTTATATGTTATGTGTTTTGAGTCTGCTGGGTCATCGCCCTCCCAAATGATTGCGGTCTGATCTGCTTTATCTTTTAAATGTCTATCAATACAGTTGCTTGATGCATTGAGTGTACCGTCGTAGTACCACTTGATTGAGAAATTATCTTTATTGTAAGAAACGTCTTTTACTTTTGTATACGGTTTAATCCAATCAATTCTTTTACCGTGTTCATTCCAAAATTCTTCATTGTTATTAAGTGAATTCCCATACCATTCATTATATTTATCAGTATTAATCTGTGCTTCTGCAGACCATTCATTGCTCACTTCAAATTTTTCATTTTCACTCATATGGAAATTATCTTATTTGATACCACCGAGATTGCAAATAATTGTCCATGACTTTTTATCAATCGGCATAACCGAGAGGCGCGACTGTTTCACCAAGGCTAAGTGATTAAGTTTTGGATGCTCTTTTATTTGAGACAGGTTTACTTTATTTTTAAGGGCTTTCACAGCTGCCACTGATACCATTCCAAAGCGTTTTGATTTATCTGTAGGATCAGGATGATATTTCTTAACGACTTTTACTATACCAACAATATCCCTTTCTTTGACTGAGTGATAAAAAAAACAAAGATCTCCTTTCTCCATTTTTTTCATATTGTTGGATGCTTGATAATTTCTTACACCATCCCAGCCTTCACCTTTACTACCAGCTTTTACTTGTTCTTCCCATGACCATGTTTCAGGTTCAGATTTCATTAACCAGTAGTTCATTTTATTCCTTTGTGATTGGTCTATTCAAAAGTTCTTGAATTGTAACATCAATATTTTTCTTTCGGTACAAAACTTTATAAATAGCTTCATTAATTGGTAAATCTAATTTTTTTTCTATAGATAATTTTTTGAGCGCTCTTACAGTAAATACTCCCTCAGCGACTGAAAACTTTTTTTCAATGATTTGATTAAGTGTTTTCCCTTTTGCAAGATCAATTCCTAAAGAAAAATTTCTAGACTCTTTTGATGAACATGTAAGAAACAAATCACCCATACCAGACAGTCCAGCAAGTGTACTTTTTTTAGCATTCATAGATTGGGCTACAATTTTTATCTCTGCAAAACTTCTTGATATAATTGACGCAACTGCGTTTTCTCCATATTTTTTTCCAAAAACAATACCACTGGCAATTGCATAAATATTTTTTAATGCACCTGCTATTTGTGAACCAATAATGTCATCAGATAAGTAGGGTCTTAATGTTGGAGATTTAATGAGTTGAGCAATTTTATTAGCAACCTGCTCACTTTTTGAAGCAACAACAGTAGCAGCTGGTAAGCCTCTTGCAATCTCATTTGCAAAATTTGGTCCTGAAATTATCGCTATCTTATTTTTTGGAAATATTGAATTTACTATTTCACTTGGCAATCTCAGACTGTTCATTTCTATTCCTTTGGAGCAACAAACAAACAGTGTTTTAGTATCAATATTTTTTTTAAGCTTTAATAAATTAGCTGATAAATATTGAACGGGCGAGACTAAAAATAAAATTTCACATTTACTTACATCAATAATTGATGTTGAGCATTTTATTTTTTTACTTAATTTAACTTTTGGTAAATATCTTTTGTTCTCAGATAATTTATTAATGTTATCACAAACACTTTTCTCTTTTGCCCATAAGATAACTTTTTCTTTTTTTGAAATAATATTCGCCAACGCAGTTCCCCATGCGCCTGCACCAATCAAACCTATTCTATATTTAGTTTTATCCTTCAACAGCTCTTTTGCCTTTCATGAAAATAGCATCTTTATCAAGTGGCCATCTCGGCCGAGGCTTAAAGCTCAATTTATTAAATTTTTTTCTTTCAAATCGCTCAATCCCGGCTAATGCAATCATAGCACCATTATCAGTGCAATACTTCATTGATGGAAATAAAAATTCACAATTTTCAAGTACTTCAAGCTGCCTAAGTGAACATCGAATACTTTTATTTGCGGCAACCCCTCCGGCAACAACTATTTTCAAATCTTTTTTAGATTTGACTGTGCGTTTATATTCGCAAATTGCTTTTTGGGTTTTATTAAAAATGATTTCATTAATCGTCGCTTGAAACGATGCGGCCATATCTTTTTTAAATTTTTCTGTACATCGATTTTTAGAAACGATATTAGCCACTGCAGATTTTAAACCCGCGAATGAAAAGTGAGCATTCTTTTCATTAATTAGTGGTTTAGGCAATACAAATCGATTCTTGTCACCTTGTGCGGCATATTTTTCAATTTCTGGACCGCCCGGATAACCCAACTTTAATAACCGAGCTGTTTTATCAAAAGCTTCACCTAAAGCATCGTCAATCGTGGTCCCAATACGTTTGTAGGAATTGAAATTTTTTATGATTGTAAATTCAGTATGTCCTCCAGAGACTAGAAGAAGAAGATATGGGTAGTTAATCTTTTTTTCGAGTTTAATTGAAAGAGCGTGACCTTCTAAATGATTAACCGCGATGAATGGCTTTTTCAGTTGATGAGATAGAGTTTTACCTAAAACTACTCCAACCAATAAACCACCAAGTAATCCTGGACCTGCAGTTGCAGCGATGGCGTCTAAATCTTTAAATTTGATTCTAGCTTTTTGCATTGCCACCTTAACAATTTGGTCAATAACATCGGAGTGAGCCCTTGCGGCAAGTTCAGGCACTACGCCACCATAGATCTTATGAATGTCAACTTGAGATTTAACAATATTTGACAATACTCTAATTTTGTCATTTTTTTTCTCAACAACCGAGGCTGATGTTTCATCACAACTTGACTCAATTCCCAATACTCTTACTACTTTTTTGCTCATTAACTCTATTTTTAAACTGCTTATCTGGGCAAATTTATCTGATTTAATATATATTATGCAAATGTATCATATAAATGATCTAGAATAAGGAATTATGTCAAATTCAAACAAAATATTAGTTGGAATAAGAGCGAGTAAATTATCAGTTGCTCAAACTGAAATATTTATTAACGACGTTTACAAACAAAAAAATATCAAAAATAATTATGAATTTGAGATCAAAACCATAAAAACCACTGGCGACATTTACAAAAATGACCGCCTCGACCGAATTGGTGGCAAAGGTTTATTTCTCAAGGAAATTGAAGAGCATATCTTAAATGATCAAGTAGACATTGGTATTCATTCCATGAAAGATGTTCCAGCTGTTGAGGTTAATAAAAATCTAGAGATCATCTGCTGGGTAAAGCGTACTTATAAAAATGACGCTTTAATCTCAAATTCTGGCAAGGGATTTTTTGACTTACCATCCGGAGCTGTCTTAGGAACAAGTTCGATTAGACGAAGAGCGCAGATCCTAAATTTAAGAAAAGATCTCAACATTAAACTTCTAAGAGGCAACGTTGACACGAGAATTAATAAATTACGAAAAGGACAATTTGATGCGATTATTTTAAGCTTAGCAGGCATAAAAAAACTTAATTTAGATGATCAGATAACAGAGGTTTTAGACCTTGAATATTTTCTCCCTGCAGCATGCCAAGGAGCAGTTGGAGTTCAGGCAAAAATAAATTCAAAATTTAGAAAATTGTTTGATGATATCAATGATCTTAAAACCGAAATCGAATGTATTTCTGAACGTAATATTTTAAATATCATTGGAGCAAGCTGTAACAGTCCTGTATCAGTTGAAGCCAATATTGATAAAGAAGAACTTACAATTAATGTAGAATTATTTAATCACAACGGAAAAAAAATTTATAAAGAAAAATTCATTGATAGAAAAGAAAACTATATTCAGCTTACATCCTCTATTGGTAAGAACATTTTAGATAGCGTTGGTAAGGATGCAATATATCAATTAGGTGAGTTAAAAGATGATTTTGATTATAAGGCCAAAAGCAGAGTCTGATTTATTAGCACTCGATTTAAAAAAAAATCGATATGGTGTCTATGCAGAGCCATTTGTGTGGTTTAAAAAACTCAATCCAAAAATTACTTTTGATTCTAATTGTCATTATTTGATATCAAGCTTGCAAGCAATCAAATTCATAAAGAAAAAAAATAATTTTGTTACAAAAGGCAATTTTTTAGTAATTGGAGAAAGAATAAGGAAGGAGCTTACTTCTTTAGGTGTAAAGAAAATAGATCACATTTTCCAAGACAGCTATCAGCTTCTAACTTTTTTAAAAAAAAATAAGAAAATTAAACGAATACATCATTTAACGGGAACTATTAATAACGATGTATTAGGAGAACTAAAAAAAAATAAATCGATAAAATACATAACAACAAGAGTTTATGAAGTAAGGTTTAAAAAAAACTTCTCTCATGGTTTAGCACGTTTAATTGAGTCCAAAGAAATTAAATCAATGTTGCATTATTCATTAAAAGCCTCGGAGGTTTTTTATAAGAAAGTTAGACAAAAAGATAAAGCTTGGTTTGAAAATAAAATCACTCATTTTTGTTTAAGTCCAAGAATAGGTCGAGGATTAAAAAACCTCGGTGTATCAAGTAAAATGGTAAAAATTAGTAAAAAACCTGATTACAAATCCATGATGTTACTAATAAAACACATATATAATGTACAGAGAAAATAGGAATGAGGCACCAATTATACTAAAAAATCTTAAGTCACTGATTTTTCAACATAAATATAATTTTTAATTCAGAATTAATTTTAAGTTAAAGTTTGTAATTCTTATATAATTGCTTGACTAAATTTAATAAATTTAATCAAATACAACGATTAGGCTTATTTCAAAGCTATTGCTATCATTGAATAAAGTCTTTGGATAAATATGATATTTATTACGGGGGAAAGAAGTATGATATCAACGATAAAAAAACTTAAATCAACTCTACTTGGGTTGGTTGTTGTTATGTTTGTGCCATCAATCAGTGCTCACGCATACGACATTAACTTGCCAGGCTTTACTGGTACAATGAACACTACCGTTACATCTGGATTTTCTATCAGATCTTCTGAAAGAGATTGCATGTTGCAAGACGGGTATTCATATAGTGTAGACACTTCACAATTGTCTGCAGCTGGCCAAGCGCTAGTTGCATCAGAAACAGTTTTGTCAGCTTCACAAGTTTCTAGTGGTTTTGATAAAAATGCAAAGACCAGTGGATCATGTGCAAAGTTTCAAGTAGATGCTTATGGCAACACTTCTACTAATCGTCTTGAATACGGAAATGTAAACAGTGATAATGGTAACTTAAACTTTAAACGTGGTGATATCGTTGACGCCACTCAAAAAGCTTTCGTAGAAATTGCAGGAAACACTGATGCAGGTATCGGAGTAAACTTATCTTTCATCGCAAACTATAACCCCGTACTAGAATTAACCGATGAAAACTTCATTGCTCTAACATCTGGCGCTCAGAATGAACTTGAAAGCGACGCTCAAATTCTTGATGCTTATGTAACAGGATCAATTGATACTGGAGCTGATTTTGGATTTGTAGATATCACTGCTGGTAGATATGTAACCAGTTGGGGTGAAGCCACATTCATTCCTGTTGGGTTAAATGGATTTGTCACTAACTCTCTAGACTTGACAAAATTAAGAGCGCCAGGCGCGTCTATTAGAGATGCACTAATGCCGACTGAACAGTTGACTCTTTCATTTAGTGCAGGCGATTGGGGTATCGAAGCATATACTCAATTCAGTTCAGAGCAAGTTGCATTAGATCCTAAAGGTTCGTTCTTTGGAAATGATGTTGTAGGTACAGGTGGTGATCGAATTTTAGCAAGTGGTGCTTATGCTGAAGAAGTTGGTGAAGAGGCATATTGTCCTTATGCTGCTATTCTACTGACTGGCGGTGCATTTTCTTGTGATGCCACTCTAAAAGCTTACACGCTTGCGACTGATACTAGACAAAATTATAACGATGCGTACCAAGCTCTTTATGCTTATAGAAACGCAACTCCTACTCAGTGGGCTACGTGGTCTGGCTTAGGAGCATCGCTTGGTCATGGTACAGCGTTTCAAAGTTTAGTTGATGCTAACCCACTCTTTGGTGGGGCACAGTTTACAGAAGTAACAAACACTCTTGCAGCTTTTTCAACTTCTGTAGCTGACTCTAGTAAACTAACAACAGTTTATGGCGGCGTAATGGATGCAGACTTTACAAAGGCTGCAACAGTTGAACTCAGACAATGGGATCAAAAACATGCCTATGCTCGTGATGACGGGCAGTGGGGTGTGCGTGCATCTACTTACTTGGATGATATTGGAACAGGTGTTGACCTTGGTTTCTATTATGCAAACTACCACTCAAAAACTCCTTATATTCAGATGATGGGTAAATCTGGTGTTCTAGCTGGTGATATTATCGGTGCTTTTACTCAAGTCTTCTATGACTGGGCTGGAGTAGCAGCTGCGGGTGGTGGAGCAGCAGGTGCGTTAGACAGTGCTGTTAACGCAGCGAGTGCAGATGCAACATTAGCTGCAACTGGTATTTTAAAACCACTACTTAACGGAGCTTACGGCTCTGGAGTTTGTGGTGGACTTGGAGCAGCTCTAGCTGCATCAGCTGTAGCAGGTGATGTTGACAGTCAAGCTGCAAAACAAGTTATTCAAAATGTTAAGTTTAAAACTTTAATTGCTGGTGAGAAAGTTCATGACCCATCAACTTGTGATGCGGGCAACACTCTAAGTGGAACAGCATACATGCCAATTTTCTTATCGCTAACACCTACTTTGGCTGCTGCGGTAACGCCTTTGAACTATGCGCGTTATCAGTTCATCTATCCTGAAGATAACCAAGTATTTGGTATGAGCTTTAACACTAACGTAAGCGGAACGACTGTTCAGGGTGAGATTGCTTATCGACCTGATTTCCCATTAGCTACAGCAACTGGAGATCAGATTAATCAGATAGCTGATGCATCAGGTACAACTCTTGCATTGACTGCATTTGGTCATGATACATATGCATTATCTCCGACAAGCATACTTCCTGGATTAACGCTTCCAGGTGTTGTTAACGCTTTGGCTGGTTCAAGTGCGATTTCAAAAGATTTTAGTACTCTACTGAAAAGTGCTCAAAGATCATCGTTGCCAGTTATAGACTCTTCTTTAGTTAAGGTTTATGACGCGACAAGCTATTATAGATCAACAGCATTTATTGAGTATGATGTGTTGTCAATGGATATTGGAACAACGACGAGCTTTACAGCTTCTCATCCAATAACTAAAGGCCTTGGCGCTGATTCAGCTGTGTTCTTAACTGAACTTGCAATGGTTGATATCCAAGATATGGATAATATCAGCAAGGGTTTTGTTGCAAGGGGTGGTTTTAATGAAGGATCTGGAGAGCACTTATGTCTTGGTATTTTCAGAAACTTGACTTCTGCTGAAATTGCTGCAGTAAACGCTGCTGATGCTGGCGGTCTTGTAGATGACATTGACCACGATTTATCAAATCATGGCGGTGTAACAAACTTAGGTGCATCAATCGTTGATGCTGTATTTGGAAACGGTAGTTATTGTGAAGGTCAAATGGGTGCTGATGAGAGATCATTCAGTTATCGTTTGGTTGGGTCTGCAACATACAACAACTTCAATAACACTTCATGGTCACTGACACCTTCAGTGGTTTGGTCTCATGATCCTATCGGATACGGTCCTTCATCACTTGGTGGTTTCACAGAGGGTCGTCAAAGTGTATCTTTGAGCCTTACAGCTAGAAAAGGTGACGCTATATCAACTTCATTAAGCTATGTTGATCAGTTAGGAGATCCAACTGATAACTTAAGAGGTGATATGGATTATGTCTCTGCAAACGTTTCTTATGCATTTTAATTTAGGGAGAGGAACCAAAAATGAATAAAATGAATATAAAAAAATTAATTATCTCATTTGTTGCTGCTTTGGGACTGTCTGCGACATCAGTTATAGCAGATGGACACAAGTACACAGTAGATAGTTCTAATTACACATCATACACAGATATGTTGTCACCGGGACAATTGACTATGTTCTCAGCATATCCGGAAACTTACAAAATTCACGTGCATGAAACTGGTGCTGATTGTCAGATACCACCTGAGATTAAAGCTATTTCTCAGACAAACGGTACGATGGTCAATGACAATGAAGGTATTGAACTTCCTAATATGGGTCAGCTTCCTTTCCCAAACCCATCAGAAGCTCAACATTTAATCTGGAATACTAGATTAAATTCAAGTAACACTTCAGCAATGTATCGTGTCGCAACTTCTACCAACGTTCAAGCTGATGGATCAATAATTATCGGTCAGCAAGAAACAAATATTGTGTATCCAAGGAACCCAAATACTGTTTCGCAATATGCTGATAAAAACATTTATGCGATGTTCATGCAGAAAAACTTAGGTCCACCAAGATCAGCTGGTACTACAACTCTTGTACACGATTTTATTGACAGTTATGTGCAACCGCGTAAAGCGTGGCAGTACAACCCTGCAACAAGACGTGTGAGAAGAGCACCTGACATTACTTATGACACAGTACTTCTTGCTGGTGGTGGTATCGTTGTTGTTGACCAGTATGGCGGATTCAATGGCGCTCAGGATAAATATGACTGGTCATATGAAGGTACGAGAAAAATGATTGTACCTGCTGGCAACGAGGCACTAGCTGAAAATGCAATCGAAACAACACATATGCAAAATCATTTAAATCCTGATTATGTGCGTTATGAAGAAAGAGATGTTCACGTGGTTCACGCAAATCTTAAGCCTGGTCAAAGACACCTTTACGCATCTAGAACATTCTATGTTATGGATGATGATTTCAATATGCTCTCAATTATGGATGCATATGATGATAACGGCGAACTTATGAGACACCAAATCGGTACAATGATGAGTGGTGTCGAAGGTACAGGAGCTGGCGAATGTGCTTCTCAGGGTGAGTTTACGTTTGACTTTGCAACCAGAACTTACACAGGTAACAATCAAATAGGAACTGGGTTTAGTACAGTTCCTACCATTTACAATGGTGAAGAAAAGCCTGCTAGCTTCTTTACCCCAGACGGTCTAAGACGTTACGCTAGGTAAAGGTACTTTACCTTTTACTATCTTTAATTTAAAACCCGACTTGAAAATTTTAGGTCGGGTTTTAATTTTTAATATGGGCTATGAGAATTAAATTCATTATCATTATTCTAAATTTGTTATTATTAACAAATCTTTCTTTTTCTTCACAATTCAATTTTGGAACGGAATATGCCGCAAAATCTCCAAATGCACATAAAGCATTAATCAATGCGTTAGAGAAATCCGGAGATAGGATATTTGGTGTCGGTGTCCACGGAATAATTGTTTACTCTGACGATGAAGGAGAGACGTGGACACAAGCTGATGAAGTTCCATTTACAAAAACATTAACTGACATAAGTTGTCCAACGCAAAATAAATGTTGGGCCACAGGTCATGACGCCACCATTCTTCACTCATTTGATGCCGGTAAAACCTGGCAAGTACAGTACCAAGATGTTGAGTTTGATGCCCCATTCCTTTCAATTCACATGTATGATGATTATGAAGGTGTTGCCATAGGCGCGTTCGCATTATCACTAAGAACTGCAAATGGTGGAATTAGTTGGGATTATTTATTTATTGATGATGATGAATTCCAACCTCACCTCAATTATACATATGGAGACAACCAAGCTTGGAGAAAGTCAGCTCAAAATGAGGGCTATGCGGTTGGAGAATTGGGTAAATATTATGTAACGGATGACCGTGGACTGAACTGGCTTGCAATCGAAACTGGTTACTTTGGTTCTTATTGGTCAGGCATAAAAGTAGATGAGGGACAATCATTGCTGCTTGGCATGTCAGGCAATATCACACTCGCCACCCTCTATGAATTAAATGATCCGGTTCCACCAGAGAAAGAAACAGCAATAGCATGCTATGAGTCAGGATACTACCGCGGCGATTGTAAAATTTATGCTTTTGATGATTTATTTATAGGAACAAAAAATAGTTTAACTAATGCTAATTTATTAGACGATGGAAGAATTGTTCTTAGTGGCAATGGCGGTGTTATAAGTGTTATTGATATGGTAAGAGAAAAAAATATAAAAACTTGTGTTCGTTCAGACCGTTTAAGCAATACGTCTGTCATTCCATTAAGCATTGACACTTTTTTGATTGCAGGAGAAAGTGGTATGCGTAAACATAGTATGGAACAATGCTACCAAAATTTTGTCTCAGAAGAGTCCACTTCCCAAGATACATTTTATGAAATCAGCATTAATTAATGTCACGCGTAGAAGGTAAGGTCGCAATTATCACAGGTGCTGCCTCTGGATTAGGTTATGCTGCGGCTGTGAAATTAATGAGTGAAGGTGCTAAAGTCATGCTCTCAGATATCAATGAGGAGATGCTGAGCACAATGCCCGAGCGACTAAAGAATTTCAGTGAGACACAATTCGGCATATTTGTTCATGATGTTACAAACGAGCAGGCTTGGATTGATCTAATTGAAAAGACAGAAAGTGAGTATGGTAAAATAAATGTTCTGATAAATAGTGCTGGTATCTCACTCGGTGCTGATATTGTGTCAACAGAATTTGATGTATGGAAAAAAGTTCATCAGGTAAACTTAGATAGTGTCTTTTTGGGATGTAAATATGCTATTCCAGTAATGAGTAAGTCTGGACAAGGTTCAATTATAAATATTTCATCCATCTCTGGAATTGTTGCTGGTTGGAATACGGCTGCTTATAATTCCTCAAAAGCAGGTGTTCGATTATTAAGTAAATCAGTGGCATTGTATTGCGCTAAAAAAGGATATGATGTTCGCTGTAATTCAGTACATCCAGCTTTTGTAAATACACCAATTCTGGATCCGATTAAGCAGGCATTTGGCGCTGAAGAGGCAGTAGCGAAGCTGTCTCGTCAAATACCAATGAACAAAATTGGTGATACTGACGATGTTTCTTATGCAATATTATATTTAGCATCTGATGAGTCGAAATTTATGACAGGGACAGAAATTGTTCTTGATGGCGGTCTAAGCGCAATGTAACTTCGTTCATGTAACGATGAAGTCAAAAAAAGCATTAATGATTGTTCACCAGCCTCGATCAAGTACAGGGGACGTCGGATTAAAATTACGCAACAGAGGTTATGAATTGGATGTTCGCCGTCCAGTCATTGGTGAAAAACTCCCCGTCTCAATGAATGACCATGATGTTGCAGTCATTTATGGTGGGCCACCAAGCGCCAATGATAATTTAGATTATATAAAACTTGAAATCGATTGGATTACAGTAGCTTTAGAGTCAAAAAAACCATTGCTTGGCATATGTCTTGGAGCTCAGATGCTTGCAAAAAACTTAGGTGGAACCGTACAGCGCGCCAAGGATCAACAATTTGAAATTGGATTTTATGACCTACAACCAACTGGAGATGGTCACAAAATATTTCAAAATCAAAAAACATTTTTTCAATGGCATAAAGAGGGCTTTAAAGTACCAAAAGAATGCGATGTCCTTGCTTACGGTGAGACATTCCCACAACAGGCATTTAAGTATGAGAATGCTGTGGGGATTCAATTCCACCCTGAGGTAAATCTTAAAATGCATTTGCGATGGCTGTATTATGCGGGTTACATGTTAAGAGAAAAAGGTGCTCAAAAACGTCAATATCAAATGCATCAAAGACTTAGTCATGGTAAAAAAATCAATATGTGGTTAGACTCTTTTTTAGATAATTATTTTCTTATAGATAAAACATGAACTCACTCATAATTCTCATTGACCAAATTATAAATCTCTATACATGGGTTTTAATCATTAATGTGATATTCAGTTGGTTAATTGCGATGAATATATTTAATACTCAGAATAGAATTATTATTGCTATTTATTTTGGAACAAAGCGATTAACAGATCCACTTCTTAACCCAATAAGAAATTTTCTTCCAAATCTTGGAGGGATTGATATATCGCCAGTAGTCCTTATTCTGATACTTTACTTTATAAGAAACTTACTTTACGAGTATTTCTACTTAGGAATTCCTATTTAAATATGTCAGATGCAAAAATTATCGATGGAAAAGTAATTGCGGCTGATCTTAGAGCTGAAACAGCAATCAAAATTGAAGATTTTAAAAATAAATTTAATAAAACCCCGACCCTTGCTGTTGTCCTTGTTGGTGAAGACCCAGCCAGTCAGGTTTATGTAAATACAAAGTCTAAAATGGCCAAAGAGATAGGGATGGATGTTGAGGACCATTTTCTGGATACCACTATATCCGAAGAAAAGCTCTTGGAATTAATCGACAAACTTAATAATGATCAAAAAGTAAATGGAATTCTTGTTCAATTACCACTTCCATCACATATTGACTCAAGAGCCATTATAGATGCAATTGATCCAGTAAAAGATGCCGACGGTTTTCATGCAATAAATGTTGGCAGAAATTCAATAGGAGGTGACTTACTAAGTAAAACTTTTACCCCATGCACACCACTTGGATGCTATTTGATGCTTAAGAAATGTATTCCTGATTTGAAAGGAATGCATGCTGTAATTATTGGACGATCTAATATTGTTGGCAAACCAATGGCTCAACTACTACTTGAAGAGTCATGTACGGTAACAATAGTTCATTCTAAAACCAGAAATATTGAAGAAATTACAAAACAGGCTGATATTGTTGTTGCTGCAGTTGGAAGACCTCTAATGGTTAAAAAAGATTGGATTAAAGAGGGAGCTGTTGTGATTGATGTTGGTATTAATCGAGTAGACCATCCAGATAAACCTGGTAAAACAAAGCTTGTTGGAGATGTTGATTACGACGATGTGTTTAGTCTTGTGTCAGCAATTACACCCGTCCCTGGTGGTGTAGGTCCGATGACTATTGCATGTTTATTAAAAAATACGGTAGATGCTGCATTTAGACAGCAGTAGCTTATTTTTTTTCTCTTAATCTTAGAGCATTTAATTTTATAAAACCCTCAGCATCTTTTTGAGAATAAACTTGATCTGACTCAAATGTTGCAAGATTTGGATTGTATAGGCTCATTGATGACTCTCTTCCTGTAATCATCGTATTACCTTTAAAGAGTTTAAGTCTTACTTTGCCCTCTACTTTTTCTTGTGATTTATCAATCATTGATTGCATCATCTCTCTTTCAGGAGAGAACCAATAACCGTTATAGATAAGTTCAGCATACTTAGGCGCCAACTCATCTTTCATATGTGCAGCTTCTTTATCGAGTGTAATACTCTCAATAGCTCTGTGTGCGTGATATAGAATGGTTCCCCCAGGAGTTTCATAAATTCCTCTAGATTTCATGCCAATGTATCTATTTTCAACAAGATCAACTCGTCCAATTCCATGTTTTCCACCAAGCTCATTAAGAGATTTTAATATTTCAAATGGTGTTAAAGCCTTTTCGTTGAGTGCGCAGGCGTCACCTTTTTTAAATTCAATCATTACTTCTTCTGCTTTATCAGGCGCCTCTTCAGGTGAAACACTTCTGGTATAAACATAATCAGGCGCTTCGACCCATGGATCTTCAAGAACTTTTCCTTCTGCTGAAGAGTGCAAAATATTTTCATCAATACTGAATGGTTGTTCTCCTCTTTTATCTTTTGCTATTTCAATCCCGTACTTATCAGCATATTCGACAAGTGATGTTCTTGATGATAAATCCCACTCTCTCCAAGGACTGATTATTTTTATATCAGGCTTATGATAATAGTATCCAAGCTCAAATCTTATTTGATCATTTCCTTTTCCTGTTGCACCATGGGATACCGCATCGGCTTTAATCTGATTTGCAATTTCTATTTGTTTTTTTGCAATTAGAGGTCTTGCGATAGAAGTACCGAGTAAGTAGTAGCCCTCATAAAGTGGATTAGCTCTAAACATTGGGAAGACATAATCACTCACAAATTCTTCTTTAAGGTCTTCGATAAATATTTCTTTTGTTCCTTGCTTTTCTGCCTTCGCTTTTACTAAATCATAGTCTTCATCTTGACCTAGATCTGCTGTAAAAGTTGCCACTTCACATTGATACGTTTCTTTCAGCCACCTTAAAATGACTGATGTGTCTAAACCGCCTGAGTATGCAAGAACAACTTTATTTATTTTATCCATTTGCTCTGAGTTCACTTTTTCTAATTTTTATACTGGAGGACTTTAATTGACCACACGCAGCCATAATATCTTGCCCCCTGGTTTTTCTAACAGGGCTTGCATAACCTGCATTTTTAATTATGTCACTAAATTTCTTGATTTCTTCCTTACTAGAGCATTCGTAAGGTGAATTAGGCCAAGGATTAAAAGGTATAAGATTTATTTTTGCAGGAATTCCAGAAATGAGCTTAACAAGTTTACGAGCATCTTTCGCTGTATCATTTACTCCCTTTAACATGACATATTCAAAAGTTATTCGTTTAGAATTTTTTGATCGCGGATATTCTCTGCAGGCTTTTATAAGCTCTTTGAGAGGAAACTTCTTATTTATAGGAACAATATCATTTCTCAACTCATCGTTTGTTGCGTGCAAAGAAATTGCCAATCTTGAGTCAACTTCATTGCCCCATTTAATAATTTCAGGAACAATGCCTGAAGTGCTTAGGGTAATTCTTTTAGTCGACAATTGTATACCCTCTCTATCTCCCATAATTTCAGCGGCATTTTTAACATTTTCATAATTATAGAGAGGTTCTCCCATACCCATAAATACAATGTTTGAAATTTTACGATCTTTTCCATTTGGCCAATCTGAAAGATTGTCCTTTGCTAAAAGAAGCTGTGAAATAATTTCACTAGATGTTAAATTTCGAACCAGTTTTTGTGTTCCGGTAAAACAAAACTTACAATTAAGTGTACAACCTACTTGTGATGAAACACATAATGTTCCACGATTTTCTTCAGGTATAAAAACTGTTTCAATTAAGTTGCCATCATTTAATTCCAAAAGCCATTTTTGTGTTCCATCTTTTGATATTTGATGTGATTTTACTTTTGGTCTTTGAATAATAAAATGATCTTTTAGTTTTTTTCTAAGGTCTTTCGAAACTGTCGTCA
>QCMN01000006.1 GCA_003213715.1 Pelagibacteraceae bacterium AG-422-B15
TTAATGTTTTTATAGCAACATTTTCAAATTCATAAGTTAGCAAATCAACATTTTTTCTAAATTCATCTAACTTCTTATGATCATTAAAAGAACCATAAATAATTTTATTAGCATATTTTTTTGCAGGGGCATCATCTGTATCAGAATAGATATGTGTAATAAGCCCAATTTTTTGACAAGCTTGAGCTAAAAACATGCCAAGTTGACCCCCACCGATTATGCCTACAGTGGAAACTTCAGCTTTCATTATTTAGGTATATTTTTTACTGACTTAGTTTGTTTTGATCTCCATGAAGCGTATTTCTTTTTCAGTTTTGTGTTATTGCTGCTTAAAATTGATACTGCAAGTAATGCTGCATTTTTTGCTCCAGCTTCTCCAACAGCAAGTGTTCCAACTGGAACGCCTGCTGGCATTTGAGCGATCGATAGCAAACTATCTAAGCCTTTTAGTTTTTTTGACTCAATTGGAACACCTAGTACAGGAATATTTGAAATAGAGGCTGTCATTCCAGGCAAATGAGCTGCTCCACCAGCGCCTGCAATTATTATTTCTATCCCTCTTTGTTCTGCTCTTTCAGCATATTCAAACATTCTTTTAGGCGTTCTATGGGCAGAAACAATTTTTACTTCGTGTTTTATATTAAATAATTTTAAAATTTTTGAAGCATGCTTCATTGTGGTCCAATCAGATTGGCTGCCCATAATGATGCTTACCAGTGAAGGATTTTTCATTTTAATATTTATTATCCATCGACAGCAGAAGTTTCTGACTCATTTATGTCTGAAACTTTTTCATCTGCTTCTTGCAGTCTCAATCTCTCTTCTTTTTCTTTTTTCTTTTGAGCTCTTTTCATTGATCTTTCAGCTTTAGCTAAAGCCTCATCTAATTCAACTTGCCTACAAATTCCAAGTCCAATTGGATCTTGTGGACGGATATTTGCCATGTTCCAATGAGTTCTTTTTCTAATAGCATCAATTGTATTTTTCGTACTGCCAACTAGTCTTGCAACCTGTGAATCCTTTAGTTCGGGGTGATTTCTTATCAACCAATAAACTGCGTCTGGCCTATCCTGTCTTTTTGAAAGAGGAGTATATTTTTTTTTCTTTTTTGATTGCTCAGTCTTTTCAGAGATTTCATTTTCAATAATCTTCAGTGACTCATCTTCATTATCCGCACATCTATCGATTTCATCTTTTGTTAATTGACCACTGGTTATAGGATTTAATCCCTTAATTCCCGCACCAACTTCACCATCTGCTATACCTTTAATTTCTAATTCATGCATCCCACAGAAATCACCTATCTGCCTGAATGACAAAGATGTATTATCAACAAGCCATATTGCAGTGGCTTTTGGCATTAATGGTAATTTTGCTGTTTTCATAATAATTATAGAGTGCCTCTTATAAGTTAATTTTAGAGTTTTTCAAAGGATATCCTAAAATTTAAGCAGCAATTTGCCAATATTCTTATTATTTTCCATGTATTGATGTGCTTTTTGAACATTCTCATAATCAAATTTTTGGTCAATATGCAATTTAATATTGCCATTTTCAATTAATGGCCAAATATGTTTCTTAAGATTATCGGCAATGAGTTTCTTTTCTTCATTACTTCTTATTCTTAAGGTTGAGCCAGAAACTGTTAATCGCTTCAACATAATTGGCAGTAAGTTTACTTCTACCTTAGATCCCTTTAGGTATGCAATATTTAGAAGCCTTCCAAGTCTATTTAGGACATTAATATTTTTTTGAAAATAATCCCCGCCTACCATGTCTAGTATTACATCAACTCCTTTATATTCATTTTTAATTATGCTTTCAAAATCCTCAAGATTGTAATTAATTACTCTTTCTAAACCCAAATCCTTCAAATATTTATATTTTTCGTCTGATCCTACGGTTGCCATGCATTTAATTTGCATGGCTAATGCAATAGAAATAGCAGTCAAACCTATACCACTAGCACCACCATGAATTAATAATGTCTCACCTTGTTTTAGCTTTGCTTGATCAAATAGATTTGTCCAAACTGTAAAAAATGTTTCGGGAATTGTGCAAGCGTCAATAATTGAAATGCCTTTAGGTATAGGAAGAATTGTTGATGTATGACATTTTACAAATTCTGCGTAACCTCCGCCAGGGACAAGTGCACAGACTTTTGTGTTGAGCAAATTTTTATTTACATCTTCACCAACATCAACAATTTCCCCTGAAACTTCTAAGCCCAAAATTTCTGATGCACCGGGCGGTGGTGGGTAACCACCAGATCGTTGAAGAATGTCTGGTCGATTTATACCCGCCGCGTGAACTTGAATCAAAACTTCATGTTTTTCTATTTGAGGTATCTCAACATCATTAGTTACTACTAAAACCTCTGGTCCACCAAATTCTTTGTGTAATATTGCTTTCATTTTAATCTTAGGAGCCACCATTTAAAGTGACTCCTAATTCTTTTTAGTTAATTTTTGAATTAATTTCAATTTTTCTAGGTTTTTGATGTTCTGGTATTTCTCTTTCAAGAAAAATGTGAAGTAACCCATTTTCGTAATTTGCATCAGTAACTTTTATGGTATCAGCTAATCTAAATTTTCTTTCAAAATTTCTACCTGCTATACCTCTATGCAAAAATTCGATTTCCTTATTAGAGTCATTAGTTGATCCCTTAATAACCAACTCATTTTCCTGTACAGATATATCTAAATCTGATTTTGAAAAACCAGCTACAGCTACTGTTATAGTGTAATTATTGTCTGATTTAACAATATTATATGGTGGATAAGCTCCACTGGACTCATTTAAATTAAAAACCGAGTCAAAAATATTATCAAATGCATCGAAACCAACACTAGAGCGTAGTAATGGTGATAAGTCATATGTAGTCATAATTTAATCCTCCTTAAGCGATTAAAAATTTGCTTACTCTTTAAGAGCTAAGCTTTGTTTGCTGACGCAGAATGCCATCAGCACCTTATATGTTGTGACTAATGATTAATTTTCAATACTAGAAATTTGAATTATGTCTTGAGGTTACTGAACCTTTTTTTGAAACGACTAACTTGGCCTTTATCCTGAATTTTTTGCTGCCCACCAGTCCAAGCTGGGTGGGAAACGGGATCAATATCTAGAGACATTGTGTCACCTTCTTTTCCCCATGTAGACATAGTCTCAAATTTTGTGCCATCTGTCATCACGACTGTAATTTTATGATAATCAGGATGTTTATCTTTTTTCATATATGTTCTATTTTTTGTGAGTAGATATCCTATATAATATTATTGATCAACAGTTAATTGTTAAATTTTATGAATATAATTTCAATAATGATGAGACGGCTTAATATTCATAGTTTCTCTCAATTTATCGTAATCATGATTATTTTTGCTATTACAGGGTCATTGTCGCTTTATATCACTGTCGAATTATTTCAATTTATTGGTATTCAGGAAGAGAATTTAAATCCAATAATTTTTTGGCCGCTTAGAATAATATTACTTTTTGTAATCTATCAAATATTACTGCTACTTGTTGCACTGCCATTTGGACAATTTCAATATTTTTGGTCATTTGAAAAAAAATTTTTAAGTAGATTTGGACTTAAATTATAATTCAATTATTTTTTTAAGCTTTTCATGTATTCTAAAATTAGATGCTAATATTCTTCCACTTTTGAGATAGTCCTCTTTTCCATCAAAATCAGTTACTTTTCCTCCGGCCTCTTTTACAATTAATGAGCCAGCTGCAATATCAACCAATTTTAAATTTTTTTCCCAATATCCGTCAAATTTTCCTGCAGCCACATAAGCTAAGTCGAGTGACGCTGCGCCAAATCTTCTAATGCCGCATACTTTTTCCATAACTTGCTTTAACCCAGGAACATATTCTTCATGACCTTTCATACCTTTATGAGGAATGCCTGTACCAATCATACAGTCTTCAAGGTTTTCTTTTGAGGACACTCTGAGTCTCAGATTATTACAGTAGGCGCCCCTTCCTCTAACTGCCCAAAAGAATTCATCAGTAAGCGGTTGATATACACCTCCAACTATTACCTCGTTATTCTTTTCAAGCGCAATTGATATAGCAAAGTGTGGTATACTAAAAACAAAGTTGCTTGTGCCATCAAGGGGATCAATAATCCATCTAATATTTTCATCAGAATTTTTTATAACACCTGTTTCTTCGGCAATAATATTTATTTTAGGATATGAATATGTTAGTTCTTTAATCAACATTTTTTCAGCTTTTGTATCTGCTAATGATACAAAATCAGAGACGCCTTTCAGAGACACTTGAAGTTTTTCAACTTCTCCAAAATCCCGAATAAGGCTTTTACTCGTTTTTCTACAGGCTAAAAAAATCGCATTGATATAAGGGTCTGAGTAACTCATTAGTCAACTCTTTTTGAATATGATAGGTCCTCTGTATTAATTTCTATCTTTTCACCCTGTTCTATAAAAGGTGGAACCATTACTCTAATACCATTTTCAAGAATGGCAGGCTTGTTCGATGAAGCGGCTGTTTGTCCTTTAACAACAGCCTCTGTTTCATTGACAATAAAAGATAAGGTTTTAGGAAGTTGAATTCCTATTGGCTTTTCATTATACATTTCTAAGATGACCTCATCATTTTCACTCATTAAAACTAGCTTTTCACCAACTATTTCCTCATCAATTTCAATTTGTTCATATGAAGTACTGTTCATAAAGAAAAGCTTTTTATCTTGCTTGTACAGATACTGATATTTTTCTTCATCTACTCTAACTCTCTCTACTTCTTCAGATGCTCTGAAACGTTCATTTAATTTTGTATTAGTTTTGATATTTTTCATCTCAACTTGATTAAATGCACCACCTTTACCAGGTTTTACAGACTGAGATTTATTCACAACCCACAATTCTCCCTTGTGTTCAACTATCATTCCTGGTTTAACAGCGTTTCCATTAATTTTCATTTTTTCTTAACCTTCGAGAGATTTATCCCACTGACCTTGTGCAGCTTTCATATTCATTAAAGCTCTATGACTAAAAGCTTTTTGAGCCGCTTCAAGATTGTCATCTTCGCCAGCCCATGTTTTGAGAGCTGCTTGTTGTAAAGCTCTTCCATAAGAAAAACTTAGCTTCCATTTGAAGCCACCTATTTTATTCATTGCATCGAGATGAGCTGTTGCATCTAGGTCTGACTGACCACCAGATAAAAAAACAATTCCAGGCAATTCATCTGGAACAGATGATGTGAGACATTGAAGAGTTTTTTCTGCAACTTCTTCAATGGGGGCTTGGTAGTTATTTTCTGTTCCTGATACAACCATATTTGGTTTGAGAAGGGTTCCTTTAATATTGACATTTTTTTTATCAAGCATTTCAAATAATACTAATAGTGTTTGATTAGTAACCTCATGACACCTTTCCACAGAGTGGGACCCATCCATAATAACCTCTGGTTCAACAATCGGTACCATATTGTTTTGTTGAGCAATGAGCGCGTATTCAGCTAATGCATTCATATTTTCGCTTATACAATTGTTCGATGGTATTTCATCACTTACATTTATAACGGCTCTCCATTTTGTAAATTTCGCTCCAAGCTTCTCGTACTCTTGACAGCGTTCATGAAGTCCGTCTAATCCTGTAGTAATTTTTTCTTCACTATCACCTTCAAGCTCTTTCACCCCTTGATCAACTTTAATTCCCGGAAGTGAGCCGTGATCAAGTATAACATTTCTTAAATAGTCTCCATCACTGGATTTTTGTTTGAGAGTTTCGTCAAACAGTATCACTCCGCCAATTGCCTCCGCCATGACCGGAGATCTAAATAACATTTCCCTATACTTTCTTCTATTATCTTCGGTAGACTCAACATTAATTGATTTGAACCGTTTCTCAATGGTTCCTGAACTTTCATCGGCTGCCAGAATTCCTTTACCATCACTGACAATGTAATTTGCTATCTCTTCTAGAGTCTTTGGTATCATTTTCTTCTCCTTTTTATAAAACTCCTAAGGCAACTAAACCCGGCAATTTCTTACCTTCTATTAGCTCAAGTAGAGCTCCTCCGCCAGTAGAAACATAAGAAAATTTTTCTTTAACAGCCGCCATATCCAGCGCGGAAATCGTATCGCCTCCCCCAGCAAAAGATCGAAGACTATTTTTATCAGTAATTTCAGCAATGAATTTAGCGATCTCAAATGTGCCTTTATGAAATGGTTTAGTTTCAAAGACACCCACTGGTCCATTCCAAAATACTGTTTCACAATTTGAAATTTCATTCTTAATCAACTCGATAGTTTGTTTCCCAATATCTAAAATCATTTGATTATCTTTTACAGCATCAACTGCACATTCGTTTATTTCTGTAGTTTCAGATACTTTCTCAGATGTAACGACATCTAAAGGTAAAATTAGTTTACAGTTTTGTTCATTTGCAAAATTAATAATTTCTTTTACGAGGTGATCTACATCATTTTCAATCAATGAATTTTTTACATCATTTCCTAAATATTTAAGAAAATTATTAGCCATCCCACCAGCAATGACAATTGAGTCCATTTTTTGCAGGAGATTTTTTATAACTTTAATTTTTGTAGAGATTTTTGAGCCACCAATGATAGTTAATGCAGGAGTTTTAGGGTTATTAACTACATCATTTAAGTTTAATATTTCTTCATGTAGTAATTCTCCACAATAAGATGGTATGAAGTTTGTGATTGCTTCAATTGAGGCGTGAGCTCTGTGAGAGCATGCAAAAGCATCATTAATATAAACGTCTGCTAATTTTGATAGCTCGGATGCAAAAAATTTATCGTTTTGCTCTTCGCCTTCATGAAAACGGCAATTTTCAAGAAGAATAATTGAATCCTGGCTTAAAGAATTTATTTTTTTTTCAATCTCATCTCCTATACAATTTGAAAGAAATATTATTTTTTTTTGCAATACGTTTTCTAATGAGCTGATTATTTGATTAAGTGAAAGCTCATCATTTCTTTTTCCTTTTGGTCTTCCTAGATGAGACAGAATTACAACTTTATTATTCTTATTAAGAAGGTTTTGTATTGGATTTTTAATTCTCGTAATCCGATCGCTTATTGTAGAGGCTTCTTTATTGAGCGGAATATTTAGGTCAAAGCGAATAAGTACGGTTTTATTTTTCTGATCAAATGTTTTTAGAGCTTTAACATTTAACATTCTATCTTGATCTTTTCATCGCAACTGCAGTATCACACATTCGATTTGAAAAGCCCCATTCATTATCATACCAACTTAAAACTCTTCCAAACTTTCCATCAATTACTTGTGTTTGAGTTAAATCAAAATTTGACGAGGCAGGATTATGATTAAAATCAGATGAAACCAATGGTTTAGAATTTACATCTAGGACTCCATTTAGCTTATTAGATTTTGCTGCAGCCGACATAGCCTTATTAATACTATCGACTGTCATTCTTTTTTTAGAAACAAATTTAAAGTCGATTAATGAAACATTAGGTGTTGGTACTCTAATTGCAGTTCCATCTAACTTACCAGAAAGTTCAGGCATAACGAGTCCTACTGCTTTTGCAGCTCCTGTAGATGTAGGTATCATTGACAATGACGCAGCACGAGCTCTTCTTAAGTCTGAGTGAAATGTATCCAGAACACTTTGGTCTCCAGTAAAGGCATGTATAGTTGTCATATATCCATGCACAATTTTGAATTTATCGTGTAAAACTTTTGCAACGGGAGCTAAACAATTTGTCGTGCAAGACGCATTAGACACAACTAGGTCTTCTTTTGTTATTTCATCTTCATTCACGCCATATACAATGGTTTTATCAGCATTTGCACATGGTGCTGAGACTAAAACCTTTTTTGCGCCAGCCTTAATATGCATTGCCGCCTTATCTTTTGAAGTAAATAATCCAGTGCATTCAAGAGCGACATCAATTTTCATTCTTTTCCAAGGAAGTTTTTGAGGATCTCTCTGATTCAATACTGTAATATTTTTTCTGCCAACGATCATTTTATTGCGTTTGAAAGAAACTTTTTCATTAAGAGGGCCGTGAACAGTATCATTTGCAAGTAAAAATGCGTTTGTTTCTATTGGGGCTAAATCGTTTATAGCCACGACATTAATATCTTTTCTTTTACTCTCAATGATTGATCTTAAAACCAACCTTCCAATTCTTCCAAATCCACTTATTGCAACATTTACAGCCATATTTAGTATCTCCTATATTTTCTTACTTATTAATTTGAATATTTTTTTTGCCGTGATCCCATAAAAATCGTAGAGCTTTTGATAAGGAGCACTTGCTCCAAAATCTTTCATACCGATGTTTATTGTATTTTCAGGGCATACTTGGCTCCACCCAAAATTAGTTCCCGCCTCAATCGAGACATTAATTTCAGAGTTTCCTCTAATTTTTTTTTGATACGTTTTACTTTGGATTTTAAACTGCTCCATGCACGGTACTGAAATGACTCTTACTAACTTTTTCTTTTTTTCAAGCATAGTCATTAATTGCAGTGCAATTTCGACTTCAGAGCCAGAAGCGAAAATAGAAATATTAGGTTTTTTTGAATTACTTTTTAATTCGTAAGCTCCTAGAGCACTAATATTTTTTGCATGATACTTTTTTCTTATCATTGGAAGTTTTTGCCTTGTAAGCGCAATTACACTTGGACCCTTTGAATTTGAAAGCGCTAATTCCCATGCTTCCGCAGTTTCAATTAAATCAGCAGGTCTAAAGACTTTTACATTTGGCGTTGCTCTTAATGATGCAAGCTGTTCAATTGGTTGATGCGTTGGGCCATCTTCACCAAGACCGATTGAGTCATGTGTTAATATATATATAGCTCTTTGTTTCATTAAAGCTGCAAGACGAAGAGATGGTTTACAATAATCTAAAAAAATTAAAAAGGTTCCACCAAATGGAATAATTCCTTTATGGAGTGACAACCCATTCATAATGGAAGCCATACCGTGCTCTCGTATTCCATAGTAAATATAATTGCCATTGTAATTTGTAGAATTAATAACTTCCATTTTACTACCTTTGGTATTGTTAGAGCCTGTCAAGTCTGCTGAGCCTCCAACCAATTCAGGTAGTGATGATGAAATTATATTTATTACCATTTCTGATGCTTGTCGTGTGGCAACATCAAGTGGTTTCTTAATATATTTCTTCCTAAACTGATTAAAGTTTTGAATTAATTTTATTGGAAGCTTTCCTTCGATTCTTCTTATGTAGTGAGCCTTTTTGCTTTTTGGAAGTTTCTCATAATTCAATTTCCAAGACTTATATGCATCTATTGATTTTTTACTAAGATTTTTCCACTCCTCAAGTATATTTTTTGGAACTGTAAATGGTTTGTGTGGCCAATTCAGTTTAGTTCTAGTAAGTTTTACTTCATCCTCACCAAGTGGTGAACCATGAACTGATGATTTTCCTTGTTTGTTTGGAGATCCAAAACCAATTTTAGTTTTACAAGAAATTAATGTAGGTTTCTTAGATTTTTGAGCTTTCTTAATTGACTGTATTATTTCTTTAGGTTTGTGACCATTTATTTTAATTGTATTCCATCCATAGGCTTTAAATCTTTCAGCCGTATTTTCTGAGTTTGCCAGTTTAACAGGCCCATCTATTGAAATTCCATTATCGTCAAAAAAAACAATTAATTTATTTAGTTTTAGATGTCCTGCAAAAGATGCAACTTCATGAGAAATCCCCTCCATTATATCTCCATCACTTGCAATAACGTAAGTGAAATGATTTACAATTTTTTCGCCAAATTGGCTTCTCAGTATTTCTTCTGCTAACGCCATTCCAACTGCGTTGCCGATACCTTGTCCAAGTGGGCCAGTCGTCGTTTCTATTCCTTTAGCGTGCCCATACTCTGGATGACCTGCACATTTACTACCAAGCTGTCTAAATTTCTTGATCTCTTGAATAGTCATATCTTTATGACCGGTTAGATAGAGTAGTGAGTATAAAAGCATTGATCCATGACCAGCAGATAGTACAAACCGATCCCTATCATGCCACCTTGGAACATTAGGATTGTATTTTAAAAACTTCGTAAAAAGAACAGTTACTACATCTGCCATACCCATTGGTAAGCCTGGGTGACCACTTTTTGCTTTTTCGACCGCATCGATTGAAAGAAACCTTATTGCGTTAGCTAAATCATCATGAGTAACTGCAGACTGATCTTTTTTGTTAGGCATATTATCAATAAATTGAATTTTGAGCTTAATATAAGCAATTATCTATAAAGAGTCTTAAATTTTAGCAAATTATTAACAAAAAAATAATCTGTTTATTTGCTATATTATAAGTTGACTGAGAACAAAAAAGACAGTTAAACTCGATTAAAGTTTCAAGGGGTTTTAATGTCGAGTTATCAAGATTCAAAAGTTAAATTTAATGGTGCAATTGATAAACTTAGTGAGGAAATCGACAAATTAACAAAAAAGGCTCAAAGAGCTACAGAATTGGAAGCGCAAAATCAAAAATTACAGGAAAATAACTCTCATCTAGAGAATGAAATTAAGATTCTTAAGTCAGATTTTATGGAACTTAAAAACATTGCAGGCAATATTTCTTCTCAACTCGATGAAAATATTTATACCATAAAAGATATATTAGATTCTTAATCAATGCCTGAAATAATTGTAAATATTAATGATCAAGATTACGCAATTGTCTGCGATCCGGGTGAAGAAAACCATCTTAAACATTTAAGCTCAAAAATTGACTATAAAGTGAGAGAATTAACTAAGAGATTTGGAAAAATTGGAGAAACTAGATTAATGGTAATGGCTTCACTGTTAATAGCAGATGAAATACATGAGCTAAATAAAAAACTAGAGACAAATATTGAAAAAATAAATTCCCTTGAAGCAAACATCGGTTCAAAAGATAAAGAATTGACTGACCAGAAAAAAGAGAGTCAGGAATATATAGACATTAGCAATGATAGATTAACAGATTTATTATCACGCTTGTCTCTCGTAAACTAATTTTAAAAATTAGATTTCATTTTATACATGACGAAAAGTGTGCAACTGAGAGAAAAAGAAGCATTAAGAAAGTTTTTAATGAATCGACGCTTAGAACTTGGTCCATCAATAAATTTTCAGAGTAATATACTTAATAACATTATGCCCCTCATAGAAGAAATAGAAAATGAATATATTGGAACTTATATAAGTTTCAGAGATGAATTAGATACAAAAAAATTAAACCAATATTTACTTCAAAGAGAACTTAATTTAGCTTTACCAGCCATAGATTTTCAGACTAAAGAAATTAATTTCTTCATGTATAATAAAAACACTGAACTAATAGAAAATAAATTTTCGATTTTAGAACCTAAGAATAAAGATAAAGTTATTTTTCCAAAAATTATTTTAATACCATTATTAGGTTATTCCAAAAATGGCTTTAGGCTGGGATATGGAGGCGGTTATTATGATAAGTATTTATCAAAGAATGGTGTCGGTGATGTAAAAAAAATAGGAATTGCATTTTCATTTCAAGAAGTAGAAGAAATTCCTGTCGAAGATCATGACGAAAGACTTGATTGGATTTTAAGTGAAAAGCATTTATATAAAGTCCAATGAGAATTCTATTTTTAGGCGATGTAATGGGTCGATCCGGAAGACATGCTTTAAGAGATCATCTGCCAGATGCTATTAAAAATAATAATATAGATTTTGTTATTGCTAATGGGGAAAATTCAGCTGGTGGCTTTGGTATTACAGAGTCAATATGCAACGAATTATATTCTTATGGAGTTAACGTAATCACAACTGGAAATCATTTGTGGGATCAAAAAGAGATAAATAGTTATATCGATAAAGATGATAAACTTTTAAAGCCATATAATTATGCTGAAGGCTCCCCAGGTTTAGGTGTAAATACTTACATGCATGAAAATGGACAAAAAATTGCAGTAATAAATTTAATGGGGAATCTATTTATGAGATCGTGTGATAATGCATTTTTCAAAATTGAAGAAGTTCTTAAAAATTTAAAAACTGAAGATCTATCATTTATATTTGTTGATTTTCACGCTGAAGCTACAAGTGAAAAAATGGCAATGGGACACCATCTTGACGGAAGAGTAACTGCAGTTGTTGGAACTCATACTCACGTTCCAACGGCAGACGCAACAATTATGGAACATGGAACAGCTTTTCAAACTGATGCTGGAATGTGTGGTGACTATGACTCAGTTATTGGCACAAAAAAAGAGGAGTTCGTAAGAAAATTTGCTACACAAGACACTGAGCGAAAAAGGGTACCCCCGGCTGATGGTGTAGGAACATTATGTGGGGTTATTATAGAATCAAACACTGAAAACTATTTAGCAAAAAGTATAAGTTCAATCCGTATAGGAGGAAAAATCGGCAATTAAATGGCAGGCCACTCTAAATTTAAAAACATTATGTACCGCAAAGGTGCACAAGATAAAAAGAGAGCTAGTTTATTTTCTAAACTTTCAAAGGAAATTACAGTAGCAGCTAAGTTGGGCGCACCTGATCCTGATCAAAATGCGAGATTAAGATCAGCTATACAATTAGCGAAAGCCTCAAGTTTCCCAAAGGAAAATATCGATAGAGCGATAAAAAAGTCTTTGGATAAAGATACTGTTAACTATGATCAAATGAGGTACGAAGGATTTGGCCCAAACGGAACGTCGATAATTGTTGAGGCACTTACGGATAATCGAAATAGAACAGCTTCAAATGTAAGATCTACATTTCAAAAATTTGGAGGTTCAATGGGTGAAACAGGTTCTGTCTCCCATGCATTTAATCATTATGGTTTTGTACGTTATAACAAAGATGTGACAAGCGAAGAAGATTTTTTCAACTTTTCGATCGAGGGTGGTGCTGAAGATTGTTTTATCGAAGAAGATTCTTATGAAGCAGTATCTAAGCCAGAAACTCTATCAAATTTATATAATTATTTAGATAAAAAATTTGGTGAGCCTGTATCATCAGGTTTCCAATGGAAACCTGTTACGTATGTAGCTATTGAGGGCGATAAACTTAAATCCCTTATTAACTTGCTCAATGAACTTGATAATGATGAGGATGTTCAACAAGTCTTTTCAAATTTTGAGGCATCAGACGAAGAATTAGCAAAGTTTGCTTAATTTATTCACTTTCAAAAAAAATTTATATGAATTAATCTTAAACTATTAAGTAATTCTGATTCGCTTTATGCCAGGTAGTTCTCCAAAAAGAAAAGGTGATGGGTACGAGAGAGAGCTTGCGAAGTACCTTAATGAAAAAATTTTTAATGGAGAAGATAAAGTTCAACGTATGCCTTTGTCAGGTGGTGGCGCTATCAAATCTTCTGGAGGTAGTGATTTAAAAAATACTCCTCATATCTACGTCGAAGCTAAAAGAACTGAAAAGTTCAAAATTCATGAGTCAATGAGACAAGTTTGTGAAAATATTGAAACATCTAAATCAGACTCAATTCCTGTTGTTATAACGAGAAGAAATCGAGAGGCAACAGGGGACTCGCTTTGTGTTTTGAAACTTGACGACTTTATAGAACTTTATCGAATATTAATTAATAGTAAAAAAGGACTTTAGGATTTGCCCTAATTAAGACAATATTTAATAATAATTGAAAAATTATGGAAAACGAAGATTTAGTAAGTGTTAGCCAAGTAAACGATGAGTTCACATTAATTTCACTTTTTTTCAGAGCGGATATTGTCGTAAAGTTGGTGATTCTAATTCTATTTGCTTCTTCTATTTTCTCATGGACTATAATAATTCATAAAATTCGTTTATTTCGCTCTTTAAAAGAAATCAGTAAGCAGTTCGAGGAAGAATTTTGGTCGGGAAGATCAATAAAAGAAATCACTAGTAGCACGAGAGAGTTACCAGAAAGTCCAATTAAGTATGTTTTCAATGAAGCTGTTGATGAGATTGAAAAGTCTAATCAGGAAACTACAAAAAAAATAGATAGTTTAGTTGATAGATTAAATCGTGTTATGGAGGCAGCAATAGATTTTCAAAATGAGAAGCTATCTGAATACTTTAGTTATTTGGCAACGATAGGTGCTACAACTCCATTTATTGGATTATTTGGAACGGTATGGGGAATAATGAATTCTTTTCAATCTATTGCCATTTCAAGAAATACCTCCCTTGCAGTAGTTGCTCCTGGAATAGCTGAAGCATTATTTGCAACTGCTCTTGGTTTATTAGCAGCAATACCTGCTGTTATTGCTTACAATATATTTACTAGTCAGGTGAATGATGAAAATGCACGAATGTATCGATTTAAAGAACATTTTAATGTCATTTTCTCAAGAGGCTTGAGTACGAAATAGAAACTTTAAATTGTGACACGTAACACACGATCAAAACCATTCAGTGAAATTAACGTAACACCTTTTGTTGATGTAATGTTGGTTTTATTAATCATTTTTATGGTAACCGCTCCTTTATTAACAGTGGGAGTTCAGGTTGATTTACCTGAAACAAATGCTGATACTTTACAATCTGACAATGAACCACTTGAGGTAACGATTGATGCAAGTGGTAATATATTTATTCAAGAGACTGAGATAGGCATTTCTGAACTAGTTCCAAAAATGAAAGCAATAACAGAAAATAGGCTTGATACAAAAATTTATGTTAGAGGAGATGAAGCAATTGATTATGGGCAGATAATGATGGTTTTAGGAGAGCTATCTGGTTCTGGTTTTACAAAGGTTGCTTTGATTACTAAGCCATTAAGTAAATAATTAAAGCTATTTATATATGAGAGTTTCTGTTTTAGGGTCAATATTTCTACACATTTTTATACTTCTATTCACGGTCTTATCTTTGCCATTATTTAATAATAATGACTTGGAAATGCCACCAGTCATACAAGTTGAATTAATAGAAATTGCAGAAAAAACAAATGTCCCACAAATTAGTAAAAAAATTGAAGAACAAAAAGAACCAGTTGAAAAAAAGAAGCAAGAAACAAAATTAAACCAGCCAATTAGTAAACCCAAAGATGAAAAATCCAACGAAAAAGTAAAAGACCCGAGCGATGAAGAAAAAATTGAAAAGACAAAATTAGAAGAAAAAATGATACAAAACATGCCTTTACGAAAACCTGAAGTTAAGAAAAAAGACAAATTTGATCCTCTTAAATTAGCCGAGTTAATCGATAAACAAAAAGATACAAAAATGGATAATCCTGAAGAAATTATAGAAAAAGATTATGAAGCGTTAGACTCAACACCTAGTCTCGACAAACGACTTACTTTATCTGAGGAGGATGCTATCAGAGCTCAATTTATGCAATGTTGGAGCATACCTCTTGGAATTCCATATGATGATACAATGATTGTTAAAATTAAAATTTATTTAAACATAGATGGTTCCTTGCTTAAACCACCGGAGGTTGTTCAACACGAAAGGATGAATAAGCCTAGCGAAAAATATTTTAGAACTCTTGCTGAAAGTGCCCTTAGAGCAGTAAGACGTTGTGATCCAATAAAAGTTCCAGATGTTGAAAGATATGACAATTGGAAAAATTTACAGTTGAATTTTGATCCTAGAGAGATACTAAGAGGATAATTTATTATGAAAAAAATACTTTTATACATCGTAACAGCTCTTCATTTTTCATCTATTTCATTTGCTATTATTGAAATTGATATTACTGAAGGTAATAGAGAACCTCTACCAATTGCAATTACTGAATTTTTTCATGACTCAGACAGTAATCTGGATGAACAAAATATACCATCAAACATCCGTAAGGTTATAGCTGATGATTTAGAGAGAAGTGGATTGTTTTTATCTGTAGATGAAAATGCATTTATTCAAAAAAATAGAGCTATGCATTTAAACCCACGTTTTGCAGATTGGAGATTGATAAAGGCTCAGGGCCTATTAACAGGAGAACTATCTATAGAAAATGAAAGGCTTCGAGTAGAGTTCAGACTTTGGGATACACTAGCAGAAAAGGAAATCGAGGGGCTTGTATTAATTACGACAATTGAAAATTGGAGGAGAATTAGTCACATGATTGCAGATAAGATTTATGAGCGCCTAACTGGTGAGCAGGGCTACTTCGATACCAGAATAGTTTATGTCGCTGAAGAAGGACCAAAAAATAAACGTATTAAGAAACTTGCGATAATGGACCAGGACGGAGCAAATCATAAATTTTTAACTACAGGTAAAGAACTTGTTTTGACTCCAAGATTTAATCCAGTAAGACAAGAGATTACCTATTTATCTTATTTTAAAAATCTTCCTCGAGTATATTTATTAAACATCCAAACAGGTATTCAAGAAGTGGTAGGAGACTTTCCTGGTATGACATTCGCACCACGTTTTTCTCCTGATGGAAATAAGATTATCATGAGTTTAGCTAGAGAAGGTAATTCTGACATATATGTAATGGATTTAGTTTCCAGAGTAGTTGAAAGGTTAACAGACAGCCCCGCAATTGATACATCACCAAGTTATTCTCCAGATGGAAAAAGAATTACATTCAACTCTGATAGAGGCGGATCGCAACAAATTTATGTAATGGATAGTAATGGTAGAAACCAAAAAAGAATTTCAAAAGGAACAGGCAATTATGCTACACCTGTATGGTCACCAAGAGGTGATCTTATTGCTTTTACAAAAAATTTTCAGGGACAATATTTTATTGGAGTTATGAGAACAGATGGAACTGGAGAGAGACTTTTAACTGAAAATTGGTATCAAGAGGCTCCTTCTTGGTCTTCTAATGGAAGAGTTTTGATATTTTATAGAGAAACTAAATCTAATGACGCGGGTCAGGGCCATTCCTCGGCAATCTGGTCAATTGATCTTACAGGATTTAATGAGAGAAAGCTTGAAACTCCAGTTGATGCGTCAGACCCATCATGGTCGAAATTGATACAATAGGCAATTTTTTGACTAAAATAGGTCCATTTTAGTCAATTCGCAGCTATTTTATTATAGACTTGCGTAACTTAAATTAATAAAGTACTAGATCTTGGGCGATCAAATATTACGGGAGTTTATAATGTTATTAACATTTAAAAATTTAAATAGATTTTTAGTTTTATCTTTTGCAGCAATCATCCTAGCTGCATGTACAACAACACCGCAAGATACTGCATCTACATCATCATCAAGTTCAGCTTCTAAAGTTGAAGTCGTAGACGGAGTTTATGTTGGTACCGATACAGTAGAAATGCTTGCTGTTGATGTGCCGGACAGAGTATTCTTTGCATATGATAGTTATTCACTAACAAGCGCAGCTCAGGCAACTTTAGCTAAACAAGCAAAATGGTTAAAGGCAAATGGATCTGTAACTATTGCTATTGAAGGTCATGCTGATGAAAGGGGCACAAGAGAATATAACTTAGCCCTAGGTGATAGAAGAGCAAATGCAGCTAAAGATTATCTAATGACGCAAGGCATAAGTGCTAGTCGAATTACTACTATTAGTTTTGGTAAGGAAAGACCAGTTAACAGTGCATCTAATAATAAAGCATGGGCTCAAAATAGACGTTCTGTAACAGTAAGAACTAACTAATTTATAAGACGCCTTTTTTTAGACAAAAAGATAAGCTTAATCTTTAAATTAAGATTAGGTCTGATTAATTTAATGCTCAAAAGAATTCAATTTATTTTCTTTTTTATTCTTATCTCTTTAGTACAGATTGTTCATGTTCAATCTGAAGAACTAGATGTAGATCAGTTGTTGCAAAAATTGGACTCAATTGAAAGCAGAATAAAGGTTCTTGAAAAGGCAACATTTAGCAAAACGACCTCTGGCGTTGGCAATAATGTAAGTCTTGATGATTACCAATCAATTATTACAAAACAATCTATTCAGATAGCTGAATTACAAAATGAAGTTCAATCACTGACAGCAAAAATCGAAGAAATGATATTTACAATGCAATCTACAGTGAATAATTTTAATACATTTAGAGAAGATACTGAATTTAGGTTTATCGATATAAATTCTAAAACTGAAAGTATAGAAAAAAACCAATTATCTATGGCATTACCCAATAATGAAACACAAACTAATAACTTAGTAGGTAACACGAGTGGGGAAGTAAATTTAGAACCTCAGTCACTTGGAACAATAAATGTGTCTTCAGAAGAGGAGTTGTCTGCTTCTCCATTTGAAATCAAAAAAGTTGATGAAGAAGAAGAGCAAGAAATTATAGATACCATTTCTCAGGATAATATTGTCGCTTTTGAAGAACAAGAAATTGTACTAGCGGTGCTGCCTGAAGGAGATGAAAAAGGTCAATATGAATACGCAATGGGTCTTCTCAAGCAAGGTGACTATGAACTTGCTGAAAAAGCATTTCAAGAATTTATGACTGTCGGAAATGATTCCAGTCTTTTAAGCAACGCAAACTTCTGGTTAGCAGAAACTTATTATGTTAGAGAAAATTATAAAGACGCAGCTAAAAATTATTTAAGCCTATACCAAGTTTATCCAAACTCAAAGAAAGCCGCAGATGCACTTTTAAAACTTGGAATATCTTTAGTAAATATGGACCAAAAAGAACAAGGGTGTGTAACTTTTATACAATTAAAGGACACCTATCCAAACGCGAATACTGCTGTATTAGACAGGGGTAAATTAGAAATCGAAAAAAATGGCTGTGAAATTAGTTAAGCCAATTAATCATAAAAAAGTCGTAAAAATAACTAATCAAGATTTCGAAGCAAAGATGAGAGAACTTCGAGTTAATTCAGATATTGCCGTAGCAGTTTCTGGTGGTCCAGATAGTTTAGCGCTCATGCATTTGTCTAATAGATATGCATCAAATAATAATATTAATTTAACTGTATTAAGTATTGATCATGGAATTAGAGCAGAGTCATCAAAAGAAATTGTATGGTTAAAAAAAGTCGCAAAAAAGAATAAAATTAACTTCTACTCAACTAAATTAAAAAAAAAGATCAACAGCTCGAATACCCTTTCCAAGGCAAGGACACTTCGCTATGAGGCCTTATCAAAATATTGTAACAAGAAAAAAATTAAATTCTTATTAACAGCTCATCATCTTGATGACGAAATAGAAAATTTTTTAATGAGATTAATAAGGGGCAGTGGTGTAAAAGGACTTTCATCATTAAAAGTAAAATCTAGATATAAGAATACAAAGTTAATTTTAGTTAGGCCATTACTCGAGTACTCAAAAAAATCTCTTGTTGCGTATTTATCTGAGCAAAAGCAAGTTTATATAAACGACAGAACGAATTATAATAATAAGTATGATAGGTCTCGTATTCGAAAGTTATCTCAACAATTAATACATGAAGGTCTCAGTAAAGTTAGGTTTAAAAACGTATTAAAGAATTTAAAAAGCGCAGATACCGCAATTAATACTGCAGTTAGTAATTACCTAGAAGAACAAGTAAAACTCAATCAAAAGAAAATTATTAGTTTTAAGTCTCAGCAATTTATAAACTTACCCGAAGAAATTCAACATAGAGTACTTGTAAAACTGTGCAGATTTGCTGGAAAAAGCAATAAAGTGCCTAGATCGCGATCAGTACAAGAATTGATAAATTCAATTGTGAAAGAAAAAAGCTTTAAGCGTACATTAAATAGTTGCACATTTGTTGGGCAGAAGGGAGTGGTAAATATTCATTCTGAGAACAACATATCTAAACCTAATAAGACTAAAAATTTGGCCATTTCTAAAAATTGGACAAAATTTATCGAGCATTACTAGACTAAGCTATTGAATATAATGTTAAATTTTATTGATATATTTTCTTGTATGCTGAAAAATAGTAATTATCTAATAATATCAATATCTTTATTATGATGAATTTGCGAAATATAGTTCTTTGGCTCTTTATTGCTTTAATCGTTTTTGGACTGTTTAATTTATTTAGCAACACTAGCGGTGACAGAAATACTGTTGATTTAACGTACTCACAATTTTTAGATGAAGTTGAAGCAGGCTCAATTAAAGATGTAATTATTCGAGGTAATAATATCAACGGAGCTTTTGAAGATGGTAGATCTTTTAAAACTTATGCCGCTAATGACCCAACACTCGTTGATAGACTTAATGATAGAGGTGTAAACATATCAGCTGCACCACTAGACGACGGTTATCCGTCACTTCTTGGAGTTTTAATTTCCTGGTTCCCAATGCTCTTGCTTATTGGTGTATGGATTTTTTTCATGCGTCAGATGCAAGGTGGAAGAGGAGGAGCAATGGGGTTTGGAAGATCCAAGGCCAAATTACTAACTGAAAATAAAAATAAAGTTACTTTTAATGATGTAGCTGGAATAGATGAAGCAAAAGAAGAGCTTGTTGAAATTGTTGAGTTTTTAAAGGATCCAAGAAAATTTCAAAAACTTGGCGGTAGGATTCCAAAAGGTGCCTTACTAATTGGCCCTCCAGGAACAGGAAAGACATTGCTTGCTAGAGCTGTAGCAGGGGAGGCCGGTGTACCTTTTTTTACAATCTCGGGTTCTGATTTTGTTGAAATGTTTGTTGGTGTTGGAGCATCTCGAGTTAGGGATATGTTCGAGCAAGGAAGAAGAAATGCGCCATGCATAATTTTCATTGATGAAATTGATGCTGTTGGAAGAAGCCGTGGAGCAGGCCTTGGTGGTGGTAATGATGAGAGAGAACAGACACTTAATCAGATTTTAGTTGAGATGGACGGATTTGATACTCAGGAAGGTATTATTTTGGTTGCCGCGACTAACAGACCAGATGTACTTGATCCTGCCCTATTAAGACCAGGTCGTTTTGACAGACAGGTTGTTGTTCCTAATCCAGATATCTTAGGCAGAGAAGCAATTCTGAAAGTTCATATTAAAAAAATCTCTGTCGCGCCTGATGTAGATATTAGAACAATAGCAAGGGGAACACCTGGTTTTTCTGGTGCTGATCTAGCTAACATTGTAAATGAAGCAGCATTGTTGGCAGCAAGAAAAAATAAGAAAATTGTTACTATGGTAGATTTTGAGGAAGCAAAAGATAAGGTAATGATGGGGTCTGAAAGAAGATCTCTTGTTATGAGTCAAGAAGAAAAAGAACTTACCGCTTACCATGAAGGAGGTCACGCTGTTGTTGCATTAAATCAATCTGCATCAGATCCAATACATAAAGCTACAATAATACCAAGAGGTAGAGCCCTTGGAATGGTGATGAGGCTGCCCGAAAGAGACCAATTATCTTTACCTAGGGAAAAAATGTTAGCAGACATCACAGTTGCTATGGGCGGTAGAGTTGCTGAAGAAATAATCTTTGGTGACAAAAAAGTTACTTCTGGTGCTTCATCAGATATCGAAATGGCAACTAAGATGGCTAGAAATATGGTTACTAAATTTGGAATGAGCGAAAAATTAGGACCATTACAATATGGTGAAAATGAGGAAGAAGTATTTTTAGGAAGATCAGTACAGAGACATCAAAATGTGTCTGAGGAAACAGCCAAACTTATAGATTCAGAGATCAGGCAAATTGTTGATAGCTGTTATGATTTAGCAAAGAAAATTTTAAATGAAAAAATAGACGATTTGCATGCTCTTGCAAAAGGTTTAATTGAATACGAAACTTTAAATGGAGATGAAATAACTACATTATTAAAAGAGGGTAAGATCGACAGATCCAATCCTGAAGAAGAGATTAATAATGCCGGACCGTCTGTACCTAAAAGTGGTAAATCAGCTCCCGTTGGTCCTAGTTTCAAGCCGAAACCTCAAACAAGTTAACTAATTACAGTGTCCCTTGTGCGTAATTCGAATAGATATTACGTGCGACCAATATTTAGTAAAATAAAAACAAAAGATTCACTTTTTCTTGGGTCCTCCAAATTATTCTTTAATGAAATTGAATTAATAACAAGAGGCAAAACCAAGACTCGATCAAAGTTTCTAAAAATTAATGAAATAAAATTTTTGGAACCTGACATTCAGAGAGACATAAATAAAAGAATTTCAAATATTACAAAGAAAAGAAAAAAATTAGGAAAGTTTAACTTTGAAAGATCACTTGTGATGGGTATTCTTAATGTAACGCCTGATAGCTTTTTTGACGGCGGAAAATATTTATTACACGATAATGCAATTGAGCAGTTTAAAAAACTAATTAAAGAAGGCGCAGATATCATTGATATTGGCGGAGAGTCAACAAGGCCTGGATCAAAAGAAATTACAGTTAATGAGGAAATTAGCCGAATTATTCCAATAATTTCTCAAATCAGAAAAAAATATAAGAAAGTATTTATCTCGGTAGATACAAGAAAATCTCAAGTTATGAAAGAAGCATGTAAATTTAATATAAATCTAATAAATGATGTTTCAGGACTGAGATTTGATAAAAACTCAAAAAAATTTTTAAACTCGAATAAAATTCCTTTTGTTTTAATGCATTCAATTTCAACTCCTGAAAAGATGCAAAAAAATATAAAGTACAAAGATGTACTTCTTGATATTTATGATTTCTTTGAGAAGCAAATCAGTCTATGCGAGAAAAATGGCATATCTAAAAGCCGAATTATAATAGACCCTGGAATTGGTTTTGGTAAAACTTTGCAACAAAATTTGAAACTAATTTCAAACATCGCATTATTTCATTCTTTGGGCCTTCCTGTGTTATTGGGAAGCTCTCGAAAAAGTTTTATTGGTAAGATTGAAAAAAATGAATTATACGAAGATCGATTAGGCGGTTCAATAGCAACGGTTATGCATGGACTAGCTGAAGGAGTTCAAATATTTAGGGTGCACGATGTTTACGCAACAAAACAATCAATTAAGGTTTATTCTAAAATAAAATGAAAAAGTTTTTTGGAACAGATGGAGTAAGAGCAAGTTCAAATAGTCAAAAACTTAATGGCCTAACGCTTATGAAGCTCGGAATGGCACTAGGTAAACATTTTACTGTTGGAGAACATCGTCACAAAGTTGTTATTGGTAAAGATACAAGACTATCAGGTTATATGATTGAACAAGCATTAACCTCTGGATTATTATCTATGGGAATGGATGTCTTTCTTTTTGGGCCCATACCTACACCCGCAGTTGCAATGTTGACAAAATCTATGCGAGCAGACTTAGGAATAATGATAACTGCTTCACACAACCAATATCAAGATAATGGTATTAAAATATTTGATAAAAATGGAAATAAATTATCAGACAAAACTGAAATTGAAATAGAGCATCTTATGGAGTCTGAATTGGAAAATTCATTAGCGGGTCCAGAAAAAATAGGCAGAGCAAAAAGACTCGAAGATGCAAATGGTAGATATATAGAATTCCTAAAAGGTACTTTTCCTAAATCACAACGGCTTGATGGTCTTAAAATTGTAATAGATTGTGCAAATGGGGCTTCTTATATTTCTGCACCTTTAATTTTATGGGAGCTTGGTGCAGAAGTTATTCAAATAGCTACTCAACCAAATGGAACTAATATAAATTTTGAATGTGGGTCTACTAATACCAATAAACTTGCTAAAAAAGTATTAGAGGAGAAGGCTGATATTGGTATTGCCTTAGATGGCGATGGCGATCGATTGGCTGTTATTGATGAAAAAGGACATTTAGTCAATGGTGACCAGATACTGGCATTACTAGCTATTGAAATGTCAAAAGATAAAAAATTAAAAAATAATAATGTAGTTGGTACTTCAATGGCAAACATGGGCTTAGAAACTTTATTAAAGAAACATAACATTGGGTTAATCAGGACAAAAGTTGGTGATCGATATGTAAAGGAAAAAATGATTTCAGAAGATTTAAATTTAGGCGGTGAACAATCTGGACATATAATTTTACGTGATTTTACTTCATCAGGAGATGGAATAGTAGTTGCTCTTCAAGTTCTATCTATCTTAAATAGAAAAAAAGGAAAAGCCAGTGACTGCCTTCATTTATTCAGTCCTCTACCACAAAACCTCATTAATTTCTCCGTAAAAGAAAGAAATATTTTAGATCACGAGGATACGAAATTATTTATCAAATCTTGTGAAGAAAAAGTTTCAGAAGACGGAAGAATCGTAGTTAGAATGTCTGGTACTGAACCTCTTTTAAGAGTTATGATTGAAAGTGGAAATCAGCATACAATTGATGAATTAACTGAAAGCGTAACAAAATATTTTTCATAAAATAAAGGCATTAAATGACAGGTGTTGTAATTGTTGGATCCCAATGGGGAGACGAAGGGAAGGGAAAGATTGTCGATTGGTTATCAAGCCAGGCCGATATTGTAATAAGATTTCAAGGAGGTCATAATGCCGGTCATACTCTCGTAATAAATAATGAAACATTCAAATTAAATATTCTACCCTCCGGAATTTTAAGAAAAGGCAAAATTTCGATAATTGGAAATGGCGTGGTTTTGGATCTAGCTGCCTTTCAAAAAGAAGTAGCTGGGTTAAAAGAAAGAGGAGTAGATATAACTCCTTCAAATTTATACATATCGGACAGAGCAACAATAATTTTACCCCTTCATCAATCACTCGATGAATTAAGAGAAAATAACAACTTAATAAAAATTGGTACAACAAAACGGGGAATAGGACCTGCTTACGAAGATAAAGTTGGAAGAAGAGCAATAAGATTATGTGATTTATTTGATAAGGAAAAATTAAACAAGAAAATTGAAATTTTACTCAATCATCATAATGCGATAATGAGAGGTTTTGGATTGGATGAATACAATTTAGAAGAAGTAGTCAGTGAAATATATGAATTAGGGGAATATGCCAAACCTTTTGCAAAAACAATAAATGACATAACTAACGTGATAAACAGCGGCAAAGAAAAAATTTTATTTGAGGGTGCTCAAGGATTTCTTTTAGATATTGACCACGGAACCTATCCTTTTGTAACATCATCAAATGTTCACGCTAGTTATGCATCTATTGGCAGTGGATTGAATCCAAAAGTTATTAATCATATCCTTGCAATTACAAAAGCATATACGACGAGAGTTGGGAATGGTCCTTTTCCCACAGAGCAAGACAATGAAATAGGCAATAAACTTGGAGAAATTGGCCATGAATTTGGAACAGTGACAAATAGAAAGAGAAGATGTGGTTGGTTTGATTCAGTTTTAGTTCGTCAAGCTTTAATTCAATCGGGAGCAACAGGTATTGCTCTTACTAAAATCGATGTATTAGATCACTTTGATGAAATTAAAATGTGTGTAGGATATAATTTAAATGGAAAACAAATAGATTACTACCCAAGCTCTGAACAAGATCAAGAGACTATAGAGCCAATCTATGAGACCTTTCAAGGATGGATGAGTACAACAACTGGCATAAACAGCTTCGATGAATTGCCAGAAAACGCAAAAAAGTATATCAATCGTATTAGTGAGCTCACAAAGACTAAGATAGATTTAATTTCCACTAGCCCTAGACGTGAGGACACAATACTAATAAACAAATTATTTAATTAAGCCTGAATTAATTTAGTATCTCTTGCGAGACTTAACATTTCTGTTTGAAGCTTCTGAAATGCTCTTTCTTCTATTTGTCGAATTCGTTCTCTACTGATGTTGTACTCGTTGCTGAGTTCTTCTAGAGTTTTAGGAGTTTCAGATAATTTCCTATCTTGTATAATATGTTTTTCCCTATCATTTAATACATTAATTGCTTTATTGAGAAGAGCTTTTCTTTTTGAAACTTCTTCTTTCTCAGCTATTTTGACTTCGTGATCCGCATCTTCGTCAACTAGCCATTCTTGCCATTCTTCTTCACCGTCTGCACTAACCACTGCATTAAGAGAATAATCATTTCCAGAAATTCTTCCTTCCATTTCCGAAACTTCTTTTTCAGAAACATTTAATTGATTGGCAATTTCTGTAACTTGATGAGGTTTAAGTGATCCTTCACTATAGTCACTTAGTCTATTTTTAAGTTTCTTAAGATTAAAAAATAGTTTTTTTTGAGCTGCAGTGGTTCCAATCTTTACTAAACTCCATGATTTAAGTACATACTCCTGAATAGCAGCTCTAATCCACCACATAGCATAAGTCGCTAATCTGAAACCTTTATCTGGGTCATACTTTTTAACTGCTTGCATCAGACCTATATTTCCTTCAGATATAAGTTCTGTAACAGGAAGTCCGTATCCTCGATAACCCATCGCTATTCGGGCAACGAGTCTGAGATGGCTTGTAACAAGTGCATGAGCTGCACTCGTATCCCCTTCATCTCTCCACTTCTTAGCAAGATTGATTTCTTGCTTTTCTGTAAGCATTGGAAACTTCTTGATCTGCTGAAGATAATGACCGAGGCTACCTTCATTGGACAATGCTGGTAAATTATAGTTTTTGCTCATATCCAAAATATGGTTACTTTTTTCTAGAAATCAATGTTCAGCTTTTAATTGAATTTACCAATTTGCTCAAGTAATCCGGCATAACAGACTGAAAATGAAGCATTTTTTCTTTTTTAGGATGAAGAAACCCAAGAGATTGCGCATGCAGAGCCTGTCCTGGCAACATTTTAATCGATTGAACCGTGCTTTCTGAAAGTGATTTTAGTTTACTTTGAGGCGATCGCCCATAAGTACGGTCTCCTATGAGTGGATTTCCCTTTTCTGTTAGATGCACTCTTATTTGATGAGTTCTTCCGGTTTCTAAGCGACATTCTAATACTGTGGCAACAATTTGATTTTTTTTGTTCTTTAAATTTTCAAGTGTCTTGTAATGAGTGATAGCAACCTTACCTCTACTCACAGAACTCATCATTTTTGTTCTATTTCTATTACTTCTAGATAAGAGTGACTTAATTTTTCCATTTGCTGGTGAGATTTTGTTCCAGCATACAGCAATATAAACTCTTTCGATAGAGTGAGCAGCAAATTGGTCTGATAAATGTTTATGGGTAAAATCATTTTTAGCTATTACAACCAGTCCACTCGTATCTTTATCAATTCGATGAACTATTCCTGGCCTTTGAGCATCACCTACAAATTTTAATTCATCTCCACAATGATTGATCAATGCATTAACAATTGTACCTGTCTTATTTCCAGCGCCGGGGTGCATTACAATACCTGCAGGTTTATTGATAACTATCAAATCCTTATCTTCATAAACAATATTTAATTTTATGTTTTCACCAATTATTGGTGTCTCATTTGCTAATTTTATATTCACTGAAATATGATCGCCTAATGAGATCTTATAATCAGGATCTACAATATTATTATTTACTGTAATATTGGAGGACTTTATTAATTGAATTATTTTAGACCTACTAAATTCTTTCAAATTTAAAGCAATATATTTGTCTATACGTTGGCCTACTTGCTTCTTATGGTTGACTTTATATTGATAGAACATTATGAGATAACGATGTACCAAAAAATTATGTTATTTATAGTTATATTTCTCGGAATTGTAATTTTAATTGGTACCACGATTGTTATTACTACTATTATTGAGCGATCATACAAGATTGATTTTTTTACTTCCACTGATAATTCTGAGAAGGATATAAATATTGAAAAAAAATGTGATCTTGTGGGTGAAAAAACTAAAGTTATTTCTCTAAGTGAGGACAAATTAGCTATTATTTGTGAGGGTCGTATTGAGGTAATGAATTTATCTAATAATCAAGTAGAAAAAGTAGTTAACTACTAGCTTGCTCTATAAAAACTGGTCTCTACATCAGGTAAAGTTTCTTTTTTGAGGATGAGATCAGATGCCTTTTCAGCGATCATCACAGTTGTTGCATTGAGATTTCCTGTAATGATATTTGGCATTATTGAAGCATCTACAACTCTTAAATTTTCAACCCCATAAACTTTGAGCTCTTCATCGACAACAGATAACTCATCTTTTCCCATCTTGCATGTACAAGAAGGATGATAAGCAGTATCACCTTTATTTTTAATGAATTCATTTAAATCACCCTCAGAGCTTGAATTTATTCCAGGGTTAATTTCTTTTCCTCGATATTTATCAAAAGCTTTTTGATGAAAAATTTCCCTTGCAATTTTAATACCATCTCTCATTTCTTTTAAATCATGCTCTGTCTGCATATAATTAAACTGTATAGCGGGTGAAGCTGAGGGATTGTTTGACTTTAATTTGACATGTCCTCTACTTGTTGGCCTCATTGGTCCTACATGCGCTTGAAAAGAATGAGAGCTTGGAGATTGTCTTCCATGATCCAATACAAGCGATGGAAAGAAGTGATACTGAATATTAGGATAATCAACCATATCATTACTTCTCACGAAGCCGCCTGTCTCTAAGTTTGAATATGATGCCACTCCAGATTTAAAAATAAACCACTCTATCCCTATGAATGCCATTCTTATTGGATTATATGATGTGTAAAGTGTAACGGGCTTTGTACACTCATATTGTAAATAAGTTTCAAGATGATCCTGTAAATTTTCACCTACACCTCTTAGGTCATGTTGAACAGAAATATCTAATTTTTTTAGTTCTTCAGCATTTCCTATACCTGAAAGCATTAGAAGTTGAGGTGAATTTATTGCTCCAGCTGATAATATCACTTCATTTTCAGCATGTATTTTTTTTCTCTCTCTTCCTGTAGTACATTCAACCCCAACGGCTTTATTATTTTCAATGATAACTTTGTTTACTATTGTGTTTGTAATGACGGTAAGATTTCTTCTGTTAATAACTGGATGCAAGTAAGTTACACTTGTACTTTGTCTTCTGCCTCCATAAATAGTGGTGTCCATTAGACCAAATCCCTCTTGCTTATATCCATTCATGTCATTATTTATCTCATAGCCGGCTTGTTCTGCCGCTTCTAGGTAGACTTTACTCAATTCATTGCCTTCCGAAGATCGAGATAGTTTTAAAGGACCGCTTTTATTCCTATAAGTTTCATCTAATCCTTCAATTGACTCTGATTTTTTAAAATACGGAAGAACATTATTATAATTCCATGACTTAAGATCTTTTTGAGCCCAGTTTTCAAAATCCATTGGATTTCCTCTTACATGAACCATACCGTTGTGTGATGAACTTCCTCCCAACATCTTTCCTCTTGGGCAAAACATTTTTCTATTGTTCATGAACGGTTCAGGCTCAGTTTCGTATAAATAATTATATTTTGGGTCATGCATTGTGTATAATAAAGCTGCTGGCATTGAGGTTTTCCATGTTTTATCCGATGGACCTGACTCTATTAACAATACATTTATCTCTGGATCAGCTGAAAGTCTATTTGCCAGAACACAACCCGCACTTCCGGCACCAATAATAATATAATTATAAGAATTAAATTGCATAACTAATTTTACCAAAGTTTGTAATTATAGTACAACATAAGCTTATGTTAAAAAATTTAAACCCCAATTATGCAATTGTACTTTCAACATTATTGTGGGGTACGTGGTGGTATCCATTAAGGCTACTTAATGAATATGCGTATAATAATGCAATTCCGCTCACTTTAAGTTTCACTATTGCTGGGTTATTTTTATTATTTTTTTCATACAAAAATATATCAAAATTAACTAATCGAAATTTAATTCTTACAATAGTCGCAGCTTCAGCAGGAGCGGCTGCAATGTGTCTTTATAATGAAGGTTTAATTAGAGGTAATGTTGCAAGAGTCTTAATCTTTTTTTATTTAACAGCTGTGTGGAGCACTTTAATTGAAATTATTTTTCTAAGAGCGGCCTTAAACATTTATAGGTTTTTTTCAATTTCTTCAGGTTTTATAGGTCTGTTTATTATAACTGGGTTGGATCAAGGAAATTTTATGCCTAGCACACTTGCAGATCTGTTTGGAATTCTCTCAGGATTTCTCTGGTCAATCTGTGCAACACTCATAAGAATAAATGAGGAACTTGATGTAAATTTCGGTACTTCAGTTTTTATTTTAATTGGGGGTCTTTTTGTTGTTATTGCAACATTCTTACCAGATGGGCAAATACTTTCAGGATTTAACAATGATATTTTAAAGAATACTATTTTGATAATTTTAATATTCGCATTTATCTGGTTATTGCCAGGTTACTGGCTTGTCACCTATGGTCAGGATCAAGTTGATCCAGGACGCGCGGGGATCCTATTAATGTTCGAAGTTGTTATTGGCGTTATATCTGCCTATCTGCTTGCAAATGAAATAATCTCGATTAGAGAGTTTATTGGTGCAATATTCGTAATGAGCGCACCATTAATCGAGATCTATTCAGTAAAAAAATAATTAAATCAGACATTTATCTAATTAATTATGTAACATAATTTAATTTTTTTTTATGTGGAAGCACTTACGTATATATGTTTCAATTATAATGAAAGATATAAATTAGGAGATTAAAATGAATAAATTTTTTAAAAAATCTGCAATTGGAATATTTTTAGCAGGTTTCGCAGTTATTTTTGCAGTTAGTTGCGACAGGAATCAGGAAGTAGCTGATTGTGGCACAATTACTGTCGCAGAAATGAATTGGGCATCAGCTGAAATGTTTGCTCATGTAGATAAAATAGTATTAGAAAATGGGTATGGTTGTAATGTTGAACTTGTACCCGGCGATACTATGCCAACAGCAACATCAATGATGGAAAAAGGTGAGCCGGATGTAGCTCCTGAACTCTGGATTAATTCAGTTCGTATAGCTCTAGATAATGCAGTAGGTGAGGGTCGTTTGCATTATGCAGCTGAGGTACTGTCTGACACTGGTGAAGAAGGATGGTGGATTCCTCAGTACATGGCTGATGCAAATCCTGATATCCAAACGGTTTATGACGTTATAGAGCGCCCTGAACTTTTCCCTCATCCGGAAGGTGGAGATGGAGCAATTTATACATGTCCATCAGGCTGGAACTGTCAAATTAGTACCGGAAATCTCTTTAAAGCGTATGATATGGAAGCAAAAGGATGGAGACTAGTTGATCCTGGATCAGGTGGTGCATTAGCTGGTGCTATCGGTGAAGCATATAATAAAGAAGAGGGATGGCTAGGATACTATTGGGCTCCTACAGCAGTTCTTGGCAAATATCCACTTAAGAAACTAAGCTTTGGTGTTGAACACAGTAAAGAAGAGTGGGACACTTGTACTTCTCAAGACGGATGTGCAGATCCAAAACCTAACGCATGGGTTGTTTCTGAAGTATACACTGTTGTAACTGATAACTTTAAAAATAGTTCTGATCTTGGAATGGAATACATTTCAAAGAGAGCACTTCCAAACAGCACTGTTAATGCTTTATTAGCTTGGAAAGATGACAATCAAGCATCTGGCGAAGACACAGCTATACATTTTCTGAAAAACTATACAGAATGGCACAGCTGGGTTGACGGTAATGCGAAAGCTAAAATTGAAGCAGCGTTATAATTAAAAAAATAATATTGCGGACTATAGAAATATAGTCCGCATATCTATATGAACTTTACCGAATTTTTTATTTCATTTCCTGAAATGAGTAAGGAGAGTCTTCGCCTATTTAAGAAGTCTCTTGATGGCGCTTACCGAAACTTTTCACGTGAATATGGCGATACAATTGAAGCGGTTTTTGATCCAGTGCTTTATTTCTTAGTATGGTTTGAAAAAATACTACAAAATTCTCCATGGCCTGTCGTAATAATCGTTTTCTTATTATTGATTTATTATGGAAGTAGAAGCATCGCTCTAACTATTTCATCTTTAATTGCTTTTTTATTAATTGGATATTTTGGAATGTGGGATGATACGATGTCCACAGTCAGTATTATTGGTGTTTGCACACTAATGTCTATCGGCCTAGGTATACCAATTGGCATATTAATGTCAGGATCTGATAGGGCGAGAGCCGCAATTACTCCAATTTTAGATATTATGCAAACGATGCCAAGTTTTGTGTATCTCATTCCAGTTGTTATGTTATTGGGTATTGGTAAAATTCCTGGTTTACTCGCAGTTATAATCTATGCAATCCCGCCAATAATTCGACTTACTGATCTTGGTATTAGAGAAGTTAATAAAGAAGTTTTAGAAGCCGCAGATGCATTTGGTGCAAATAGAACTCAAAAATTATTTAGAGTACAGCTTCCATTAGCTTTACCAACAATTTTCGCTGGTATTAATCAAACAATAATGATGGCACTTGCAATGGTAGTTATTGCTTCAATGATTGGGGTTAAGGGATTGGGGCAACCAGTCTTAAAAGCCATCACCAATCAATATTTTACAATGGGCCTTCTCAATGGTTTAGCTATTGTAGCTTTGGCGATCATATTTGACAGGGTTTCTCAGTCATTTGGCAAAAGAATGCAGCAATATAGGGCTGGCGCAAATGAGTGAGATAAAGATTAAGATAGAAAATTTGTATAAAATTTTTGGATCAAGACCAAGAGAGTACACAGACATAGTTAGAGATGGTGTTGATAAAGACGAGTTATTATCAAAATATAATCATGTTCTTGGGTTGGATAATATTTCTCTAGATATCAAGGAGCATTCAATACAAGTTGTAATGGGATTATCAGGGTCAGGAAAATCTACTTTGATAAGACACATTAATAGATTGATTGAGCCAACCGAGGGAACGGTCACAGTTGATGGAGAGGATATTACTAAACTTAATAAAATGGATCTTCTAGAGTTTAGAAGAAATAAAACAGGGATGGTTTTTCAACGCTTTGCACTATTCCCTCATCAAAATATATTAGACAATGTCCAGTTTGGATTGAGCATAAAAAATCTAGATAAGTCAGACTCTATAGAAAGAGCAATGTACTGGATCGAAAAAGTTGGTTTAACCGGTTTTGAAAATAAATTCCCAAATCAATTGTCAGGAGGAATGCAGCAAAGAGTAGGTTTAGCTAGGGCGTTAGCTACTGATCCAGATATATTGCTAATGGACGAAGCCTTTAGTGCGCTTGATCCATTAATAAGAACTGATATGCAGGACCAATTACTGGACTTACAAAAGAATTTAAATAAAACAATTATGTTCATAACTCATGACCTCGATGAGGCACTAAAATTAGGCGACCGAATAGCTATACTCAATGGCGGAAAACTTGTTCAAGATGGAAATGCAGAGGAAATTCTTTTAAAACCCGCTGATCAATATGTGGCCAATTTTGTTAAGGATGTTAATCGTATAAAGGTTTTAAAAATCAAGACAATTCTTGACCAAGGAGGTGAACGAGCAAATTCTAATCCAACTGTAAACGTAAATGATAGTATTGAAAATTGCTTGCCGGCAATACTTGAAAGTCAATCCGGTCTTAACGTAATTGATGAGAAAAACAATTTTGTTGGCTCAGTATCAAAAAACAAAATTATAGATATTTTGCAAAAATCTAAGGATTAATTCTACTAAATTTTTTTATTGCCTTAAATTTTTACCAGTTTGGTCATAACAAGCATTATCAACAATTGAGGCATTATAAAACTCTCCATTTATTTCAACTTGCAAAAGTTCTTTGGATTTTAATAAATCATTGTTCAAGTATGCAAAAGCAATACTTTTTTGCACATAGTGGCCGAAGCCTCCAGATGTTACATATCCGATACATACTTCATTCTGCATAACAGCTTCATTGCTAGTCGCATCTATGTTGTCAGTTTCAATTACCAAGGAAAATAATCTGTGATTGCTATCATCTTTAACTGCAGCGTCTTTACCAATAAAATCTTTATCCCAATTTATAAATGCAGAAAGGCCAGTTTCTTTTGGAGTATAGTCAGGTCTAAAATCTAGTGTCCATGCGCCCCAATTTTTTTCTAGTCTCATAGACATTAAAGCTCTTCCGCCAAAAGGTTTAATGTTGAATTCTTCTCCTGCATCCTCAATAGCCTCATACAGCTTGATTTGATAGTGTGGAGCTACATATATTTCATATCCCAATTCTCCAGTAAATGACAACCGGTTGACTAATGCAGGAACACCAGCAACAAACATTTGTCTAGAATCTCTAAATTTAAATGACTCATTAGAAACATCTTCTCTTACCAATAATTGCAGTAAATTTCTAGACTTTGGGCCAGAAATAGCAAGGCCGTGATAATCATCAGATCTGTTTTTATAAATGACCTCATATTGATCTAGATGTTGTTCAAACCATCGTCGATGCATTTCCTGAGCGGCACCAGATCCATAAACCATAAAATGATTTTCACTAATACACGAAACTGTAAGGTCTCCATATAATTTACCTTTTTTAGATAGCATTGGACTTAGTGCTATGCGTCCAACTTTAGGTATTCTACCTGCCAAAATATAATCCAAAAATTTTCTTGAGTCTTTTCCCTTAAATTCATGTTTAGAAAAATTAGCAATCTCTGTTACTCCAACGTTTTCTCTTACATTTTTTACTTCATTTGAAACATAGTTATGGGATCGAGAGCGCTTGATAGTTGGTTCTTCGTAAGCATCATCAGGATTATCAGCAAACCATAGAACATTTTCGAGTCCAAAGCTGTCACCCATAACTGCTCCCATGTTAACGAAGCGATCATATAAAGCTGTAGTTTTTTGTTTCCTTCCTTTTGGCAAAGTCTCATTTGGAAATGTCATAATAAATCTTCGTTCATAATTTTCAGATGATTTAATTGTTCCATAATGTGGAGATGCATAATCACCAAACCGTGCGACATCCATCGCCCAAACATCTATGGAAGGTTCACCATCAATAATCCATTCTGCAATACATTTGCCAACACCTCCTCCTTGACAGAACCCGGCCATAACACCGACTGCCACCCAATAATTTCTCATACCTGGAACTGGTCCAATGAGAGGATTTCCATCAGGACCAAATGTAAAAGGGCCGTTAACAATATTTTTAATTCCTGCTTTTTCCAAAGCTGGCATTCTCTCAAAACCAATGACTAATCGATCTTGAATATTTTCTAATTTTGGTTCCAACAGTTCATGTCCAAAATCTAATGGGGTTCCCTGAACTTTCCAAGGAGTAGACTTATGTTCATATGTGCCAAGCAACATGCCTTGTCCTTCTTGTCTAAAATAGATATTACCATCAAAATCAGTTCCAACTGGTAGCCTTGTTCCCTTAGGCATCGCTGCTATTTCTGGAATTGTATCAGTGATTAAATAATGATGCTCCATTGGCTGTACAGGCAAATTTAATCCAGCAAGTTTACTGACCTCTCTCGCCCAAAGTCCTGCAGCATTAATTACAATTTCTGTATGAATATTGCCCTTATCAGTAAACACATCCCAGGTTCCATCTTCTCTTTGCTTAGTGTCTTTAACCTCAGTATTTGTGTAATAGTTAGCGCCATGAACTTTTGCAGATTTTGCAAATGCATATGTGACACCTGATGGATCTACTTCTCCATCGATCGGATCCCACAAAGCTGAAATATATTTATTGGGATCGATAAGAGGATTTTTTTTTGCAACCTCCTCTAATGAGATAAACTCTTGATCAAGACCCATATATCTGGCTTTTGTTCTTTCTCTTTTAAGATAATCAGACCAAACTTCATTAGAGGCTAAATAAAACCCTCCACTTGGTTTAAAGCCAACTGAATGACCTGAAGTCTCTTCAATTTCCTTGTACAAGTTTATTGTATATGCCATCAGTCTGGATATGTTTGGATCTGAAGAAATGACATGAACGTTTCCTGCGGCATGCCATGAGGATCCTGCTGTTAATTCTTTTCGCTCAAGGAGAACGCAGTCCTTCACCCCAAACTTTGCTAAATGGAAAAGAATAGAGCAACCTACAACTCCCCCGCCAATAACAACAACTTTAGCATGAGTTTGCATTCTTAAGGTGTGAATTCTTTATTTACCTGCTTAAGAGTTTCGTCTGTTCCATGGTGAAAATGTTTTCTCATGTCCGGCATATATTTCATCGAAATTGGTTTTTTACCAACTGCAACTGACATTTCTCTCACGTGATGTGCTTCGGCGCCACAACAAATTCCAATAAAGTTGATATTTTTTTCCATACAGTCTGCAGCAAATTTAGCCATTTCAAAACGATTACAAAAAAGATTATCCAAGGCTACAGGAAATGCATTATTTCCAGGAATACAATCACATCCATCATCAGAAATATTTAAAAAACCAGGTTCCTTTTCTGTTGTTCGATAAGGCACTGGCAATCCAGCAACATGGCAAGATACTTTATCTCTTACTTTTTCTAGAAGTTTCATAGTCATGTCTGGCCCTCTATAACAGTTTAAACCAACGACATTTGCACCCAAGTCTTCCATCATTTTACATGCATCTTCAGGTGTATGTCCTTCTCTTGTCTTATCTCCCCTGGGTATCGCAAAATTTGTAACTGCAATCATGCCTTCATCTTTGATTGCTTTTAGAGCAATTTTCATTTCCTCAGTCCAATTAATTGTCTCAGCGACAATAAAATCAACTCCCGCTTCCTTTGCCCACGCCACTTGTTCCTCATACATTTTCTGACATTGAATAAGAGATTGTTTATCATTTGGATCATAAATATTTGTATTTGCTACATCTCCACAAACCATAAGATCTAAATCTTTATATTCATTAGCTGCATCTTTTGCAATTTGAAGAGCATTTTTCTGTAAAGACTCTAATAAATGTTCTTTCCCAATTATTCTTAATTTTTCTCTATGGCCATAATAAGTGAAAGCTTGGACAACATCAGATCCTGCTCTTATAAATTCTCTATGTAATTGAGTAACAACTTCTGGGTGCTCTAAAACAACTTCAGGAACAAATCCTCCTGCGGATAAGTAACCTCTTCGTTCCATGGCGAATAAATAACCTTCAGCACAAATGATTGGTCCCTCATTTAATCTCGTTATCAGATCTTTTTTCATGAATGCACTCCTAATTTATTCAAACAATAAATAAAAAATTATACCTAATTTAATATTCTGTCGAATTAAAAAAATGACAAGGCTATTCTTTTTTGGAATGAATAAGCATTTCTAATTTGAAAACAAACGCTCATCAAGCGGATAAGTAGAAATCGTTTCGTAACCATTATTTGTTACGACACCCTGATCCTCAAGCTTGACCATGTGGTCCCCATTAACTTCACCCACCAAAGCCTCGACACAAAGTGTCAGTCCTGGTTCCAGAACAGCGTCAAAGGCATTTTTAACCAAACGGTCTGGGTAGGCGATCAATGGCCATTCGTCACACATCCCGACACCATGCATAGGTGATGAATACTTGAGCGCCTGATACTTGTCCTGCAACACGTGCAAAGAATGAGTTAAGTCTTCCATGTGGAGGCCGGGCTTGAGAAGCCTTGTGTTATAGCGAATGTGTTCTACTGCCTCTGCATAACTCTCGCGCATATTAGCTGGCGCTAAACTATCTCCAATCCACCAGGTACGACTGAGATCTGCACAAATCCCATAGGGGCCGATCAAATCAGTATCAAAAGCAAGAATTTCGTTCTCAGATATGATCCTTGGCCCACATTCTTGAAACCATGGGTTGGTGCGTGGCCCTGAAGTAAGCAGTCTTGTCTCAATCCACTCGCCACCTCTTTTAATATTTTCTGCATGGAGTACCGCCCAAACATCATCCTCTGTCACACCACCTTTTGGAATTTCTGCGCGTGCAAACTCCTCCATAACTGCCATCGAGCGTTCACAAGAATAAATAGAACAGCGCATTGCTCGTAATTCGTGCTCGGTTTTGATAGCTCGTGCACGTTCTGTCACTTCCTCACCGTCACAGTACTCAAGCCCTGCTCGACGGACCGCATCTAAACCTGCAGGCTGAATTTTGTCTATACCGACTTGTGTACAACCTGGAGCGTGAGTGGCAATTAAGTCTAGTACCTCAGCTGCGAAAGCGTCAGCTGCTGGCCCAATCCGGTCACCACGGGCGAAGTAAAACATGTCCGCACCTGAGCGGCTCTCCCGAACAAGTGGATTGTATTGGGCGAGGAATGGTGCGTTTTTATAATCCCAGAGTACCATATACCCATCAGCACAAAGCAAGCACGCCCGGAACGGATTGTGGGTGTTCCACAACTGCATATTTGTCGTGTCAGTTGCATAACGAATATTAAGGGGATCAAACATCAATAAGCCCCCATAACCCCTGGCTACAATTGCATCAGTCAAGCGTTTGTGTCTGGCTTTGCGCATCTCAGTCAGATCTGGCAATATAAGCCCTGCATCTTGCCATTCAGCATAGGCTAATGCAGTTGGGCCAATTTCGATACGATCGCCATCATTGATTGTTCCATCGCCCAGATGCACCCCCTGGCTTGGGTCTATCTTATGATTATCGCTGTAGTAATTATTTATATTTGGTAATATTTTACGATTTATCTTCATTTTATTAATTAAGGATTAATTCTATTCAAATAATTTAATCTACCTACGATCTCATCCCTATCAATATAATATCCTTGGAGGTGTCTATTACCTGAATTGGCATCGTATTCTTTTCTGCCATGCAAGACTCTTCTGTTATTAAAGCTAAAAATATCTCCAGCTTCTAATCTGAAATTGATTTCAAACATAGGGTCATGTAGCAATGAAAGAAGTTTACGATATGCTTCATAGAAGCTATCCATAACTTCAGGACTGCAATCCATTATTCCCATATAAGCAACGCTGAACCGTATATCATTAAAATCATTGTTGTGATCTAGAGTAAATATGGGTTTATGCATTACTCTAATTGTGTTTGCGGTGTAATCTCTATTTACAAATTTTACAGGTGTACCAAGAAGAATCTTGAAATATTCAGTAAAATTTTCTTTCATATAGCTTGCAACTTTAAATCCATCTAACGCAACTGATTCACCACCGGTTGCATCGTTTATTAAACAATGAAGGAACTGGTAGCCAGGAGCAATTTCATAATATGGTAAGTCGATGTGATTTCTTAGAGCTGCAGCTGTATATGCTGAATTATTTGGATTAGGAATGTCGATTACTTCAAATGGTGTTTTAAAAAAAGTTTCTCTATGATGACTTATATTAGATAGAACATCAAAACCTGACTCTTTTTCAGTGGGTGCATTTTTTACAATTGAAATGCCCTTATAGTGAAGTTGTTCTAACCATTTTTTTATTCCTTCATCTCCACTAATAATTTCTTGATAATCTATTTGAATATCTTCAAAATTTGATTGCATACTATTATCCCACAAAAAATAAGGTGAACTATATTTTTTCTTACTTTTCATCGTGTAACAGTTATGTCGAAGCCATTCGACGTCATAGTGACTTATATGGCTTCCTTCACTCCACTCAATCTCCAACTGCCCTTTATCATTTATTGTAAACGCTTTTGGGTGAATATTTTCTGAAACATTTAGCAAGTTAAAGGTTCTCTCCCTTGCAGTAGGGTGAACTTCTGAAGGACAATTATCCCTTAACCATAAAAAATTAAATTTACTCTGCTCACCATCACTCCAATCAATTAGAATCGATTTACCATTCTTTTTTAATGATGATATTGATGGATTCTCATTCATATCTTATTTAAATGTATTATATTTTCTGTCCCAATTCGGAAACTTACCTTTTTGATTCTTATTTAAAGTTTTCATAATTTCAATCAAAAACAAATCTCTTTGTTTTTCTAGTTCTTTAATATTGAATTTTCCTGCTTGTTTTTTTGTTCCTGAAACCATTGCTTTTTTAAGTTTGTTGGTTAATTCAGGCGCTTTCAATTTTGTCCAAGGGAGTTTCAGTGCAGGACCAAATTGTTCCAGCATGTGTTTCATGCCAGTTTCTCCGCCAGCTAAATGGAACGTTAGACAAACCCCCATAAAAGCCCATCTCAATCCAGGACCATAAACAATTGCATCATCAACTTCATCCGTTGATGCTACCCCGTCATTTATAATATGCAAGGCTTCACGCCATAACGCTTCTTGTAGTCTGTCTGAAATATATCCTTCTATTTCTTTTTGAACAATAAGTGGTCGCATTCCAATATGTTCATATAATTTTTTTAATTTCTTAACGCTTGTATGACTAGTTTTCTTGCCAGCTACAATTTCTACCAACGGTAATAAGTATACAGGATTGAATGGATGTCCTATTAAAACTCTCTCAGGAAACTTACAAACCGATTGAATTTTCGATGGCAATAAGCCTGACGAACTAGATGCGATTATAACTCTCTTATCAACTAAATTATCAATTTGTTTGAGTATATTTTTTTTAATCTTTTCGTTTTCTGGTGCATTTTCTTGAACAAAAGTTGTATCCTTCAATGCACTGGGTAATTTTGAATAGACCTTAAGATTTCTTAATGAGGCATTTCTATTCAAACCAATTTTCTTTAAGCTTTTAAAAGCAGTTCGAACATTTATTTTTAGCTGCTCACGTGAAACACTATTTGGGTCATATGCTTTTACAGTATAACCTTTAGCTAGAAATCTTGCAGCCCAGCCTGCGCCAATTACTCCAGTACCTACAATAGTGATGACTTTATTTTGTTTCAAACTTTAAGCCCAAGTTTTTTTCTGGCTTCATCTGGCCCCATCACATTAGCACCAAGATTATTAATTATTGTCGTCGCTTTTTCAACAAGTTGACCGTTTGAGGCGTATACACCTTTTTCAAGATATAAGTTGTCTTCAAGACCAACTCTAACATTGCCGCCCAAGAGAACCGCTTGAGCAACCATCGGCATTTGATGAACCCCAATTCCAAAAGCTGCCCAGTTACTACCCGATGGTAGCATGTCTACCATATTTTTCATTGAACCGGTATTAGCTGGTGCCCCATAGGGAATGCCAAGACAAATTTGAAATAGAGGAGGGCTGTCAAGCAATCCCTCATCGTACATTTGATTTGCAAACCACATATGCCCTGTATCAAAAACTTCTAATTCAGGTTTTACGCCTAATTCTTGTATTCTTTTTGCACCAATTCTTAATTGTTCAGGTGTACTAACATAAATCATGTTGCCATCACCAAAATTAAGAGTTCCACAATCAAGGGAACATATATCTGGTAATATTTCTTCAACGTGACTTAGTCTTTCAATTGCATTAACAAAATCAGTATTAGGTCCAAACTTTAACAGATCATCCTCAGGTCCAATTTCTATATCACCACCCATACCACTGGTAAGATTTATTATGACATTTGTGCCGCTATCTTTTATGCGGCTCACAACCTCTTTATAAAGCTCATCGTCTCTTGATCCCTTTCCTGTATTTAAATCTCTGACATGGATATGCGCTATTGCAGCTCCAGCTGACGCTGCTTCAATTGCTGCATTAGCAATTTGCTCTGGCGTCACCGGTATGTTTGGATGTTTGTTGACTGTATCTCCTGATCCAGTAACAGCACATGAAATAATGACGTCTCTGTTCATATTTCCTTTACTAGTGAAAAAAAATTAATTTACAATTACCATACTATAGTATGTAATCATCATCTGAAATGCAAAATCTACAAAAATTTTATATTGATGGTCAATGGGTAGCGCCACAATCTAGTAAAAAAATGCCTGTAGTAAATCCAGCCACAGAGGAAGTTATCGGTGAAGTCATATTAGGTAATGAAGAAGATGTAAATATCGCAGTAAAAGCCGCTAAAAATGCATTTATGAGTTTTTCAAAAACTTCTAAAGAAGAGAGAATGAATATTTTGAAAAATATAAGAAAAATTTCAGAAGAAAGATTTGATGACTTAGCTGATGCTATGACAATGGAGATGGGTGCACCAAGAAAAATGTCACGTGAAGCCCAAGCTGATGCAGCTATAGGTCATTTGGATGGTTTTATTAGTGCATTAGAAAAACATGAAGAAAAAATTGAGTTATCCAATACAGATATTTTATTAAAAGAACCAATTGGAGTATGTGGTCTAATCACTCCATGGAATTGGCCAATAAACCAAATCACATTAAAAGTTTTGCCAGTCATTGCAACCGGCTGTACTTGTATTTTAAAACCATCAGAACATACGCCATTATCAGCAATGGTTTATGCCGAAATACTTGATAAAGCTGGTGTCCCTTCAGGCGTGTTCAATTTAGTTCATGGTGATGGCGAGGGTGTGGGCATAGCCATGTCAAGACATCCAGATATTGAGATGATGTCGTTTACCGGTTCTAAAAGAGGTGGAAAGTCGGTTACAATAGAGTCTGCTGAAACTGTCAAAAAAGTTACACTTGAGCTTGGAGGCAAGTCACCAAATTTAGTTTTTGCAGATTGTGATCTTGAGGAAAAAGTAACCGCATCTGTAAATGAATGTATGTTTAACACCGGACAATCATGTGACGCTCCTACCAGATTACTGGTTGAAAAAAAATGCTACGATGAAGTCGTTTCAATTGCAAAAAAGGCGGCTGAAGAAATAAAAGTTGGAGACCCACAAGAGGATGGAGATCATCTAGGACCTTTATTTGATAAAATCCAATTTGATAGAGTTCAAAACATGATTCAGGTAGGAATAGATGAAGGTGCCGAGCTGCTTGTTGGTGGACTGGGTAAACCTGAGGGGTTAGAAAAAGGTTGGTTTACTAAACCAACTATATTCATAAATGTTAATAACAGCATGCGAGTAGCTCAAGAAGAGATTTTTGGCCCCGTACTTGTAATAATTCCATTTGAAGATGAAAAAGAAGCTATTGAAATAGCTAATGACACACCTTACGGACTTGCCGCATATTTACAAACAGGCGACACCGAAAGGGCAGAAAGAGTTTCAAGACAACTTAGAGCTGGCGGTGTACATGTAAACGGAGGCGGTTATAACTACGGCTCTCCTTTTGGCGGTTATAAAGAGTCTGGAAATGGCCGCGAAGGCGGTGATATGGGGCTTGAAGATTATCTTGAAACAAAAGCATTACATATTGCTTAAAATTTAATTCAAAGCAGTAAAATTTATGGAAAAATTACTGTGGCAAGCCTCCGAAAAAAGACGAAAACAATCGAACTTAGTCAAATACCATTCTTATCTCAAAAAAAGTTACTCAATAAATTTTGATTATGAATATGACTCCTTATTCAACTGGAGTATAGCAAAGCCTAATTTATTCTGGACGAGTCTTTTGAGTTATTTAGATATAAGCTATAGCGGCAATGAAAACCCTGCTATTAGTGAAAGTGAAAATATTTATGACAAGAAATTTTTTCCAAACTTAAAGCTTAGCTATAGTGAAAATATCATTAATAATTTAAATTCTATTCCTATACTCTATGTAAATGAAATTGGATTTAAAAAATATTACAGCAAAGAAGAAGTTATTCATAAAGTAAATTTAGTCGCAAAATATTTGAGATCTATCGGTGTTAAAAAAGGTGATAGAGTTGTAGGCATTGTAACTAATAATGCGGAAACATTGATTTCATTTCTTGCAGTAAATTCAATTGGTGCGGTATGGTCTTCTTGTTCACCAGATTTTGGTGAACAGGCTATATTAGATAGGTTTAGTCAAATAGAGCCCAAAATTTTATTTTATTCCAGCAGCTATATGTATGGAGGAAAGAAATTTAAAATTTTAGAAAAAATAAAAAATGTTGAGAGTAAGCTTAATACATTGGAAGTATCCATATGCATTGATTATTCTCAAAAAGACAAAAGTTTCATCGATGAAAAATTAAATTTTTTTGAAGAAAACAATAGAGAATTGAGTGAGCTCTCTTTTGAAAGATGTCAGTTTAATGACCCAATGTATATATTGTATTCCAGCGGTACAACTGGAAAACCAAAATGTATTGTACATAATACTGGAGGTCCATTAATCCAACATTTGAAAGAACAGCAACTTCACTGTGAAATTTGTGAAAACGATAAGCTTTTCTATTTTACTACTTGTGGATGGATGATGTGGAATTGGCTTATTTCTGGTCTTGCTTCTAAGGCAACAGTTGTTCTTTATGAGGGGTCTCCTTTTTTTCCACATCAGGACTCACTTTTTAAAGTGGCGGAAGAAGAGGAAATTACTTGCTTTGGCACAAGTGCAAAGTTTATTGATGCGCTAAGAAATAGCCAAATTCAAATTTCAAATAAATATAAACTATCAAAATTAAAAACAATTTTAAGCACTGGATCACCACTAGTTAGTGAGAGTTTTAATTATGTTTATAGCAATATTAAGCAAGACGTACATTTAGCCTCTATTAGTGGTGGTACTGACATTGTTTCATGTTTTGTTGGAGGAGATCCAACTGGCGCAGTATTTTCAGGAGAAATTCAATGTGAATGTTTAGGAGTTGATGTAGATATATTTAATGAAGATGGGGTTAGTACTCAGCAAAAAGGAGAACTAGTCTGCAAATCAGCAAGTCCTTCAATGCCAATTGGGTTCTGGGATGATGTTAATAAAGAAAAATATATAAAATCATATTTTTCAAAATTTCCCAATATTTGGACACAAGGTGACTATGCAATCAAAACAGCAAATAAGGGTTTCATAATCTTTGGGCGCTCCGACTCAACTCTCAATCCTGGAGGTATTAGAATTGGTACTGCAGAAATATATAGGTCTGTTGAAAAACTAAAAGATATCAATGAATCGATTGTGGTTGGGCAAGAATGGAATGATGATGTCAGAATTATTTTATTTATAACCCTTAAAGCCAAAAGTCATCTAAATGATAAATTAGTTGCCAATATCAAGGAAAATATTAAAAACTCAACCTCCATCAGACATGTGCCCGCAAAGATTATTCAAGTTACTGATATTCCAAGAACTCGAAGCGGTAAGATAGCTGAATTGACTGTAAGAGATATTATAAACGGTAAAAAAGTTAAAAATATGGAGGCTCTTGCAAATCCAGAATGTCTTGCAGAATATGAAAATATTGAAGAATTAGACTATTAATCATATATTTTTAAATATGAAGCTAGATTTTGACTCAAAAGAATTAAGAGTATTTGATAAAGAGGAAATTTTTAAAATACATCCCTTGTGGATACGGGAACGATCAATTGAAAAAGGGGAAGTTGATCAAAATTCTTTCCAAAGATTATATGATCCTGAAAAGATTAAACCTGATTTGCAAATAAAGAATGCTCAGCTGCTAGCAGATAACAAAATGCTTGTAGAATTTTCTGATAACCATAGTGCAACTTATTGTTTAGATAAGTTAATAACAGAAATTACAAGATCAAATGTCCTACCGCCAAAGATTTATTGGAATAAAAATGATGCTGAGTTAAAAAAATTTAGTTTTGCCTATGGAGCAAACGAAAGTCAGCAATTGTTTGAAATTTTAAAATTTTATCATCAGTATGGCTACGTTGTAGTCGAAGATTTGCCAGCTAAGGATGGAGAAGTTATAAAATTTGCTGAAAAAATTGGGTTTATTCGAGAAACTAATTTTGGAAAGCTATTTAATGTGAGGTCACAAAAACAACCTAATGACTTAGCTTATACATCCATTGAATTAGAATCGCATACTGATAATCCGTACAGAAAACCAGTACCATCAATTCAATTTTTATTTTGTATTGAAAACAGTTGCAAAGGCGGAGATTCCACAGTTGTTGATGGTTTCAAAGTTGCAGAGGATCTAAAAAAAGAAAATCCTCAAGCTTTTAATATCCTAGTAAATACTCTAATAAATTATAAATTTGAAGATAATGATGCTATTTTAGAAAAAACTGGAAAAATTATAAAATTAAGTGCAAGAGGAGAACTCAAACAAATAAAATATAGTAATAGATTAGACTTTGTATTTTACGATGAGCCAAAGGTTTTGGAAGAATTTTATGCTGCTAAAAGAGTTATGCATCAAATGATCAATTCAGATAAATATATATTACAATTTCATTTAGAGCCTGGTAACTTATTAGTTATGAATAATTACAGAACTTTACATGGAAGAAGAAGCTACAATACATCTGAAGGAAGTCGGTGGCTTCAAGGGCTATATATTGACCATGACTCTGCTGAAAGTAAATATAAACTACTCTCTAAGGAAGTAGAATGAAGACAGTCAAGTTTACCGAAATGAAAAAGGGGTCAAAAGAAGATTATGAACTTTTGGCTGAATATGAAAAAAACTATGTAAATGAACTTCCTGATCGAATTTTGGAATCATTAAAAAACTTAGATAATTCAGTTGATGGGTACCAAGTATCAAGACTAGAGCATTCTTTGCAATCAGCAACCAGGGCTGAAAAAGATGGGGCAGATGAAGAAATGATTGTTGCTACATTGTTGCATGATATAGGAGACAGTCTTGCTCCTTACAATCACAGTCAGCTCATAGCCGCTGTTTTAAGGCCGTATGTTTCTGAAAAGGTTCATTGGATTATGTTGCATCATGGCCTTTTTCAAGAATATTATTATGCTCATCATTTAGGCAAGGATAGAAATTCACGAGATAAATTTAAAGACCACCCATACTATCAAGATGCGATTGATTTTTGTGAAAAGTGGGATCAAAAATCTTTTGATCCTAATTATGAATCCTTCCCGTTAGATCATTTTGAACCAATGGTGAGAAGGTTATTCTCTAAAGAGCCAAATTTTTAAGCTATCTTTTTTACAATTACATTTCCAACTGAATAGCCAGCTCCAAATGAACATATAATTGCTAAATCATTTTTATTTAATGATTTATTGTATTTATGAAAGGCAATAATTGAACCAGCTGAACTTGTATTTGCATATTCATCCAAAACTACAGGTGCTAATTCTTTTGGGGCATCTTTTCCCAATACATACTTTGAAATTAAAACATTCATATTCTCGTTTGCTTGATGAAGATACATGCCTTTGAGATCATTGGCTGATAAGTTATTTTCTTCTAAATGAGATTTAATCAAGTTAGAAACTTCTGGAACAACTTCCTTAAATACTTTTCGTCCATTTTGATGAAATAATTTGTCTGACTGACCAACGCCATCAGGCGATGAATTATTTAAAAAGCCGTAATTATTTCTTATATTGTTTGAAAACTTAGTTAATAATCTCGTACCAATTATTTCAAAGGAGTTTTCTTTAATATTTTCTTCATTAAGACGTTCTAAAATAACTGCAGTCGCAACGTCTCCAAAAATAAAATGACAGTCTCGATCTCTGAAATTTAAATGTCCGGTACAAATTTCAGGATTAATCATGATAGCAGATTTTATACTTCCAGACTTTACCATGTCGAAGATAGTTTGAATTCCAAAAGTTGCTGATGAACACGCAACATTCATATCAAAAGCAAAACCTTTGATACCCAAAGCATTTTGTATTTCAATTGCAATTGCTGGGTAGGCACGTTCAAGATTTGAACAAGCTACAATTACTGCATCAATTTCTTCTAAATCGATATTTGAATTTTTAATTGCATCTTTAGCCGCAATGACCCCCATTTCAGCTAAATTAGATAATTCTTCTTCTGACCTTTCTCTCAATTTAGGCCTCATAAAAGAAGTATCTAGAATTCCTGTTTTATTTTGTACATATCTTGATTTAACACCTGATGCTTTTTCTATGAATTCAGCGCTGGATTTTTCCAAAGGTAGGGTTTTTCCATCTTTAATATCTTCTGAATTTATTTCATTAAATTCATCAACATATTTATTGAATGATTTTACCAATTCCTCATTAGAGATTTTTTCCTTAGGAGTGTAAAGACCGGTCCCAGAAATTTGAACTTTATGCATATTGGAAACTATAAAATTTAAGTAGGCGCTTTGACTAATTAACTTTTTTTTCTAATTATTACAAAAAAAGAAAACTGACCCTAAATAAGGGCCAGCTTCTAATATTTATATTCCTGGAATATAAGGAACGCCATCACCTTTAATGGTTTCATTTATGCTTTGTAATGTAGTACAAGCTGAAATCATAAAACTGAAAGCTAAAACTGTAAGAGTAGTACGCATGCTTTTTCTCCTATTTATTTAAAGATACTATATTTAATTAAGTACTAATTACAATTATTATGTTTAGAATCATGAAATTCTATGTGTATATCATTGGCACAACCAACCCTAAGCCTAGAACATATGTTGGTTGGAGTAATAATATTGATAAAAGAATAAGGGCTCATAACACCTCAAAAGGTGCAAAATACACTAGAGGTAGCAAATGGAAACTTTTGTATAAAGAGATTTTTGAGTCTAAATCAGACGCAATGAAAAGGGAAATTGTTTTAAAAAAAGATCGTAAACTCAGAACGCAACTTAGAAAGAAATTAGTTTAAAGTTCCGTATTCACTTCTTCCTTTTTTTCTTAGTCCGTAAGGACCAGCAATATAAATTGTAATTGGCTTAATGCCTGGCTCTAGGTCAACCCGGTGCAAATTATCAGCACTTCTAAAGCCTATATAAAATTTTCCACGCCATTTTCTTTCTTCTTTGATGTTTGTCTCCCAGTAACCACCACTTAAAATAATTGTAATATATGGAAAGGGATGATTGTGTAGTCCAATTCCATGATCATTATCTAAAATATGATGAATAAGTATATTGAAAGGAAACCATTTCGGTCTTTTTCTAAACAGCAAATAATACCTAGCTGTCCATGGCTTAGCTAAATAATATTCTGGATGTGAAGGGCCTCTGTCCATCACAACTTTTTTTCGTCCTAATTTCTCTAGTATCTTAAGAAAAAGCATGGTACGTGAAATATAATATAGATGCGTCCGTAGCTCAACTGGATAGAGCATCAGACTTCGGATCTGAGGGTTGAGGGTTCGAATCCTTCCGGGCGCACCAGAAAAAACTATGAAGATATATAAACCATTTGGGCCAACAATAGGCAAAACAAAGCTCTCATCGAGAACAGTTACAAACTTAAACAAGTTTTCAGATCAAGTGTCAAAAAATAAGTCCTTGTCTAAAAAGTATGATTATGATCATAGGCTCATAGGAAGTATGAAACAGCAGTTTAAAATACCAAATAAGATTCTAAAAGCTGGAATAGAAAAACAGATAATTAATTCAATAAAAGATTATTATAAGCAAACATTAAATATAAAAGTTAAGAAAATTAAAATTGAAAGAGCTTGGATAGTAAGTCAGTATGCTGGAGATTTTAATCCACCCCATTTACACAGAGGCAACATCAGTGGTGTGGGTTATTTAAAAATTCCCTCGTCTATAAGATTAAATAAAGAAAAAGATTTAGCGGGTTTAATATCATTTTTTGATGGCCGTGTTTCGATGCCCAGGAATAGCCCTCCGCTAGTAAAGCACCGCGAAACATTTAAGCCCAAGGTAGGAGATTTGTATATTTTCCCTTCTTTTTTAATGCATGATGTCCATCCTTTTAGAGGAGATGGTGAGAGACGGTGTTTTTCATTTAACGCATTCGTAGATGCTTAATAGTGTTTCTTGTTAAAATTTTTTAATTCTTCATTAATTAATTTTTTAGACAGACAACCTTCGCGTATAATATTTATTTGATTATTTTTAGTTTCAACTAAAGTTGACTCTTTAAAGCTCATTTTACCTTTTTTTTCGATTGCATAAGCGACATCTTCTGATTTTATTATTCCTAATTGATTTAATGATTTTATATTTATTTCTCCATGAATATTAGCGCTTGTAGTTGCAAGTGGCTTTTGAATGTACTCGAGAATTTTTATAACGTCTTTATTTTTTGGAATGCGTATACCTACCTTAGACAATCTTTTGTCCCCATTGTAAAACTTTTTTCCTTTCTTTTTTAATATCAAAGTAAGTGGTCCGGGCCAATATTTTGATGCCAAATATTCTTCAAAGGGTGAAAATATTGCTAGCTTTTTAGCTTCAGCAATTGAATGAGTAAACAGAATAAGAGGTAATCTTTTGGGTCTTTTTTTAATCTTAAATATATTTTCAACGCCTTGAAAACTCTTTGCATCGGCTGCAATACCATAAACGGTATCTGTTGGGATTATTATAGTTTTTCCTATGAGTAGACTTCTAGTTATAATTTTAATATTATTTGAATTTAGATTTATTATTTTAGATTTCATTAAATGACTCAAACACAAATATATTTCGATGATAGTTTTAAAGATCATGTATCATCTCTCGATTATCCAGAGAGAACTGATCGAGTAAAAAATATCATCGATTTAATAAATAATGAAGAATTTAAAAATATATCAATAATTAAACCGAATAAGGTAGATTACTCTCATATTTATGAAGCACATGATAAAAGTTTTGTAGATGAAACTCTTGATCGTTTTCCAAAAGATGAACAGATAGTTTTTCTGGATCAAGAAACACCTGTATCTCGTGGTTCTTTTGAGGCGACATTAAAAGCTGCAGGCGCTGGCATAGACGCTGCAGATAACGTTATAAATAAAAAATGTACGAATGCGTTCTGTATTGTAAGGCCGCCAGGCCATCATGCATGTTATGACCGTTCAATGGGTTTTTGTGTATTTAATAATGTAGCTATATCTGCAAAGTACTTGATCAATAGGTATGGTTTGGAAAATATTGCCATTATCGACTTTGATGTTCATCATGGAAACGGAACGCAAGATATATTCTATAAAAATTCTAAGGTACATTACTATTCAACTCATCAATATCCATTGTATCCTGGAACAGGTGATACAAATGAAAAGGGAGTAGGTAATATTGTTAATGTACCTCTTCAAGCGGGAACAAATTCATCTCAATATCAATCGGCATTTGATGAGATGATTATAAAAAAATTACATGATCAAAAACCAGATTTTTTAATTTTATCAGCGGGTTTCGATGCTCACGAAAAAGACCCATTGGCATCGCTAGAACTTTTAGAAAATGATTTTAAATTGATTACACAAAAGTTGATGAGTATTGCAGATAAATATTGTGATAACCGAATTATTTCTATGCTTGAAGGTGGATATGATATACAAGCTTTAGAAAATTCAATGATTACCCATATAAGAGAGTTACAAAATAATGACTAAAATACCTGATGACATAAAAAAATTTTCTTTTGAAAAAGCTATGGAAGAACTATCTGAGATTGTAGAAAATTTAGAGAGTGGAAACATTGATCTTGAAAAGTCTATTGAGTATTATACGCGTGGATCGCAATTAAGAGCCCATTGCCAACAAAAATTAGACGATGCAGTTTTAAAACTTGAGGAAATCAAAGTGCTGCCAGATGGTAAAATATCTAAAAAAAAGTAAATGAAACATCAAATCATAAATAACGATTTGAAAAAATTTACCATTAAATTCAATAAATTTTTAAAAAAAAAACTTAGCAAAGATAAAAATCTATTAAATCAAGCTATCCTGTATTCAATTAATACAGGAGGTAAAAGATTTAGACCATATCTAGTATATATTTTTGGTAAAGAATTGAATTTATCAAACAGTATTATTTTTAATTTAGCCTCAGCAATTGAGATGTTACATAATTATTCTCTTGTGCATGATGATTTACCTTCTATGGACAACGATCAATTTAGAAGAGGAAAAAAAACAACACATTATAAATTCAATGAATATACTGCAATTCTCGCGGGATGCGCTTTATTGACTAAAGCATATCAAATTTTATCTAGTAGTTCTTTTAAAATATCAGATAAGAAAAAAACAAAGCTGATTGAAGTAATGAGCAAAGTTTCAGGTGAAAAAGGGCTTCTTTTAGGACAATACTATGATTTGAGTTTAAAATCACCTACTGTAAGTGGAAGATTAGAATTAAACAAATTAAAGACTGCAAGATTAATGTCTTATTGCTGTCAAGCAGTTGCAATTTGTGCAAATAAAAATAAGAGTATCGAAGTTAGTATGAAAAAAATTGGAGAGTACATCGGAGAAATTTTTCAAATCAATGATGACTTTGCAGATTTTCAAAGAATGTCAAAGGTAAATACTGAGATTTTACTAAATTACAAAAAAAAACTAGCTGAAAAGACGTTAAAGAATTTGAAGAAACTTAAATTAAAGAAAAAAAAGACTTTGTTGCTTATTGATTTTTTAGTTGATCTAAAAGTTTAGCCACATTGCGCTCTATTGCGCAATATATGATCTGCTAAAACACACGCCATCATAGCCTCAGCAATTGGGACAGCTCTCAAACCTACACATGGATCATGACGGCCTTTTGTTGAAATCGATGTATTTTGAAATTTATTATTAATTGTTTTTTTTGCCTTTAAAATCGATGAAGTTGGTTTGATCGTTATTGATAAATTTAAATCTTGGCCACTTGATATACCACCTAAGATTCCGCCAGAATTATTAGAAGAAAAGATAATTTTTTTATTTTTATTAGCTCTTATTTCATCGGAGTTCTCATCTCCTGATAATTCAACAGCCTCATTACCAGCTCCTATTTCAACTCCTTTAACAGCGTTAATGCTCATCATTGCACCTGCAAGGTCAGCATCTAATTTACCATATACAGGTTCTCCAAGTCCGGCAGGAACATTTCTTGCATTTATTAATAATTTTGCACCCAATGATGACCCTTTTTTTCTAGTTTCATCTAGGTACTCCTCCCAAACTTTAACTATTTTTTTATCAGGACAGAAAAATGAATTTTTCTTTACATCATTCCAATCAAAATTTCTTTGATTGATGGCAAGCTTACCAACTTGAGTAACTGCGCCTTGAATTAAAATTTCTTTTTTTAATATATGTCCAATTACCTTTCTTGCAACAGCGCCAGCAGCTACTCTACTCGCAGTTTCTCTTGCGGAAGAACGACCTCCACCTCTATAATCTCTTATTCCATATTTCAAATAATATGTTAGGTCAGCATGTCCAGGTCTAAATTTATTTTTTATATCACTGTAGTCTTTTGATTTCTGATCTTTGTTCCATATTATCAGCATTATCGGAGTTCCAGTTGTTTTTCCCTCAAAGACACCAGATAAAATTGAAACTTTATCATCTTCTCTTCTTTGTGTAACAAATCTATTTTTTCCTGGCTTTCTCATATCTAAATATTTCTGAATATCCTTTTCCTTAAGTGGTATTAACGGAGGACAACCATCAATTACACATCCAATAGCTTCCCCATGAGATTCCCCCCATGTTGTAAATCGAAAATTTTTTCCAAAAGTATTAAATGACATATTTATTTTTTATTTGTCTCTGATTATTAAATGATCCACCAATTCATCAAGATACACTTTATCTTTATTTCCTTCAAATTTATTAATATTAGTTTTAGCTTTTTCTGCGTATTTTCTAACAAATTCGATTGAACTCTTATAAGTATTAGTTTTGTTCATTAGATTTAGAAGTACTGCCAGATCTTTTTTACTTCTTTTTCTCTTAAAAAAGAGTTTAGCTATAATTTTTTTTGACTTTTTATCAGATTTTTTGAAACAATGAATGACTGGATATGTTACTTTACCCTCAAAAAAATCTTTCCCAACACTTTTCCCCATTTTGCTTGAGTCGCCAAAATAATCTAATACGTCGTCAGATAATTGAAAGGCCATGCCAAAATTAAAACCAAAATCATTAAATATTTTTTGAGTTTTTTTATTTTGGTCAGTAATGATGGTTGGTAAGAAACAAGATATCCTAAAAAGCTCAGCAGTTTTAGCATTTATGATAGATAAATACTTCTTTTCTGTTAAGTTGACATTTTGATTGTTGCCTACGTCTTGTATTTGTCCTCTTGCTAAAATGAGTGATGTTTGGGATAATATCTCTAGTAACTTCAGTGATTTATTTTTTACCATTAGCTTAAAAGCTCTACTTAAAAGGTAATCTCCAACTAAAACACTTACTTTATTTCCCCATATTTGATTTGCGCTTAATTTTCCTCTTCTGATCTTTCCTGTATCAATTACATCATCATGCAACAAAGTAGCGTTATGAATAAACTCTATGCAGACAGCAAGTGTTACATCTGCGTTACCTTTGTAATTTAGCATTTTTGATACAAGCAAGGTAAGAAGGGGCCTTATTTTTTTTCCCTTAGCTTTAATGAGATGGCCTGCTGTTAATGTAATTAATTTTTCTTCATCCTTTATGTTCTTACTGATTTCTCTTTCAACTCTCTTTAGAGAGCTTTTAAGTAAATTCGATAATGATTTTACTGGGGTATTCACTTATTAATTATGATTTTGTTTTATATTTAGATGTACTTATAATATAGTCTCATATAATTAAAAGTTATTGATTTCAGACAAGAATTAAAAAAAATGAGCTTAATATCCTCTAAAACAAGAATAAATATAGTTGGCTTGCGAGGTGTTATTGGAGATCTCGGTAGATTTCAAAAGGGTCTTACACTTGAGAATTGTGCTGCTATTCTTGAGAAAGCTTTTAGCTTTAAAAAGCCATCTATAGTAGTCATTAAGATCAACTCACCAGGTGGGTCACCGGTACAATCTGAGCTTATACACAACCGTATAAGAAATTTATCAAAGAAAAACAATGTAAAAGTGATTACGATCGCGGAGGATGTTGCTGCCTCAGGAGGTTATATGCTGATGTGTGCAGGAGATATTTTAATCGCCAATAAAAGTTCTATAGTCGGATCAATAGGTGTGATCAGTGCCTCTTTTGGATTCAAAAAATTAATAGATAAACTAGGCATTAAAAGGAGAGTTTTTACAAAAGGAGATAGAAAATCTTTTCTCGATCCATTTGAAGAAGTTTCTAAAAAGGACACTGATAAGCTGATCAAAGTTCAGGATAGCATATTTGAAAATTTCAAAGATTTAGTATCAAAAAATAGAAAAAAGAAAATAGACCCAAAAAAAGTTTTTAATGGGGAGTTTTGGACAGGCGAACAAGCAAAAAAACTCGGTTTAGTAGACTCTAATGAAGAACTAAACTCATACATTGAAAAACATTATGGGAAAAAATTAAAGATTAGGAACATAGAGGAAAAAAAATCATTCATTAAAAATATTTTAAATAATCAGATTTCAAATAACGATATTGTTGACCGGCTTACAGAAGCTCTAAGGGAAAATTCTTTCTGGAGTCGATATGGCCTCTAAAAACATGGAAGACCTCGTTTCATTGTGTAAAAGACGGGGGTTTATTTTTCAATCAAGTGAAATTTATGGTGGCTTGCAAGGAATATATGACTATGGTCCACTCGGAGTAGAATTAAAAAATAACCTTAAATCCTCGTGGTGGAAATCAATGATCTATGATCGAGATGACGTTGAAGGACTTGATGCATCAATTTTAACAAGTAGACATGTATTAAAATATTCAGGCCATGAAGATACTTTCTCTGATCCTTTAGTCGATTGTAGAAATTGCAAAAATAGATTTAGATCTGACCAGGCCACGGATGGAAAATGCCCAGCATGTGGGTCTAGCGATCTAACTGAACCTCGACCATTTAATCTTATGTTTAAAACAACAGTTGGCCCTGTAGATGATGGCAGTAATTATGCTTACCTAAGACCTGAAACCGCACAGCAAATTTTTACAAATTTTAAAAATATATTGGACTCAACAAGTAAGACTATTCCTTTTGGAATCGCGCAGATAGGCAAAGCTTTTAGAAATGAAGTCACACCAGGCAAATTCATATTCAGAGTTAGAGAGTTTGAACAAATGGAATTAGAATTTTTCGTTGAACCAGGTAAAGATGACGAGTGGCATAAATATTGGGTAGACAAGAGGTATTCTTGGTGGATTGATCAAGGCATATCTGAAAAAAGATTAAAGAAACTAAATGTTGAAGATGCTGACCTATCTCACTACTCAAAAGCCACTGTAGATCTTATGTATGAATTTCCACATGGACTTGAAGAATTAGAAGGTATAGCAAACAGAACTGATTTCGATCTTGGCTCTCACACTAAAAATCAAAATGACTTTAAAATATCCGCAGATGTAATGAAAAATAACCAATCAACAACAAAATTGAGTATTCAAAATTTAGAAAGTAAAGAATGGTACATCCCGTATGTTATAGAACCCTCCGCTGGTGTTGATCGAGGTGTATTTGCGCTACTCAATGAAGCTTACAAGGAGGAGGATTTAGAAAACGGAAATAAAAGAATTGTATTAAGTTTGAAACCACATTTGTCTCCAATTAAAGCGGCCGTAATTCCTCTAAAAAGAAATAATGAGGATTTAGTTAATAAAGCAAGCAAGATTAAGAATGATCTTCAAGCACTAGGTATGGGAAGGGTCATTTTAGAAAACTCTGGTAATATTGGAAAAGGTTATAGACGTCATGATGAGATTGGTACACCTATTTGTATAACAGTTGACTTTGAAACAATCGAAAATGATACAGTAACTATAAGAGATAGAGATACTATGTCACAAAAAAGAGTTTCATCTCAAGACTTAAACCTTGAATATAAAAAAGTTTTTAATTAACTATATATCTCTTCTCGGAAATTCTATTTTGCTAAATGGCCAAGATTTTTCTAACCATTCCCTAAATGTTTTTCCTAATTCATCCTCTAGGCCGCTATCAAGTAAATCCTGTCTTATCCAATAGTATGCCTGTACCTCGTACTCAGGGTTATCGGAGGGATAAATATAGCAACAACCAATTACATCATTCCCTTCTTTTTTTGATAGAACTGTGTAAGCGAAAGAATGTCTAAGAGAAAACTCCACTTCATGCCATCCCAGATCAGCAAGATTTTCATTTATTGTCATTCCTTTTGGCCATTCACTATCGTCCATTAGTTTATACAGATGATCTACACTTCTCATCACTGCCTCATAGTCTTTATCGATATATTTTATTGTAAGTGGTCTTAAGACAAAATTTTTAGTTACCAATTCTGTAGGAACTTTAAAGCTGTCTTTAACTATTGGACGGCTGTACATTTAAATTTCAAGTCCAAAATCAACGTTTTCTATACTATGGGTAAGTTGTCCGATTGAAATTCTATCAATTTTTGTTTTCGCATAAGACTTAATATTTTTTAAATTAATATTTCCAGATGCCTCACAAAGAAACCTTTTTTTAATAATTTTTAAGCATTGAGAAATTTGTTTCTCAGTCATATTATCGAGAAGCACAATATCTATTTCCTGATTTAAAATTTTTTTCAGTTGTTTAATTGTGTCAATTTCTACCGTAATTTTCTTTTTTAATTTTGATTTTTTTATTTTTTTTATATTCTCAACCAATTCTTCTTTGTTTCCAAGATGGTTATCTTTTATGAAATAAAAATCTGACAAAGAAGCCCTGTTTACATGCGCACCACCAATCGTAAGAGCATATTTTTGTATCTTTCTCATCCCAGCAATTGTTTTTCTAGTTGAATAAATTTTAACTCCATAAGGTGTTGCAATATCAACAAATTTTCTTGTTTTTGTTGCAATGCCAGACATGAACCCTAAAAAGTTTAGAGCTGTCCTCTCTGCAATTAATATACTTTGTGCATCACCATTAACGTCAATAATTTTATTTCCTTTAACTACTTTACTTCCATCTTTTTTTAGAACTTTTATTTTAATTTTACTATTGATTGCTTTAAATGTTTGAACAGCAAACTCAGTTCCACAGACAATCGCATTCTCTTTTGCGACTATAGATGCTTTGATCTTAGTTTTTTTGGAAATTATAACTTTCGAGGTTATATCGCCGTATCTACCAAAATCTTCTCTCAAAGCAATTTTGATTTTTTCCTTAATATCTCTTTTAGCTAACAAGTTTTTCATCAGCTATTGATATAGTAGAGCTCAAGATAGTTTTGATATAATCATTTATTT